>NZ_JBFTMS010000011.1:0-158856 GCF_056397085.1 Peribacillus sp. 05N428 | reverse complement strand
TCCAGATGCTCGCTTTCCGCGGGGCGGGCGGTGAGCCTCCTCGGCGTAAACGCCTGTGGGGTCTCACCTGTCCCGCTGCTCCCGCAGGAGTCTCGCACTTCCGCTCCAATCAACCTTAAATAGTTTCGTTTTAAAAACAACAATCTTTAAGAAAAGAGCCTTTATTTTTATGAAAAGAAGGATTACGGACAGCATAATTGTAATTACAATATATCAGGCTTTATTATTAAACTGACTCCAAGTGAATAGAAGGAGGAGCTAATCATGAAATTTAGAAGTGTATTCGATATAATTGGTCCTGTTATGATCGGCCCCTCTAGTTCCCATACAGCAGGAGCTGCAAGGATCGGTAGGGTTGCCAGGAATTTATTCGACCGGGAACCAAAATGGGCCCATATTTCTTTTTACGGATCGTTTGCCAAAACCTATAAAGGCCATGGAACGGATGTAGCCATTGTAGGAGGTTTGCTTGATTTTGATACATTTGATGAGAGAATCAAAGAATCGCTGGAAATAGCACGCAAAAAGAAAATGAAAATTACATTTCGAGAAGAAGAGGCAGTACCGGAACATCCCAATACAGCAAAAATAACAGTTGGTGATGATGATGGTGAACTGGAACTTGTCGGAATATCGATAGGCGGGGGAAAGATCGAAATCGTCGAATTGAACGGGTTTAAATTGAGGTTGTCCGGGCATAACCCTGCCATACTCGTCGTTCATGATGATCGATTTGGTGCCATTGCCAATGTTTCAAACATATTAGCCAAGCATCAAATCAATATTGGCCAAATGGAAGTCTCCCGAAAAGAGAAAGGGCAGATGGCCTTGATGACGATTGAAGTGGACCAAAACCTGGAGGATCACGTCATAGCTGAAATTACAGCACTCCCCAATATCACTCAAGTAGCAAGGATTGTGGATTGATAGAGCAATCGTTTCCACTTAGGAAGGAGAAGAAATCATGTTTCGAAATGTAGCGGAATTAGTAGAATTAGCTGAATCAAAGCAGAAAAAAATTTCAACGCTGATGATAGAGCAGGAAATGGAAGTAACGGGAAAAAGCCGTGAAGAAATCATTCGCCAGATGGGAGTCAATCTGGATGTAATGGAACAGGCAGTTGAAAAAGGACTTCAAGGTGTACGGTCCGTTTCCGGCCTGACGGGAGGGGATGCAGTCCTTCTTCAGAATTATATTAAATCCGGAAACTCCTTATCCGGTGAACTCCTGTTGGATGCTGTAAGCAAAGCCGTGGCAACAAACGAAGTGAACGCAGCCATGGGAACGATTTGTGCGACACCGACTGCGGGATCTGCTGGTGTTGTGCCTGGTACCCTTTTCGCTTTGCAAAATAAATTAAAACCGAATCGGGAACAGAAAATTGAGTTCCTATTTACAGCAGGGGCGTTTGGTTTTGTAGTAGCGAATAATGCTTCTATCTCTGGAGCCGCAGGGGGCTGTCAGGCGGAGGTCGGTTCTGCTTCGGGTATGGCGGCGGCAGCCATCGTTGAAATGGCAGGAGGGACACCGGCACAAAGTGCAGAAGCGATGGCAATCACATTAAAGAACATGCTTGGTCTTGTGTGTGATCCTGTTGCTGGGCTTGTGGAGGTGCCTTGTGTGAAGCGTAATGCCATGGGTGCAGCCAATGCCATGGTTGCAGCAGATATGGCTTTAGCGGGTATCACAAGCCGCATACCGTGTGATGAAGTAATTGATGCGATGTATAAAATCGGGCAAACGATGCCATCTGCTCTTAGGGAAACTGCACAAGGAGGTTTAGCGGCTACACCGACTGGGCGGGAGTTGGAAGCGAAAATCTTTGGCTTACCGCTAAATAAGAAGTGAACTCGACGTTACGCGAACCCATTACCGCAGTAAAAGGCATTGGGTCCGAAACGGCAGCAGCTTTGGGGGAAATGGAGATCCATACCGTCGCGGATCTCCTTGAGCACCTCCCATATCGCTATGAAGATTACCGGTTGAGGGATTTAGAAACGGTCGAGCATGATGAACGGGTTACTGTAGAAGGCAAAGTTCATACAGTACCCACGTTAGGGTACTTCGGAAAGAAAAAATCCAGGCTCACGATTAAAGTTTTGACTGGGAGATATTTAATAAATGTCATTTTTTTTAACCAGCCTTATCTGAAGCCGAAGCTTGCGATAGGCGAAACCGTAACGATAACGGGAAAATGGGATCGTCATCGCCAAACCATTACAGGCTCGGAATGCCATGTTGGTGATCGAAGCCGGGAGAAAGAGTTCGAACCGGTGTATTCAGTGAAGGGCAGCATTACCGTCAAAGGGCTCCGCCGCTTTATCTCCAATGCATTTTCTGAATATGGGACAATGATAGAAGAAAATCTGCCCCCGCAATTATTGGCGGCATACAAACTGATGCCGCGTAATGATGCTCTTCGTACCATGCATTTCCCTCAATCGGCCAATGAGGTGAAGAAGGCCCGACGCCGTTTTGTGTATGAAGAATTTTTAATGTTTCAACTTAAAATGCAGGCACTTCGTAAAGTGCAGCGGGAGCAGTCAAAAGGAATAGGCCAGGAGTTTGACATGGAGCGGCTGGAAGCCTTTGTTGAAACCCTCCCTTTTCCTTTGACGAACGCTCAGAATAGGGTCGTAGAGGAAATAATGAATGACATGAAATCTCCCTACAGGATGAATCGTCTGCTTCAAGGGGATGTCGGGTCTGGGAAAACGGTGGTTGCCGCCATATGCCTGAAGGCTACGATTACAGCAGGTTTCCAAGGTGCACTTATGGTCCCCACGGAAATCTTGGCTGAGCAGCATACACAATCGCTGAAAGCCATGTTGGAACCGAGTGGAGTAAAGGTCGCATTGTTGACAAGTTCGGTAAAAGGCAAAAAGCGCAAGGAACTATTGCAAATGCTGGAATCCGGGGAGCTGGATCTTTTGATAGGAACTCATGCATTGATTCAAGATGAAGTGAATTTCCGGAACTTAGGTCTTGTCATAACGGATGAACAACATCGTTTCGGAGTGGAGCAGCGCCGCATCCTTCGTGAAAAAGGTACCAATCCAGATGTACTTTTCATGACGGCTACACCAATTCCGCGAACTCTCGCAATTACAGTGTTTGGGGAAATGGACGTCTCGACGATCGATGAAATGCCTGCCGGGCGTAAAGCGATAGAGACCTATTGGGCGAAACACCAAATGCTTGATCGGATCTTATCCTTTGTCGAAAAGGAACTAAAGAAAGGGAGACAGGCTTACGTCATCTGTCCATTGATTGAGGAGTCGGAGAAACTCGATTCTTTACAGAATGTTCTTGATGTTCATGCAATGCTGACACAATACTTTGCGAACAGGTACAAAGTGGGTCTTATGCATGGACGTCTGCCCGCGGATGAAAAGGAAGAAGTGATGCAGCAGTTCAGTGCCAATGAAGCGCAAATCCTTGTTTCCACTACAGTCGTCGAGGTTGGGGTGAATGTTCCAAATGCAACGGTAATGGTCATTTATGATGCGGAGCGCTTTGGACTTTCACAGTTGCACCAGCTACGCGGAAGGGTTGGACGGGGGAGCGATCAGTCCTTTTGCATCCTGCTGGCTGATCCGAAAACGGAAGTCGGCAAAGAGCGGATGAAAATCATGACTGAGACAAACGATGGTTTTGCCCTTTCCGAAAAAGATTTGGAACTCCGTGGACCCGGGGACTTCTTCGGTAAAAAACAAAGCGGCCTTCCCGAATTCAAGGTAGCCGACATGGTCCATGATTACAGGACCCTTGAAGTGGCAAGGATGGATGCAGCAAAATTGATTGCCTCCCAAAGCTTTTGGCATTCCCCGGAGTATGCACCTTTGCGGGACTATTTAGAGGGAACGGGAGTATTTACGGGAGAAAAGCTGGACTGAACCCAATAAAAAACCAATAGCAGATTGTGAGATTTTACGCAATATCTTGCAATCTGTTTTTAAAATATATATACTACTATTAGTACCTAGTCATAATACTACGGATGGTGACCTTCAAATGCGAAGAAATAAGAAGGAACGCCAGCAATTATTAATCGAAACGATTAAACAGAATCCTTTTGTAACGGATGAGGAGCTGGCTGAAAAATATTCGGTGAGCGTCCAGACCATTAGGCTTGACCGTCTTGAATTATCGATACCGGAACTGCGTGAACGGATTAAAAGCGTGGCCGAGAAAAAATTCAGTGACGAAATCAGGGCATTGCCTTTGGATGAAATCATCGGGGAAGTAATTGATCTTAATTTAGATGATAATGCAATTTCGATTTTGGATATAAATAAAGAGCATGTCTTTAAGCGGAATGGAATCGCAAGGGGACATCACCTTTTTGCACAAGCAAACTCATTGGCTGTGGCAGTCATAAATGATGAATTGGCATTAACTGCGAAAGCATCCATTTTATTCACTCGTTCTGTAAAGGAAAATGAAAGAGTGGTAGCTAAAGCGAGGGTTAAAAACGTGGACCACACCAACGATCGTTCCGTGGTGGAGGTTAGAAGCTACGTAGGTAATGAACTGGTTTTTAAAGGCGAGTTCGAAATGTATCGCTCTTAACTTGCTAGTAAAGGATGAAAAAAAATGAAGATAACGATAGATGCAATGGGTGGCGATAATGCTCCCAAGGCACAGGTTTTGGGAGCGATGAAAGCTGTCGAGGCTTTTTCCGATGTGGAAATTACCTTGATAGGCAATGAATCCGAGATTAACCAATACTTAGCGAAGCATGGCCGAATAAGGGTTATACATACTGATGAAAAAATATTAAGTACCGATGAACCTGTTCGTGCGGTTCGCCGCAAGAAAAGCGCATCGATGGTATTGGCTGCACAGCAAGTGGCTGACGGAGAAGCGGACGCATGCATTTCTTCAGGCAATACGGGGGCGCTAATGGCTGCAGGTTTGTTTGTGGTCGGAAGGATAGAAGGCATTGAACGTCCGGCATTGGCTCCCACCCTTCCGACGATCGATGGCAAGGGTTTTGTATTACTGGATGTAGGCGCGAACTCCGATGCGAAACCGGAGCATCTCCTTCAATTCGCCATAATGGGGTCTGTTTATGCCCAAAAAGTGCGGGGAATCGAAAAGCCCCGTGTCGGATTACTTAATATCGGAACAGAAGAAAAAAAAGGGAATGAACTGACTAAGCATGCCTTTACATTACTGCAGCAATCATCGGAGATATCCTTTATAGGTAACGTAGAGGCAAGGGACCTCCTAAACGGGCCGGCAGACGTTGTTGTGACGGACGGCTTCACGGGAAATATGGTGTTAAAGACGCTGGAAGGTACTGCTATGGGCGTATTCAAAATGGTGAAAGCTGCCTTGATGAGCAACCTCAAAAGTAAGTTGGCTGCAGCAATGGTAAAGCCAGAACTAAAAGTAATAAAAAATAAAATGGATTACTCGGAGTATGGCGGTGCTGGCCTCTTCGGTTTGAAGGCCCCTGTCATTAAGGCGCATGGTTCTTCAGATGCGAATGCGGTCTATAATGCTATACGCCAGACTCGCGATATGGTTGGAAATGACGTCATATCGACAATTGCGGAGACAATAGAAAAACAATAATAAATCATAGAGGCAGGGGAGTAACAGATGGGTAAAATTGCTTTTGTCTTTCCAGGACAAGGATCACAATCAATAGGAATGGGGCATGGCTTATTTCAGGAAAAAGAGCGTGCTCAGCAAATTTTTCGATCAGCAGATGAAAAACTTGATTTTCCGCTTACGGAATTGATCTTTAATGGCACACAACAAGAATTAACGGTGACTTATAATGCACAGCCAGCCTTATTGACTACGAGTTATGCTTTTGTCAAGGAGTTGGAAGAAGCGGGAATCAAACCCGATTATACTGCCGGGCACAGTTTAGGTGAATATACGGCATTAGTGGCATCTGGTGCAATTTCTTTTGAAGATGCCGTATATACAGTGCGTAAACGCGGTGAATTCATGGAAGCTGCGGTACCGAATGGTCAAGGCTCAATGGCTGCGATTTTGGGAATGGACCGTGAAGCTCTATCTGAAGTCACTTCTGAAATTACGGCCACAGGTGAATCCGTTCAATTGGCCAATATTAATTGTCCAGGGCAAATCGTCATTTCAGGCACCTCCGAAGGGGTTAAACTTGCAAGTGCAAAAGCCAAGGAAAATGGGGCTAAACGGGCTCTTCCTCTTGAAGTGAGCGGACCGTTCCATTCTGAATTAATGAAACCGGCAGCAGAAAAGTTACAGGGTGTCCTTGATGAAGTAAGCTTCAAACAGGCAGAAATTCCTGTCATTTCAAACGTAACGGCTAAGCCCATTACAGCACCTGCCGAAATAAAAGAAAAATTAATCGAACAGTTGTATTCACCGGTCCTTTGGGAGGACAGTGTGAAAAATCTACTTGAATTGGGCGTGGATACGTTCATCGAGGTTGGCCCAGGGAAAGTGTTGGGCGGATTGATAAAGAAAATTGATCGTTCCGTTCAAATTCATTCGGTATCAGATATAGATACTCTAACTAAAACAATTGAAACATTGAAGGGGGTACAAGCATGATCCTCGAAGGTAAAAAAGCACTTGTAACGGGAGCATCACGAGGTATTGGCAGGGAAGTTGCATTGGAACTTGCCCGTCAGGGAGCAGACGTTGCCATTAACTATTCCGGCAGTGAAGCAAAAGCGAATGAAGTGGTTGATGAAATCAAGGCATTGGGCCGGAAAGCATTCGCCATCCAATGCGATGTTGCAAATAGTGAATCAGTGACAAGCATGATCAAAGAGGTCGTCGAACAATTTGACAGAGTGGATATCCTGGTTAATAATGCCGGCATCACACGTGATAACCTTTTGATGCGCATGAAAGAAGATGAATGGGATTCTGTTATCAATACGAATCTTAAAGGCGTGTTCCTATGCACCAAAGCTGTTACAAGGCAAATGATGAAGCAGCGCAGCGGCAGGATCATCAATATGGCATCGATCGTCGGCGTCAGCGGAAATGCAGGGCAGGCTAATTATGTAGCGGCTAAAGCAGGTGTCATCGGTTTGACTAAAACGACGGCAAAGGAACTTGCATCAAGAGGCATTACGGTCAATGCGATTGCCCCAGGTTTCATCTCAACGGATATGACTGGGGAATTGCCTGAAGACGTCCAAAAAGCCATGCTGGACCAAATTCCGCTTGCACGTTTCGGTGACCCTAAAGATATTGCTGCAGTGGCGTCTTTCCTTGCTTCCGATGCAAGCAAATATATGACTGGGCAAACTCTTCATGTAGATGGCGGCATGGTCATGTAAGTTTTCTTTGATTTTTTTCGAAATTAATTTATAATGTCTTGAGGGGAGGTGAACACATTGGCAGATGTATTAGAAAGAGTAACTAAAATCGTTGTAGATCGTTTGAACGTAGAAGAATCAGAGGTAAAACTTGAAGCTTCTTTCAAAGAAGATCTTGGTGCCGATTCCCTTGATGTAGTTGAACTAGTCATGGAATTCGAAGACGAGTTTGATATGGAAATTTCGGACGATGACGCTGAAAAAATCGCCACAGTAGGTGATGCTGTGAATTACATACAAAGCACTATGTAATGAATTGTCATTTGACTAAAAGCTCCGTTTTTTAACGGGGCTTTCTCTTATTGCTTAAAGAAGTTTGATTCAGCGGCAGATAACGGAATGAGCATGTTCACGGGTATGCTCCGCCTGCATGCAGTGTCTTTTGCCTTTAGTTTTCTTTAAGCGGATAATCATGTATGATGGTACATAGGAAAGCTTGACAGGAATTCCTGCCAGGTTTCTTTTTATATATTGGAAAAATATGCTTTTTGAACCGTGGAGGGTTTTGTGTGATGCGTAGGAACGGAAATAATCGTAAACCATCAATCAAGGAAAATAAATTCAAACAGTTGCAAGAAAATCTGGGTTTTCATTTTAAAGATGAAAACTTATTGAAACAAGCTTTTACACATTCATCTTATGTGAATGAGCATCGCCGTAAGCCTTATGAAGATAATGAAAGGCTTGAATTCTTGGGGGACGCTGTACTTGAACTGACCATCTCTAAATACTTATATCAAAAATATCCGATGATGAGCGAAGGTGAACTTACCAAACTAAGGGCAGCCATTGTGTGTGAGCCTTCACTTGTTGCTTTTGCCAATAGCCTTTCTTACGGGGAATATGTATTACTCGGAAAAGGGGAAGAAATGACAGGTGGAAGGGAACGCCCTGCCATGCTTGCGGATGTATTCGAAGCCTATATTGGTGCTTTGTACCTTGATCAAGGATTAGAGCCAGTTGTGCAGTTTTTGAAGAATGTCGTGTTTCCGAAGATAGACGAGGGTGCTTTTTCTCATGTGATGGATTATAAGAGCCAGCTTCAGGAGCTGATCCAGCGCGATGCCATCGGTGTCCTGCAATATAAGATCTTGCAGGAAAAAGGACCGGCCCATAATCGGGAGTTTGTTTCGACGGTCTCCCTGAATGGGGAAGAACTTGGCTCTGGAATAGGAAAGTCCAAAAAAGAAGCGGAGCAGCATGCAGCCGAGCATGCATTGATCGTTTTAAAAGAAAAAAATCAACAAGATAGTTGAACAGTAGAGGGGGAAAGGTCATGTTCCTCAAACGTTTGGACGTTGTAGGATTTAAATCTTTCGCAGAGAAAATTTCGATAGATTTTGTACCTGGTGTCACGGCAGTGGTTGGACCAAACGGAAGCGGTAAAAGTAATGTGACCGATGCAGTCCGGTGGGTCCTTGGAGAGCAGTCTGCGAAATCACTGCGTGGAGCAAAAATGGAAGATATCATCTTTTCGGGAAGTGACACGAGGAAAGCGTTGAATTTTGCGGAAGTATCATTGACCCTTGATAACGAGACCAATTCCCTGCCGATCGACTTTCATGAAGTCAGTGTGACAAGGCGTGTATATCGATCGGGAGAAAGTGAATTTTTCATTAATAATCAAGGTTGCCGTCTGAAAGACATCATAGACCTTTTCATGGATTCCGGTCTTGGGAGAGAAGCGTTTTCCATCATCAGCCAAGGGAAAGTGGAAGAAATCCTTAGCAGTAAGGCTGAAGAAAGACGAGTGATTTTTGAAGAAGCAGCCGGTGTCCTGAAGTATAAAACGAGAAAACGAAAAGCGGAATCGAAGCTGACGGAAACACAGGATAACTTAAACCGTGTCCATGATATCCTCCATGAATTGGAGGGGCAGGTGGAGCCGTTAAAAATTCAGTCTTCCCTTGCCAAGGAATTTTTGGCGAAGAAAGACGAGCTAGAGCAAATAGAAGTGGCTTTAACCGTTTATGAAATTGAAGAGCTTTATGAAAAATGGGAAAAACTATCACAGGAACTTGAAAAACATAATGAAATGGAACAGCAAATGGCAGGACAGCTTCAGGACAGGGAAGCGCATCTCAAAAAGTTAAGGGATAGTCTTGCGACGCTTGAGACATCGATCAATGGCCTTCAGGAGATTCTCCTGAATGCCAGCGAAGAACTTGAAAAGCTTGAAGGCCGTAAAGAAGTTTTGAAAGAACGGAAAAAAAATGCCGCCCAAAACAAGTCACAGCTGGAAAAAGCGATTGTGGAAGGTGAGGCTGCTGTCGAGCGTTTGTCTTTGCAAAAGGAAAGAGAAACGGAAATCCTGCATGCACTGAACTTGGAAGTGAAAGGGATTTCTGAAACCTTACATGAAAAACAAAAAAGCCTCGGTCTATTCAATAGTGATATCGAAGCGGTGATAGAAGCGAAAAAGAGTGACTATATCGAGTGGTTGAACAAGCAGGCCTCGGCCAAGAACGAAAAACAATACCTGCTTCAGCAGCTTGCGCAGCAGGAACATAAAAATGCAAAACTTGATATGGAAAATGAAAAGTTCTTAACTGAAAGAATGGAAATCACTGCTAAAAAAATGGAATATTCACAGCTGATGGACAATATGACCAAGCAGCTTGAAGAGCATGTCACTTATTTCCGAAATCAGCAGAATAAATTGAATGCGGCAAAAGATACGTATCAAAAACAAGAAACCACCCTTTATAAGGCCTATCAATTCCTTCAACAGGCTAAATCGCGTAAGGAACTGCTTGAAGAAATGGAAGATGATTATGCAGGCTTCTTTCAGGGTGTAAAAGAGGTTTTGAAAGCGAAAGAAACCCTTCGAGGCATTGAAGGGGCAGTTGCGGAATTGATAAAGGTTCCAAAGGAATATGAAACGGCCATTGAAACGGCTTTGGGCGGAGCGATGCAGCATGTTGTCGTGGAACGCGAAGAGCATGCACGGGAAGCCATTTCCTTCTTGAAGAAAAATAGGTATGGGCGTGCGACTTTCTTGCCTTTATCAGTCATAAAGGCAAGAGAGATATCAGCTAACCAATTATCGATGCTGAAGAGCCATTCAGCTTTTGTAGGGACTGGTTCCTCATTGATCCAATATGATGATAGGCATGCAGCGATTGCTGAAAACCTATTAGGAACAGTGATTATCACCACAGATTTAAAAGGGGCAAATGACCTGGCGAAAATGATGCAGCACCGTTTCCGCTTCGTAACACTTGAAGGGGATATCGTCAATCCAGGTGGTTCAATGACTGGTGGAGCCTTAAAGCAAAAAACGACCTCCCTGCTTTCAAGGAAAACGGAATTGGAGGAGCTCCAACAAAAACTTGCTGCCATGGAAGTCAAAACGAATCAGCTTGAAAAGCAAGTCAAACAGCTCAAAGTGGATGTGGGTGTTCAAGAGCAAACGCTTGAACAAACCAGAAAAACGGGAGAGAGACTTCGATTACAAGAACAAACCCTTAAAGGGGAACTCCGTGAAGTGGAGCTTCAGGAAAGAAATGTGAATGAACGGCTGCATCTTTATGATTTGGATAAAAATTCATATTTAGAAGAACAACAGCAAAAAACGGCAAGACTTGAAGAGCTGGAAGAACTTTTGGAATCATGTAAATCGGAAATTGAAGGTCTGGACCGGTTGATTTCCGAAATGACCGAACAAAAGCAATCACAACAATCTTCAAAAGAGAGTCTTGCTGAAGAAACGAATGAACTGAAGGTAATGCTCGCTTCCAAGCGTGGCCAGCTGCAAAACCAAAAAGAGAAGATGGAACGCATTGAATCGGATCTTTCTAAGGAATCAAGCAGGCTTGCTGAAAACAAAGATGATTTAGGGCTCCTGACCAATGAAATGACAGACAGTTCAAGCGGGGAAGAGTCCCTGGAAGATATGGCTCAGCAGAAATTGCTCGATAAAAATGGAGCAATTGAAGGAATCACCATAAAAAAACAGGAAAAAAACGAGCTTCTAATGGAAGTTGAAACGCTCGAACTGTCCTTGAAAGAAGAAAATCGACTTTATAGAGGCATTGTCGAAGTGATAAAGGATGAAGAAGTGAAATTAACTCGTCTGGATGTCGAACTGGAAAATCGCCTCGACCACTTGCGAGAAGAATATACCCTTTCCTTTGAAGGTGCTAAAGAACAGTATCCATTGATGATGCCTGCCGACGAAGCTCAAAAAAGGGTGAAGCTCATCAAGCTTGCAATCGAGGAACTGGGGACGGTGAATTTAGGTGCAATTGATGAATACGCACGTGTAGCTGAACGCTATGAATTCCTTCTTAGTCAAAAGGAAGACCTTCAACAGGCGAAAGATACATTATTCCAAG
This sequence comes from Peribacillus sp. 05N428, assembly GCF_056397085.1. NCBI lineage: Bacteria > Bacillati > Bacillota > Bacilli > Caryophanales > Bacillaceae > Peribacillus > Peribacillus sp. 05N428. Next base: position 147,181 of record NZ_JBFTMS010000011.1, on the reverse strand, counting down.
TCATCGATGAAATGGATGATGAAATGAAACGCCGCTTTGCGGATACTTTCTATTCGATCCGTAAAGAATTCGAACAAGTCTTCAAAGCTTTATTTGGCGGAGGCAGAGCGGAGCTGAAACTGACGAATCCTGATGATTTGCTAAATACAGGGGTGGATATCATTGCACAGCCTCCCGGAAAAAAACTGCAAAATTTGAGCCTCTTATCCGGCGGAGAACGAGCATTGACAGCCATAGCCCTTTTATTCTCCATTCTAAAAGTGCGTCCTGTTCCTTTCTGTATCCTTGACGAAGTCGAGGCAGCGCTAGATGAGGCGAATGTCGTCCGGTTCAGCCAATTTTTAAGAAAGTTCAGCAGGGAAACGCAGTTCATCGTGATTACTCACCGCAAAGGCACGATGGAAGAGGCAGATGTCCTATACGGCATTACGATGCAGGAGTCAGGCGTCTCCAAACTTGTTTCCGTCCGGATGGAAGAATCAGAAAACTTTATGGAAGTTTAAAATTCATGAATTAGAGGAAGTGGGACAATGAGTTTTTTCAAAAAGTTAAAAGAGAAATTTACTACTCAGGAAGAAAAAGAAAAATCAGTTGAAGCAGAAGTATCCATTGGGGAAAAATTTAAACAAGGTTTGACAAAGACGAGGAATTCCTTTACTGGAAGGGTTAATGAACTTGTTGCCCGTTATCGGAAAGTGGATGAGGACTTTTTTGAAGAACTTGAAGAAATCCTGATACAGGCTGATGTAGGCTTTGATACTGTGATGGAACTGATTGATCAATTAAAAATGGAAGTCAAGCTTCGCAATATCTCTGATACGAGGGAGGTGCAGTCCGTTATTTCCGAAAAGCTTGTTGAAATCTACCAAGGTGATGATGAAGCGACTTCTAGCCTGAATATACAAGAAGAAGGTTTGACGGTCATTTTGTTTGTAGGGGTTAATGGTGTAGGTAAAACGACGACCATTGGTAAACTTGCCCACAAATTCAAAACAGAAGGAAAATCTGTCGTATTGGCTGCAGGGGATACCTTCCGTGCCGGTGCGATTGAACAGCTTGAGGTTTGGGGTGAGCGTGTCGGTGTCAGTGTAATCAAACAGGGTGAAGGCTCTGACCCAGCAGCTGTCATGTTCGACGCCATTCAGGCCGCCAAGGCACGAAAAGCGGATATCCTTATCTGTGACACTGCCGGTCGCTTGCAGAATAAAGTGAATTTAATGAAGGAATTGGAAAAGGTGAAACGTGTAATTGAACGTGAAGTACCAGGTGCACCACACGAGGTGCTGCTTGCCCTTGATGCGACAACTGGGCAAAATGCCCTTATCCAGGCCAAGACATTCAAGGAAGCGACAAATGTTTCCGGTATTGTTTTAACAAAGCTTGATGGCACCGCAAAAGGTGGAATTGTTTTGGCGATTCGCAATGAATTGGCCATTCCCGTTAAATTTGTCGGGCTAGGTGAAAAAATGGATGATCTACAGGAATTCGATGCCGAGAAATATGTTTATGGCCTTTTTGCTGATATCATCGATAAAGAAGAGGTTTAAGGGAAAATTGTTAGCCGGAAGAGTTCATTCTCTTCTGGTTTTTTTACCATGATAATTGGAGGACCAATTGAAGAAAGGTCCAAAAAAGAAGCGGAAAATGAAAAAATAATGCTTTGCAAACACGTGGTAAGGAGTTTAACTTGACATCAAATAAACAAGGCTTTACAATATAAACTTGTAAAGGGTTTTCACTTAACAGCAGGGAGGCTTGCTAAGATGCTTGAAAAGACAACGCGGATTAATTATTTGTATGACTTTTACCAATCGTTGTTAACCGAGAAGCAGCAGAGCTACATGTCCCTCTACTATCTGGATGATTACTCTCTTGGCGAGATTGCCGATGAATACGAAGTCAGTAGGCAGGCAGTCTATGATAATATAAAAAGAACAGAAGCGATGCTTGAGGAATATGAAGCAAAGCTATTGTTATTTCAAAAATTTCAAGAGCGTAACCAGTGGATTGCGAATATGAAGGGACTCATAGAAAAGGAATCCTTTTCAAAAGAGAAGCTGCTAGACGCAATCACAACGCTTGAGAAGTTGGATTAGGAGGCGGCAATATGGCATTTGAAGGATTGGCCGACCGACTGCAGAGCACGATGCAAAAGATCCGTGGAAAAGGGAAGGTCAACGAAGCGGACGTTAAAGAAATGATGCGTGAAGTTCGATTGGCCCTGCTTGAAGCGGATGTTAACTTTAAAGTCGTGAAGGATTTTGTAAAACGTGTCAGTGAACGTTCGGTAGGTCAGGAAGTGCTGAAAAGCTTAACCCCCGGTCAACAGGTAATTAAAGTAGTTAAGGAAGAATTGACTGAGCTGATGGGCGGCGAACAGAGCAAGATTGCCGTTGCCTCGAAACCACCGACTGTCATTATGATGGTAGGTCTTCAGGGTGCTGGTAAAACGACGACCACCGGAAAGCTTGCCAATCTTCTTAGAAAAAAATACAACCGCAAGCCATTGCTCGTTGCGGCTGATATTTACCGTCCGGCGGCGATTAAGCAGCTCGAAACACTTGGCAAACAATTAAGCATGCCTGTTTTCTCCCTTGGGGACCAGGTCAGCCCTGTTGAAATTGCCAAACAGGCAATTGAAAAAGCTAAGGAAGAACATCATGACTATGTGTTGATTGATACCGCAGGCCGTCTTCATGTGGATGAAAACTTGATGGGCGAACTGAAGGATATCAAAGAGTTGACAAAACCTGATGAAATCTTCCTGGTTGTCGATGCGATGACAGGTCAGGATGCGGTCAATGTAGCCCAAAGCTTCAATGAACAGCTAGGCCTGACAGGAGTCGTATTAACGAAACTTGATGGGGATACACGTGGTGGTGCGGCACTTTCAATTCGTTCAGTCACCGACACGCCGATCAAATTCGTCGGTATGGGTGAAAAATTGGATGCACTTGAAGCGTTCCATCCAGAGCGGATGGCGTCAAGGATCCTCGGCATGGGTGATGTATTGACCCTTATCGAAAAAGCACAGGCCAATGTAGATGAAGAAAAAGCGAAAGAATTAGAGAAAAAGATGCGTACCGCCACTTTTACCTTTGATGATTTCCTTGATCAGCTTGGTCAGGTGCGGAATATGGGACCGCTTGATGATATTCTGAAAATGATTCCCGGTGCGAATAAAATGAAAGGGATGGACAACCTTCAGATCGATGAGAAACAGATCGGTCATGTTGAAGCTATCATCCGTTCAATGACAACGCATGAAAAGGAACATCCGGAAACCATGAATGCATCCCGCAAGAAACGGATTGCAAAAGGAAGCGGCAGATCGATTCAAGAAGTGAACCGTCTACTGAAGCAATTCGAAGAAATGAAAAAGATGATGAAACAGGTCACGAACATGCAAAAAGGAAAGAAAAAGGGATTCAAATTCCCGTTCATGTAAGGTTTATTTCAGGTCTAAACTGAGGCGAATACGGGTCGAAGCCATGTATTTCAACACTTTTTTTACCTGTTAAGAAAAAAACCTTTACAAACATGCAAGACATTTGATATTATACTATCTTGTGTGAAACTATTCGGAGGTGCTTATTTAAAATGGCAGTAAAAATTCGCTTAAAACGTATGGGAGCTAAAAAATCTCCTTTCTATCGTATTGTAGTTGCAGATTCTCGTTCACCACGTGACGGACGTTACATTGAAGTGGTAGGAACTTATAACCCGGTTGCTCAACCAGCTAAAGTTGAAATCAACGAAGAGCTTGCTCTTAAATGGTTACAAGATGGAGCTAAACCATCTGATACAGTTCGTAACTTATTCTCTACACAAGGCATCATGGAAAAATTCCATGTTGCAAAAAACAGCAAGTAATCGACGGTAGTTGATGAAAGCACTTATTGAAACGATTGTTTCAGCACTTGTGGATTATCCGGAAGAGGTCATCGTGACCTCCAAGGAAGAATCCGACCGGATTGTTTATATCCTCTCCGTTCATAAAGAGGATATGGGCAAGGTGATCGGTAAACAAGGGCGTGTTGCTAAGGCGATTCGGACTGTGGTATATGCAGCAGGATCTTCACAGCAGAAGAAAATCTATTTGGAGATTTCCGAATAAGGAGGGTTAATACCCCTCCTTTTTTTGTACTTCAAGAAAGTGAAATTTCGACTTGGATCCTAATTGAATAGACCCGGACTTTAAACTTTACTCCTTTTTAAGACGCATCTTTTACCGATTTACGTTATACTTAAGAGAATGACCCCCATTTCAAAAAGATTACCCCATCATACATATTTTTTGAAGGAAATAAGAAATCATAGATAATAGGAGGTGCTGGAATGAAAATTCTCCAAAATGTAATCGTTAACCAAGTATTAACGGAATCCAGCAAGAATCAGCTCCTCGAGAAATACAAGTCAAAACGCCTTCAGCTTCAAAAAGAGAGTGAACAGCTTCGCTTTGAACTGAAAAAACTTGAAAAAACAAGAACTCTCCAACCTGCTAGTCTCCGTGCTCATTTTGAAAAAGAAATAAACCAGAGGCAAGAAAAAATTAAACTGCTTGAATTTCAGATGGAGCAGTTGGAGATCCTTCCCGCAGGTAGTGAATTGAAGGAACGGGAAGTTCAAAGTATCATTGATGTGGAAATTGGGGCAGATTGGGACGAAATCATGGCAACGAAGACCATTGTCATAAAAGATGGAATCGTCTCGGAAATTCGTTAGAGGTGAAAGAATGGAAAAATGGTTTAATGTAGGTAAAATTGTCAACACACATGGTCTTTTAGGAGAAGTCCGTGTGATTTCTTCAACAGACTTTCCAGAAAAACGGTACAAAGTGGGAAATACTCTGTATCTGTTTAGGGACACGGAGAAAAAACCCTTGCCCCTTATTATCAGGTCGCATCGCACCCATAAAAACTTTAACCTATTGACGTTCGAGAATTATTATAACGTCGGACAGGTTGAGGCATTTAAAAACGGGGTCCTGAAAGTGAAGGAAGCACAGCTTGGTAAATTGGACGAAGGTGAGTTCTACTTCCATGAAATCATCGGCTGTTCGGTATTTACGGATGAAGGAATGGAAGTTGGGGAAATCGTTGAGGTTCTTACGCCTGGTGCCAATGATGTTTGGGTCATTAAGAAAGCTGGCAGTAAGGACATCCTGATCCCGTATATTGAACAAATTGTTAAAGAAGTGGATATTTCCGCTAAAAGGGTCATCATTACACCGATGGAAGGACTTTTAGACTGATGAAAATCGATGTGCTTTCGCTTTTTCCAGAAATGTTCGAAGGGGTATTTGGTTCGTCAATCTTAAAAAAGGCTGCGGAAAAGCAGGCTGTGAGCTATAAGGTGACCAATTTTCGAGATTATGCAGATAATAAGCATTCGACGGTAGATGATTATCCTTATGGAGGCGGTGCCGGAATGGTATTAAAGGCACAGCCGATCTTTGATGCTGTGGAAGCTCTTAAAGGGCAAGGGGAGCTAACCCCAAGGGTAGTCCTCCTTTGTCCCCAGGGAGAGCGTTACACGCAGAAAAAAGCCGAAGAGTTTGCTGAAGAGGAACATCTCATTTTCATTTGCGGGCATTATGAAGGGTATGATGAGCGCATCCGGGAGCATGTCGTAACGGATGAAATATCTATTGGTGACTTTGTGCTTACAGGCGGGGAATTGGGCGCAATGGTCATTATTGACAGCGTTGTTCGCTTGCTGCCGGGCGTTTTGGGAAATGTTGACTCCCCGATCCTTGATTCCTATTCTTCTGGTTTGTTAGAGCATCCCCATTATACTAGACCTGCAGATTTCAGGGGGATGAAAGTTCCCGATCCGCTAATATCCGGGAATCATAAAAAAATCGATGAATGGCGGATGAAGGAATCTCTGCGCAGAACTTGGATTCGACGTCCGGATTTGCTCGATAGTTATGAACTATCGGAAGTTGAAAAAAAATTATTGTCCGAGATTAAAAAAGAAGACTGATGTCTATTGCATCGACGTTTAGAGTATGATAGGATATACCTTGTGACTTGGGCAAAATGCTCAGTCTTATAACGATGTTCCGCTGCAAACAATAAGTATTTGCAAGAGCGTCCAGGAGGAGTTGAAATCGATGCAAAATCTTATTAACGAAATCACAAAAGAACAACTTCGCTCAGATCTTCCATCATTCAGACCTGGTGACACAGTACGTGTACACGTAAAGGTTATTGAAGGAACTCGCGAACGTATCCAGTTGTTTGAAGGCGTTGTAATCAAACGTCGTGGCGGCGGAGTTAGTGAAACTTTCACAGTGCGTAAGATCTCTTACGGCGTTGGAGTAGAACGTGCTTTCCCTGTTCACACACCAAAAATTGCGAAACTAGAAGTTATCCGTCACGGTAAAGTACGTCGTGCGAAACTTTATTACCTACGCGAACTTCGTGGTAAAAAAGCACGTATTAAAGAAATTCGTCGTTAATTCTTCGAATATCTTCATGCGGGTTTACCATGATCCACATAAGGTGAATAACCAAACAGTATCATGCAAAAAAGGGAGCTTGTTTATCAGGCTCCCTTTTTGCACTTTAAGAAACGATATGAATGCACATAGGGTGAAAGCTATATAGAATCCTGCTCGCTATAGCGTCCGCAACATGTTAGAATAATTGTTGATATGCTTCAAAAAGGGTGGGTAAGGATGGCGAAAAAGAAAAATGAATTGTGGGAATGGACAAAGGCGGTCATAATCGCGGTTATAGCGGCGACGCTGATTCGTTATTTCCTCCTGGCTCCTATTGTTGTGGACGGTAATTCCATGATGCCGACATTAAAGGATACGGACCGCATGATCGTTAATAAAATCTCCTATTCGATTGGCGAACCCAAAAGATTCGACATTATCGTTTTCGAAGCTCCAGAAGGCAAAGATTACATAAAACGGGTCATCGGATTGCCAGGGGAAAAAGTGGAATATAGAGATGATACTCTTTACGTGAATGGAAAAGCTTATGATGAGCCATACTTGGATGAATATAAAGAACAATTGATTGATGGCGGGGCTTTGACGGAACCTTTTACATTAAGTGATGTCATAGAACAAGGAACGGTGCCTGAAGATCACCTATTTGTCCTGGGGGATAATCGCCGTTTCAGCAAGGATAGCCGCCATATTGGTGTAGGTGTCGTTCCTTACGATAAAGTGTTAGGAAAAACTAAATTAGTTTATTGGCCGATCGAAGACTTTCGATTGGCGGAATAGTAGGAAGGTGGATTCCATTGACAATACAGTGGTTCCCTGGCCATATGGCCAAAGCAAGACGGGAAGTAACAGAGAAATTAAAACTGATCGACATCATCTTTGAACTTGTGGATGCCCGGATTCCGGCATCTTCACGAAATCCGATGATCGACGAAATCATTCAGCATAAACCGAGGGTCATCCTTTTGAATAAAGCTGATATGGCCGATCCGGCAAAAACGAATATGTGGCTGGAACATTATAAATCGCAGGGGAAAACGGCGATTGCCATTAACTCACAGGCAGGAAACGGTTTAAACCAGATTACAGCTGCATCCAAAAATCTTTTAAAAGAAAAGTATGAGCGGATGGAATCAAGAGGAATAAAGCCGAGAGCGATCCGTGCCATGATAGTCGGCATTCCTAACGTGGGGAAATCGACTTTAATCAATCGACTTGCCAAAAAGAACATTGCCAAAACAGGAAATACACCTGGAGTCACTAAAGCGCAGCAATGGATAAAAGTGGGTAAGGAATTGGAATTGCTCGACACGCCGGGGATTCTCTGGCCGAAATTCGAGGATCAAGAAGTAGGTTTGAAGCTTGCGTTGACAGGTGCGATCAAGGATACGATTTTAAACTTGCACGAAGTCTCATTATACGGCCTTCGCTTTTTGGAAAAAGAATACCCGGAAAGACTGAAATCCCGTTATAACCTGGATGTAATTCCACAGGAAACGCTCGAATTGTTTGATGCTGTCGGAAAGTTCAGGGGCTGTTTAGCATCTGGGGGCTTCATCGATTATGACAAAACCGCAGAGTTGGTCGTACGTGAAATCCGTTCAGAAAAGATGGGCCCGCTTACGTTCGAGGTTCCTTCGGATTATGAAAAGGATGATATCCCCGAATAAGATTAACATTGACTTGAGTGTTGTAATACGGAGCTGGAGTTGGATGTCGAAAAGATTTTTTCTTTTTGATGTCTCTTTTCCGCTCCGTATTTTTGTCTGAACTGTAGAAAAGAAGCAAGACTGCCGATAATTAAAATGATGGGTGATAAAAGATGATAACTGCAATGAGCATTAAGGAAATCTCCTTAAAGTTAAAGACGATAAGAGAGCCGGAAGATTTATTTTTACAGAAATGCCGGGAGGACGGACGGAAGGGAGTAACCGACTTAGTAAACAAATGGCAAAGAACTTATGAAAAAGAACAACAGGTAAGGGATGCTTTCACGGAAATGACAGAGTTTGAAAGGCAATTACGGAAACAAGGGTTTTCCATTCTCGCTGGCATCGATGAAGTGGGAAGAGGACCTCTTGCAGGACCGGTTGTGACAAGTGCAGTCATCTTGCCTGATTCTTTTTATTTGCCAGGGCTTAATGATTCTAAAAAGATTCCGGAGTCAAAAAGGGAACAGTTTTATGAGATGATTTTTAAGGAAGCGATATCCGTAGGTGTAGGTGTTGTACATAGCGAAGTAATTGATGAAATCAATATATATCAAGCTACGAAAAAGGCAATGGTGGCTGCAGTGAACGATCTGTCAGAACTTCCGGATCATTTGTTGATCGATGCGATGGAACTGGATGTGCCGATTCCCCAGCTTTCGCTCATAAAGGGGGACGCAAGAAGCATTAGCATCTCTGCGGCATCCATAATAGCCAAGGTGACTCGTGATAGGATGATGAAGGAATATGGTGAAAAATATCCGGAATATGGTTTTGAAAAGCACATGGGTTACGGGACAAGCCAACATTTAGAAGCGCTCGACATACACGGGCTTACACCTTGGCATAGAAGAAGTTTTGCACCGGTTAAGGAAATCGCTGCACGAACGAAGGAATAAGAGGGGATGAGTGGTGCAATCCATAAAAAGCAGTCAACCCGTAGCTTCACCCATTGAAATAAAAGGAACTGCGAGTTTGAAAAACGGGCAAATCCTTTTCGGGAAGGTGAATAAGTTTTTTCTTAACCAAACGGCCGAGGTACAGGTTGGCCATCAAAAAATGGTTGCCACTCTTGATATCCCGCTTCGTACAGGAGTGAAGTATTGGTTTCAAGTGCAGCAACCAATTGAGGGGTGTGTCGTGTTAAAAGCTTTAGATTCCCCCAATTTGAACGTTTCTGGCTTAAAGGGAACAGTTGCACAATTGATCGCTCACCTCGGCATAAAACCTGAACCGGCCGCAACCAAGCTTGCCGAATACCTGCTGACAAACCGCCTTCCGATAACCAAGGAAACTTTTCAATCCGCTTTACAATGGTTAAAAGCTGCTGATGCTGCAGAAGTTGGTCTGCCTGTAATAAAAACAATGTTCATTCAGCAACTGCCTTTTGTAAAAGGTGTATTTGATGCATTATTTACGCAGTCCAAAGGTGAACCTTTCCACAAACTCCTCAGTGGCTTCAGGCAGCAGCTGCAGGATGGTGGGGCAGTAACGAGGACTGCCTCCAAGCTAATGGAGGTATTGGACTCTTTACATGTTGCCAAACAGAACCAGCTTCAACAAATCGGTTTACAAAAACTTGTGACCGCTTGGCTGAATTCCGATTCAACGCCAGAAATGAAATCCGGGGCATTTTCCCTGCTTCAAAAGACGGGTTTCGTTCCAAAGGGAATGACGGAATCCGTCTTTCTGGAAAGTTTAATGGATGGAGCTGAGGTTAGGTCCGGTATTCCTAAAAATTCAGCGATTGATAAATTACACCAAGGATTGCAGCTGCTTTCCGCAGCTAAAGGCGGAGCATTTGCACAAGTTGAAGAAATCGAAATGGCTATTAACCGCATATTGAATAGTCATGATCATGAGAAGGCAAAACTGCCGATTGATATCCACTCGATGCAGAGAAAAAACATTTCTGCAGAAAAACTTACCCCTCTTGCCTTTCATTTACTCCAGAATGCTTTTGCCGAAGCGATAGCTACAAAGGCAGTAGACGGAAAAATAGAAGTGAATGACCTTATAGGCTACTTGAATAAGGACACAGAGCAAGTAGCTGAGTCGAAGGGTAAAGCTGCTGAATTACTGTTTCGGTCGCTTAATAAGCCTCCTGAGGCCCAATCCGCTAGGATTAATGAGAAGCTGGTCCTTTCACATGTATTGGCAGCTGATTTTCAAACAATCGATTTCACCCATGGACCTTCTGTCGCACACCAACTGAAAGAAATGACCAAGATCCTTGGACTCCAGCTGGAACATGCACTCATTAATCTTCCAGGAGATGATTTGGCGGATTTCCCCAATGATTTAGAGACACTTAAACCGCTGCTGCTTAAATTGCTGAATGAGCAAATTCCGGCAGCTATCAAGGAAATGGCAGAACAAATCCTGAATCGGATTACTGCGCAACAGATCCTTTCACAGGAAAACGGGCCGATTCAGAATTTACTCCTTACAATTCCACTCAATCTGGGATCTACTAAAACGGATCTGACGTTACAATGGAGCGGAAGGAAGACAAAAGAAGGCAAAATAGACCCGGATTACTGCCGAGTCCTATTTTATTTAGAATTGGAGCACCTTGAAGAGACGGTCATCGACATGCAGGTTCAAAACCGAATCATAAAAGTGACGGTCATCAATGGGCATGGTGCAACCCTTGAAGAGGCAGCCGGTCAATACCTTGACATCCTGAGAGAGAATCTTGGGAAAATGGATTACAGATTATCAGGAGTTTCGTTTGTAAATCCCGTATATGAAAAAGAGCGGGACCTTAGGGGGGAACCGATTCTTTTTACAGAAGCAGGTTCATATAGTGGAGTGGATATTCGAATATGATAAATGATAAACGAAAAGAAGTCATTGCTTTAAAGTATGATCAAAAGACATCCAAAGCGCCCGTCATATTGGCCAAAGGGAAAGGGAAAACGGCTGAAACAATTATGGAAAAGGCCATGAAACTCGATATACCGGTCCAAAGGGACGAATCCCTTGCTGCACTTTTAGGTCAATTGGATATAAATCAAACGATTCCTGAAGAATTGTATGGAGCTGTTGCAGAGGTATTTGCATTCATTTATAAAGTTGACAAGGACATGAATCGGTAGGAGACTAACCATCTGGTTTCACCAATGGGTTTCTGTTGGTTTATGTAGAATATTAGGGGAATTACTGACGATTTTTCATTATATTAAAAAAATACTAAACTATTTGTAAAAGGACAAGGCGACATGGCTTTGTCCTTTTACTTTTCTTTGAATCAAGACCAGGATAACCGTAGTTTTTCATGAGAATATCTTTGGAACAATAAATTGAAAAGGCTTTCATGGAAGTGTTTTTGATAGAAATATGACTCTTTTTGTACTAGAATTGCAGATCCGAAATAAATGATATTAATAAGAAAAAAACACAACGGCGCAGAAGGTTTTTTCTATTTTTTTAAAGGGTAAGGAAGTATATTATAATAATATTTTAAAAATTATGTGAAAGAATATTATGCACGAGGGAGAATTTTGTTGTAATATGATAGAGAAAACACGCATTAAATTTCAAGGTTGTTTTTTAGTAGATAAGGAGGATGGGAAATGAATATCCATGAGTATCAGGGGAAAGAGATATTGCGACAATACGGGGTATCCGTTCCAAATGGCCGGGTTGCCTTTACTGTTGATGAAGCAGTTGAAGCAGCGAAGGAGTTAGGTACGGAAGTTGTTGTCGTCAAAGCTCAAATTCATGCGGGCGGCCGCGGTAAAGCCGGCGGAGTCAAGGTAGCAAAGAATCTTGATGAAGCACGTACATATGCAGAAGAGATTCTTGGCAAGACACTGGTGACCCATCAAACGGGACCTGAAGGCAAGGAAGTTAAGCGTTTACTTATTGAAGAAGGCTGCGACATTACGAAAGAGTATTATATCGGGCTTGTCCTTGACCGTGCTACGGACAGTGTCGTATTGATGGCTTCTGAAGAAGGCGGTACGGAAATTGAGGAAGTGGCCGAAAAGACACCAGAGAAAATATTCAAAGAAGTAATCGATCCGGTTGTAGGCCTGACTGGTTTCCAAGCACGGAGGATTGCATTCAATATCAATATTCCGGCTCCACTTATAAATAAAGCTTCCAAACTGATGATTAACCTATATACAGCTTTCGTTGAAAAGGATTGCTCAATCGCAGAAATCAACCCATTAGTGGTAACGGGTGACGGCGATGTAATGGCACTTGATGCTAAATTGAACTTCGATGATAATGCGATTTACCGCCATAAGGACATCGCGGAGTACCGTGATTTGGATGAAGAGGATGCGAATGAGATTGAAGCATCAAAACATGGCCTAAGTTACATATCGCTTGACGGAAATATCGGATGCATGGTTAATGGTGCCGGGCTTGCTATGGCGACGATGGACATCATTAAACATTATATGGGAGATCCGGCTAACTTCCTTGACGTTGGTGGCGGCGCCACTGAGGAAAAAGTAAAAGAGGCTTTCAAAATCATCCTTTCCGATCAAAATGTTAAAGGCATCTTCGTTAATATCTTCGGAGGAATCATGAAATGTGACATCATCGCTACAGGCGTCGTGGCTGCTGCCAAAGAGCTTGGACTGGATGTCCCTCTTGTTGTTCGTCTTGAAGGAACGAATGTGGACCTTGGCAAAAAGATTCTAAAAGAGTCAGGTTTAAATATTACGGCTGCTGAATCAATGGCAGATGGAGCACAAAAAATAGTATCACTTGTAGGATAATAGGCAGGGGGGAACATAATGAGCGTTTATATTAATAAAGATACGAAAGTGATCGTTCAGGGAATCACTGGTGCAACAGCATTATTTCATACAAAACAAATGTTGGAATACGGCACGAAAATCGTAGGGGGAGTCACTCCGGGTAAAGGTGGAACAGAAGTGGAAGGGGTACCTGTATTCAATACAGTTTCCGAAGCTGTCACTGAAACCGGTGCGAGTGCATCTGTTATCTATGTACCGGCACCATTTGCTGCCGATGCAATTCTTGAAGCCGTAGACGCAGAACTTGATCTTGCCATTTGTATCACGGAACATATTCCTGTACTGGATATGGTCAAGGTGAAGCGCTACATGGAAGGCAAAAAAACTCGCTTGATCGGACCGAACTGCCCAGGTGTCATTACTCCTGAAGAGTGTAAGATTGGTATCATGCCAGGGTATATCCACAAAAAAGGCCATGTAGGCGTAGTTTCTCGTTCTGGAACTTTGACATATGAAGCTGTTCACCAATTATCGCAAGCAGGCATCGGGCAATCTTCGGCTGTCGGTATCGGTGGAGATCCCGTTAACGGAACGGATTTCATTGATGTTTTAAAAGCGTTCAATGAAGATCCGGAAACACATGCGGTGATCATGATCGGGGAAATCGGCGGAACGGCGGAAGAAGAAGCGGCAATCTGGGTGAAGGAAAATATGACTAAGCCAGTTGTTGGTTTCATTGGTGGCCGTACGGCTCCTGCCGGTAAACGCATGGGACATGCCGGTGCCATTATCTCAGGAGGAAAAGGGACGGCTGACGAGAAAATCCGCGTCATGAACGAATGTGGAATCAAAGTTGCCGAAACTCCATCCGTAATGGGAGAAACATTGATTTCCGTTTTAAAAGAAAAAGATATTTACGAACCTTGTAAAACACATTGATTTAAGCTGGGCCGACCTTTTTTTGGGTCGGTCTTTATTTCCTCGAATTTCCTCGGGAGAGACCAAGTACATCACTATCAACCTACCTTTAAAAATATCCGATTAGGGGCGTTTCCGATTGAATAAAAAAGAAAAGTTAATCCATCTCCATCATTGCCGCGGAGCAGGATGGAAAACAATCCAAGCAATCATGTCCAAAGACCCATCATTATCTTCCCTGTTCACGACGAATTACGTTGAATGGGCAAAAATGCTCCCTATCCCTTCAAATAAGCTTAACCTCTTTCTCAAAGATTTACATTCACTCCATTCCATCGAAAAACTTAAAAAATACGAAGATAGCCAAATCCATTGTTTAACGATCTTCGATGATGAATATCCTTTTTTGCTAAAGCAAATATTCGATCCTCCGTGGGTTCTTTATTTTAAAGGTGATAAGAAGCTTTTAACAAGGAAGAATACCCTAGGTGTTGTTGGAACACGCAAGCCAACCTCGTATGGGCTGGAGGCCTTAAAAACGATTCTATTACCGCTTGTAAAGAAAAAGTTCGTGATCATAAGCGGAATGGCCGCTGGAATCGATGCAGAGTCACATAAGATCACATTAAGGGAAGGCGGAGATACGATCGGGGTTTTAGGCGGAGGGCTTAAGCAAATATATCCGAAATCCAATTTTACCCTTGCTGAAGAAATCATGAATAAAGGCCTGCTTATATCTGAGACTCCACCGGAAGTGAAGGCGGAACCATGGATGTTTCCACTTAGGAATCGAATCATCAGCGGATTATCACAGGGCGTATTCGTGGTAGAGGCAAAAGAAAGAAGCGGTTCCCTTATTACGGCACAAGCTGCTTTGGAACACGGCAGGGAAGTATTTGCGCTTCCTGGTAATGTTACGAGCCCTGAATCACTTGGTACCAATCAATTGATTTATGATGGTGCCAAACTTGTTTTTAGCTCCAGGCAGATCGAGGAAGAGTTTTGAACAATATAATATAGAAGATAGACGGAGAATCAAACGGGAAAATTGAAAAAATAGGTGCTTTTTTTGAAGGGTGGGTTGAATTATTAGACAAAAAGGTTGAAAATATTGTAAAACTGTTATAAGTTTTGCAAATGGCACCTCTTGTCAAAAAACTAGAAATAAATGAATCAGCATGCTTTGAAAAGTAAAGAGGTGTTGACAAATGATTTTTGAATGATTAATAATAGTGAAGATTTATATTACCTCTTTGAGGAGGATTTATTGGATGTCAGAATACTTAGTGATTGTGGAATCGCCCGCAAAGGCGAAAACAATAGAACGTTACTTGGGAAAAAAATATAAAGTAAAGGCTTCCATGGGGCATGTACGTGATTTGCCTAAAAGTCAAATGGGTGTCGATGTTGAACATGAATATGAACCTAAATATATAACTATCCGCGGCAAAGGCCCGGTTTTAAAAGAATTGAAAACTGCTGCAAAAAAAGCGAAAAAAATCTATCTCGCGGCTGACCCCGACAGGGAAGGGGAAGCAATTGCCTGGCATTTGGCTCACAGTCTTGATGTTGACGTTAACTCAGATTGCCGCGTGGTATTCAACGAGATCACGAAAGAGGCTATCAAGGAATCATTTAAATCGCCAAGGCCAATAAATATGAAATTGGTTGATGCTCAGCAGGCAAGAAGGGTCTTGGACCGTTTGGTCGGATACAATATAAGCCCGTTATTGTGGAAAAAGGTGAAAAAGGGCTTAAGCGCGGGACGGGTCCAATCGGTTGCTGTACGGATGATCATTGACCGGGAGAAGGAGATCAAAGATTTTATCCCGGAAGAGTATTGGACAATCAAGGCTGATTTTGTAAAAGGAAAAGAACAGTTTGAAGGTTCTTTCTTCAGCCTTGGCGGCGAGAAGAAGGAATTAAATACCGAAGAGGACGTCAAAAAAGTGCTCGCTTCTTTAAATGGCGGCGAATTTACGATAGGAGCTGTGGCTAAAAAGGAAAGAAGGCGTAATCCAGCAGCACCTTTTACAACTTCTTCCCTGCAACAGGAAGCGGCACGTAAATTGAATTTCCGTGCGAAGAAAACCATGATGCTTGCTCAGCAGCTTTATGAAGGAATCGAGCTTGGCAAGGAAGGTACAGTCGGGTTAATCACTTATATGAGAACCGATTCGACCCGGATTTCAGATAGTGCCAAAGAGGAGGTCCATACGTTCATTCAAAATAGTTATGGTAAAGAATATGTTCAGGTCGAGCAGCGCAAGGAGAAAAAACAAACTAATGCCCAGGACGCGCATGAAGCCGTCAGGCCAACAAGCACATTACGTGAACCGGGCGTAGTCAAGGAGTTCTTATCCAGAGATCAATTCCGTCTTTATAAATTGATTTGGGAACGATTCGTTTCCAGTCAAATGTCTTCGGCGGTCATGGATACGATGAGCATCGACCTGCATAACGGGGATGTCATCTTCAGGGCTAATGGTTCAAAAATTAAATTTCCGGGTTTCATGAAGGTATATGTTGAAGGGTCCGATGACTCGGTGGAAGAAAAGGAAAATGCACTTCCTGATGTGAAAAAAGGAGATCAATTCTTTTCAAAAGATATCGAGCCGAAGCAGCATTTCACACAGCCTCCGCCCCGATATACTGAAGCCCGTCTGGTCAAGACCCTAGAGGAACTGGGAATTGGCCGTCCGTCTACATATGCGCCTACCTTGGACACGATCCAAAAACGGGGCTATGTTACCTTGGATAATAAACGGTTCATCCCGACAGAGCTTGGTGAGATCGTTCTCGAATTGATACGCGAATTCTTCCCGGATATTCTCGATGCAGAGTTCACTGCCAAGATGGAACAGGAATTCGACAGCGTTGAGGAAGGCAATATTGAATGGATTAAGGTCATCGATGAATTTTATAAAGAATTTGCAATTCATTTGGCTAAAGCCGAAGTCGAGATGGAGAAAATTGAAATCAAAGATGAACCTGCAGGTGAAGATTGCGTGGAGTGCGGACATGGGATGGTCTTTAAGATGGGACGTTATGGAAAGTTCATGGCATGCAGTAATTTCCCGGATTGCCGTAACACCAAACCAATCGTCAAAGAAATCGGTGTCAAATGCCCAAAATGTAAAGAAGGAAATATCATTGAAAGGAAAAGTAAAAAACGCCGCATATTTTACGGGTGTGATACTTACCCTGGATGTGACTTCATATCTTGGGATAAACCGCTGCCGCGGAGTTGTCCAAAATGTGAAGGTACTCTTGTTGAGAAAAAACTCAAAAAAGGTGTCCAGGTCCAGTGCATGGATTGTGATTTTAAAGAAATGCCCCAAGCATAGAAAAGGCCTTGAAATCGTTTACTTTCCTTGTGAACTATCGAAAAACCCTAAATACAAATGGACTCGGCATCTGCCGGGTTTCTTTATGTTCAGGGAAGTATGATATCATGGTGATAGGTGGATTTACTTCCAAGAAGAAAATGGATAAAGCTTGAAACTTTTTTATTTAGGCCTTGTGATGTAAAATTCAGTGGACAAGTACATTCTTTTAAAGATATAATTCCTATTTGCGTCCGTTACCCTTTTAGTAAATAAGGATGGCATATTTTTAAAATAATCGTTAGCAGGAATGAGTATTTCGGGTATAAATACATAGATATCGTTAAAAATGAAACTTCTGGAAAGCAGTTTTAATGATAAATGATCCTGTCTTATCATATCTATACATGGAGGTTCGAAAAATGAAAGAAACAAAAGTAAGTGTAATCGGTGCTGGGCTTGCTGGAAGTGAAGCGGCGTGGCAGTTAGCTAAAAGAGGAATTAAAGTCGATCTATATGAAATGCGCCCTGTAAAACAAACGCCAGCCCATCATACCGATAAATTCGCTGAACTTGTTTGTTCCAATTCACTTCGGGCAAATACGTTAACAAATGCAGTTGGTGTATTAAAAGAAGAAATGCGTATACTGGATTCGGTCATCATGTCCGCTGCGGATGCTTGTGCTGTACCGGCTGGCGGTGCATTAGCCGTTGATCGTCATGAATTTGCCGGTCTTGTTACGGAAAGGGTCAAAAATCATCCAAATGTGACGGTCATTAATGAAGAAGTGACGGAAATTCCGGAAGGTCCTACCGTCATTGCAACCGGTCCGCTTACAAGTCAGTCACTATCTGATAGCTTAAAGCAAATCATGGATGAAGAATACTTGTACTTTTATGATGCTGCCGCACCAATTCTTGAAAAAGACAGCATCAATATGGATAAAGTATATTTGAAATCCCGTTATGATAAAGGGGAAGCAGCTTATTTGAACTGTCCGATGACGGAAGAAGAGTTTGACCGCTTTTATGATGCATTGATTGCTGCTGAAACAGTCCCGCTTAAAGAATTCGAAAAAGAAATCTTTTTTGAAGGCTGCATGCCGATTGAAGTGATGGCATCACGTGGGAAGAAAACGATGTTATTTGGTCCATTGAAGCCTGTTGGCCTAGAAGATCCCAAAACGGGAAAACGCCCTTTTGCTGTAGTTCAATTGCGTCAGGATGATGCGGCAGGAACACTTTACAATATTGTTGGTTTTCAGACACATTTGAAATGGGGGCCGCAAAAAGAAGTATTGCAGCTCATACCCGGATTGGAAAATGCGGAAATTGTACGTTATGGGGTCATGCATCGAAACACTTTCATAAACTCACCTAATGTTTTGAAGCCAACATACCAATTCAAGAATCGGGATGATTTATTCTTTGCCGGTCAGATGACTGGCGTTGAAGGGTATGTTGAATCGGCTGCGTCGGGACTTGTCGCAGGTATCAATGCTGCAAGGATCGTCGAAGGTTTGGAGCCTATCATTTTCCCTGCGGAGACGACGATGGGCAGTATGGCAAGGTACATAACATCGACGAATGGTAAGAGCTTCCAGCCGATGAATGCCAACTTTGGATTGCTTCCAGACCTTGAAGTGAGAATCAAATCCAAAAAAGAGCGGAATGAAACGCATGCTAAACGCGCTTTGGACACAATTCAGAACTTTGTGAAAAATTTGTAAAATATTTGCCTGCTGTTTTAAAGTATGATACTATTTATTAGCCTTTGCGAGGTGTTTCCATGATTAATCAAAAAAAGGCATTATCATCCTTCATCGAATATTTACAAATTGAAAAGAACAGTTCACATTACACCATTGAAAATTACAAACGTGATATTCACGAATTTTTCCTGTTCCTTAATGAACAGGGGATTGAGGACATCACGTCCGTTGAATATCTTGATGTCCGGTTATATTTAACGAATTTATATGAGAAAAAACTTTCTAAGCGCACTGTTGCAAGAAAAACTTCTTGCTTGCGGAGCCTTTATAAATTTTTACTGCGTGAAGGTGATGTGAAGGATAACCCTTTTTCCCTTGCTTCTTTACCTAAAAAGGATCAAAGACTGCCACGTTTTCTCTATGAGAAGGAAATGGATCAGTTGTTTTCTTCTTTAAAGAAAGATTCACCGATAGGAATAAGGAACAATGCCTTACTGGAATTATTGTATGCTACAGGCATTCGCGTAAGTGAATGTTGTGATATTAAACTGCAGGATATCGATCTTTCCTTAGGGACAGTACTGATCCATGGAAAAGGAAAAAAGGATCGCTACGTTCCGGTTGGTAGATATGCACAGGAAGCGATAGATTTATACATACGTACAGCCAGGATGGAATTGACTTCGTCTGACGCCAAGGCGCATGTTTATTTATTTGTTAATTTTCGTGGAGACCCTCTGACACCTAGGGGAGTTCGCTATATATTGAATGAATTGATTAAAAAGTCAGCCGCAGATGGAAGTCTTCATCCCCATATGCTAAGGCATTCGTTTGCTACACACCTATTGAATAATGGGGCGGACATTCGCACGGTTCAGGAATTGCTTGGTCATTCAAAAATTTCATCAACGCAAGTGTATACGCATGTTACAAAAGACCAATTGAAAAAAGTCTACAATGCATCACATCCGCGGCCTTAAATGTTGAAAGGGGACACTTTATGACAACGATATTTGCAGTGCATCATAAAGGTGAATGTGCCATGTCCGGTGATGGGCAGGTTACTTTAGGAAATTCAGTAGTGATGAAGCATACAGCGAGGAAAGTAAGAAAAATCTTTAATGGTAATGTACTTGCAGGTTTTGCTGGTTCCGTTGCAGATGCTTTCACTTTATTTGAGATGTTCGAAGCTAAACTTGAAGAGTATAATGGCAATCTTCAGCGCGCTGCCGTTGAAATGGCAAAGCAATGGAGAAGTGACAATGTATTGAGAAAGCTTGAAGCCATGCTAGTCGTGATGGATAAGAACCATTTACTGCTCGTTTCTGGCACCGGGGAAGTAATTGAACCGGATGACGGGATTCTCGCCATAGGATCGGGAGGGAATTATGCATTGGCAGCCGGCAGGGCATTAATGCGGTTTTCCAGCGACCACTTATCGGCAAAGGAAATCGCTCAATCATCTTTACAAATTGCAGCGGAAATTTGTGTATTTACAAATACGAATATAATCGTGGAAGAGTTGTAAGGAGGAGCGCAAATGTCAAAAAAAGCTAATTTAACACCGAGGCAAATCGTTGAAAAACTGGATCAGTATATCGTTGGGCAGCGTGAGGCAAAACGGGCAGTGGCAGTGGCTCTTCGGAATCGCTACCGACGTTCCCTTCTCTCGGATCAACTTCGTGACGAAGTCGTTCCGAAGAATATATTAATGATTGGACCGACAGGTGTTGGGAAAACAGAAATAGCTCGGAGAATGGCTAAATTGGTGGGTGCTCCTTTTGTAAAAGTTGAAGCAACGAAATTTACGGAAGTCGGGTATGTCGGCCGGGATGTAGAGTCCATGGTCCGTGATTTGGTGGAGACTTCCGTCCGCCTCGTGAAGGAAGAAAAGATGGCCAGTGTAAAGGAACGGGCAGAAGAAAATGCAAATCGCCGTTTAATAGAGCTATTAGTGCCATCGGCTAAAAAACAGAGTAATTTCAAGAATCCTCTTGAAGTCTTTTTTGGAGGCAATAACAATCAAGACGAACAGGATCCGGAAGAAAATTCCGAAGATTTAAGTTTGCAGGAAAAAAGAAAAATCGTCGCTGAAAAGCTGGCTAATGGTGAGCTGGAAAGTGAAATGATAACGGTCGAAGTGGAAGAACAGGCTGCTTCTATGTTTGATATGCTCCAAGGTTCGGGAATGGAACAAATGGGGATGAACATGCAGGACGCTTTAGGAAGCTTGATGCCGAAAAAAAGCAAGAAGCGCAAATTGAAAGTAAGTGAAGCGAGAACCGTTTTAACAAATGAAGAAGCGGCAAAATTGATTGATATGGATGAAGTAACTTCAGATGCAGTATACGGGGCTGAGCAAAATGGGATTATCTTCATAGATGAAATAGACAAAATTGCCAGTAAGCAATCTGGAAGTTCATCAGCGGATGTATCAAGAGAGGGTGTCCAAAGGGATATCCTGCCAATTGTTGAAGGTTCAACAGTAGTGACTAAATATGGTTCAGTTAAAACGGATCATGTCCTATTCATTGCTGCAGGGGCCTTTCATATGGCTAAGCCATCCGACCTAATCCCGGAATTACAAGGTAGATTCCCAATTCGTGTAGAATTGAACAAACTGACTGTAGATGACTTTGTGCGGATTCTGCATGAACCCGATAATGCCTTGTTAAAACAATATGTTGCTTTATTGGAAACTGAAGGTATAGAAATTGAATTTTCTGACGATGCTGTTCGTAAGATAGCAGAAGTGGCCTTCGAAGTAAATCAAAACACAGACAATATTGGTGCAAGAAGACTTCATACCATTTTGGAACGGTTGCTTGAAGACTTATCTTTTGAAGCTCCGGAAATAACGATGGAGAAGATTACAATTACGCCCCAATATGTCGAAGGTAAGCTTGGTTCTATCGCCCGGAACAAAGATTTAAGCCAGTTTATCCTTTAATTAGAAACAATTTTGGCAATGATTTGCCTAAGCAATGAACATAAAATTACGGAAATACAACTTCATAGTTATTGTGAACCATGGTATTTTTAGGAGGAACAAATCAAATGAACTTATTAGCAAAAACAAGAAAAATCAATGCAATGCTCCAAAAAGCAGCAGGTAAAGCAGTTAACTTCAAGGAAATGGCTGAGAGTTTAAGTGAAGTTATCGAAGCAAATGTATTCGTCGTCAGCCGCCGCGGGAAATTACTTGGCATCGCAGTAAGTCAGCAAATTGAAAACGAACGCATGTACAAAATGTTGGAAGATAAACAATTCCCTGAAGAGTACACAAAAAACCTGTTCAATATTCCTGAAACCTCTTCGAATCTTGATATCGAAAGCGAATATACTGCTTTCCCAGTCGAAAACAAGGAACTTTTCTCAACTGGATTAACAACGATCGTACCGATTATGGGTGGGGGAGAACGTTTAGGAACATTGGTTCTTGCCCGTTTACAAGAAAAATTTCACGATGATGATTTAATTTTGGCTGAATATGGTGCGACTGTAGTCGGTATGGAAATCCTTCGTGAAAAATCAGAAGAGATAGAAGAGGAAGCTCGTAGTAAAGCTGTCGTTCAAATGGCGATTTCCTCGTTATCTTACAGTGAATTGGAAGCAATAGAGCACATCTTTGAGGAACTTAAAGGTAATGAAGGTCTGCTTGTAGCATCAAAAATTGCGGACCGTGTCGGCATCACCCGTTCCGTTATCGTAAATGCCCTAAGGAAACTGGAAAGTGCTGGGGTCATTGAATCACGTTCTCTTGGAATGAAAGGTACTTATATCAAGGTATTGAACGATAAATTCCTTCTTGAATTAGAGAAGCTTAAAAATAATTAACATATAGAAAGGCAGTCCTTGAAAAAAGGGCTGCCTTTTTTTGATATTTGGATGTGTTACTGTCCGGGACAAACAGGTAAATACGGTGAAGGGCAGGGGGAGGGAAAAGAGGTAATTCAGATAAAATGGACATGTGAATATGGGCATGCTTCTGTTTGAAGCAGAAAGTAGTTAAATATTTCCCATAAAGGGTAATTATATTATTATAACTGTCGAAATGGTGTAAATGAACGATAGGATAACTTTTTGATTCTTAAAAGACTATTGATAACGGTTTTAGTCATTAGAGAAATTTGTCGAATGGTTCAAAACTTTGATAAAAACGGTTTTTTTTCAAAAAAGAAAAAATGCAGCAATCCGTTGTTTTCTTATAAATCCTTTATTTTAAAGGGTGAAATCAACTAAAATAAATTAAAAATTTGAAAGTAAACGTGAAAATTAGTTCTAAAGTATCAGGTATATAGGTAGGTTTTTCGATATGATATAAAAGTTAATAGAAGTAAAATTTGGTTAATATGTAGAATATCATATTAAAATGTAAGATTACGTAATATTAACCCTATAATGATACTAAGAAAAAAGACAAAATTGAGCAATTTGTGACAAATTTCGACGATAATAGGTCTAAAGTCTATGTATTGTTTATGGACATAGTTATAATGTTTCTTTAAAATTAAAACGTAAATCGGCTGGGTTAATTTATTGATAAAGTAATTATCTGTCAATTATAGAAAGAGGTGATCGATATGGAATTATTTTCGAATACTTTTCAATCACTAGAAAATGCCCTTGATTATTCTAATGCAAAACAAAAAGTCATTTCACAGAACATAGCCAATTCGGACACGCCTAATTATAAAGCTAAAGATGTTGACAAAACAAAGTCCTTTAAGGCAGAGCTGGAATCTTCCCTCGAGTCATATCGTACCGATGAAAGACACTTTACCTTCAAATCAGAGGGGAGTCATGCTTCTCACATCGTGGCGCAGAAAAATGTCCGATATAACAACAATGGAAATAGCGTGGACATTGATAAGGAAATGACGGATCTTGCTGCCAATCAAATTTACTATAATGCAGTAACCGACAGGCTTTCGGGTAAGTTTCAATCATTGCAGAATGTAATTAGAGGAGGTAAGTGATGGGGATCTTCCAAAGTATAAACATGACCGGATCTAGCCTGACGAGTCAAAGGGTTAGGATGGATGTAATCTCTGCTAATATGGCTAATGCCGATACGACCAGGGCGGAATATGACGCTGAATCGAAAACATGGAAGCCATACACAAGAAAATCGGTTGTGTTGCAAAGTAAGGAAAATGGTTTTTCGAGTTTCTTAAACGCAGCATCCGGAAAAACGAGCGAAGTAGGGAATGGAGTGAAGGTGACTGGAATAGTAGGAGATAAAACACCTTTTGCACTGGATTACAATCCCGACCATCCTGATGCCAATGAAGATGGTTATGTTGAAATGCCAAATGTCGACCCACTTAGGGAAATGGTTGATTTAATGAGTGTCACACGTTCATACGAAGCGAATGTGACAGTTCTAAATGCATCAAAGGAAATGATGATGAAGGCTTTGGAAATCGGAAAATAAAATCTTGAAAGGAGATGTTGTCATGGAGGGGATTTCTCTTTCGGCAGTGACCAATGCAAATCATGTACTAAAAAAAGATCAGAGCAATACTAATACACCATACGAAGCACAGAGGGATTTTGCGTGGGTATTAAAAGAATCAATGAATAAAGTCAACGAAACACAAGTGGCATCTGATGACCTTACAACCAAATTGGTTAATGGAGAGGATGTTGAGCTTCATTCGGTGATGATAGCTTCACAAAAAGCCAGTGTCACCATGCAGGCTACATTAGAGGTTCGGAATAAGGTTGTGGAAACCTACCAGGAAATGATGAGAATGAGTATATAGCATTCATTTTTTAACCTCATAATATAGAGAAAAATGACCAGGGGGAAAAGAAATCCCCCAATCATAAATTCATAGACTGACCGGGGGATTTAAATGAATGAAGTACTAGTAAATTTTAAAAACAAAATAACTGCTTACTGGACGAGCCGCAGTAAAAACCAAAAAATCATGATGGTTGGTTCAGCAGCATTAATTATCATCATCATTACGACGGTTTCAATTTTAACCACGCGTACGACGCTGGTGCCCTTATACTCCAACTTAACTCCATCGGAAACGGGGAGCATTAAAGAGAATCTAGACAGTCAAGGGATTATGAATGAAGTTTCTGAAAATGGAACGACCATAAAAGTTCCTGAAGAAAGACTGGATTCACTTAAAGTGGAACTGGCAGCAGAAGGAATTCCGGAATCGGGCAGCATCGACTATTCCTTTTTTAGTCAGAGTGCCGGTATCGGCATGACTGAAAATGAATTCAATGTCATTAAATTGGACTCGATGCAAACGGAATTGGCCAGTTTAATAAAAAAGATTGATGGAGTGGAAGATGCCAGTGTAATGATCACTCTTCCTGATGAAGGAGTTTTTGTCAGTGATTCAGCTGGGGAAGCGTCAGCATCCATTGTATTGAATACGAAACCCGGTTATAAATTTGAGGAAAGTCAAATCAATTCCCTTTACCATCTTGTCTCAAAAAGTGTTCCGAATCTCCCTACAGATAATATCGTCATTATGAACCAAGAGTTTGAGTACTTCGATCTTGAAAAACAAAATTCTTCTTTTGCGTCCGTATTTGCTACCCAAAACGAAATAAAAAAAGAGATAGAACGCGATATTCAAAGACAGGTACAAAATATGCTTGGAACGATAATGGGAAGAGACAAAGTCGTAGTTTCAGTCACGACAGACATCGATTTCACTCAAGAAAATCGGGAAGAGAATTTAGTTGAACCGGTCGATGAAGAAAATATGGCTGGGATTGAGATTTCTGCGCAAAGAATCAATGAATCGTATAGCGGGGACGCAGCGGGGGCAGGAGGCGTTCCGCAAAGTGAGGATTCCTCAGATTCATTGGGAACCCAATATGCTGAAGGCACAAACGGTTCCGGTGATTATGAAAAAGTGGATGAAACGATAAATAGTGAAGTGAACCGAATCAAGAAAGAAATAGTCGAAAGCCCATATAAAGTTAAAGATTTAGGTATTCAAGTCATGGTCGAGCCGCCTTCAGCTGACGATCCGGATTCTTTATCTCAACAGAGTGTGGATGATATTACACAAATCCTAGGTACGATAATACGCACGACAATCGAGAAAAAAGCTGAAGGGGAAGAACTGACGGACGAGGAGCTTAATAATAAAATTGCGATTTCCGTTCAGCCGTTTAACGGAAAAATGAAGGTGCAAAAAGATGAAACGAATCCTTCGTTACCAATTTGGGCGTACATCGTCGGCGGAGTGCTAATACTTGCCATTATCATTCTATTAATCTTATTCCTCCGGTCCCGAAAACAAGCTGAAATGGAAGAGGAGTACGTGGTTGAAGAGGAAGAGGTCGTATTCGAAGTTCCGGATTTGAACAAAGAGAAGGAAACGGAAGCATCCTTAAAAAGAAAACAATTGGAGAAACTTGCAAAAGAAAAGCCGGATGAATTTGCAAAATTATTAAGAAGCTGGATAGCGGAAGACTAGGAGGCTTGGAAAGTGACAGAAAGAAAAAAAAAGGCCGGATTGACTGGCAAACAGAAAGCTGCCATCCTCCTTATTTCCTTAGGCCCGGATGTTTCTGCATCCGTATATAAGCATCTTACTGAAGAGGAAATTGAGAGATTGACCCTTGAAATCTCTGGAGTGAGGAAAGTGGACCCCCATGATAAAGAAGAAATCCTGGAAGAATTCCATAATATTGCTTTGGCACAGGATTACATCTCGCAGGGCGGGATAGGATATGCGAAGCAGGTACTAGAAAAAGCATTAGGCACTGATCAGGCAACCGCCATCATTAACCGTTTAACATCATCCTTACAGGTTCGTCCATTCGACTTTGCACGAAAGGCAGATCCTGGACAAATCTTGAATTTCATCCAGAACGAGCATCCGCAGATCATTGCATTAATCCTGTCTTACCTTGATCCCACACAGGCTGGACAAATATTGTCTGAACTTCCGCAAGAGGTGCAGGCCGATATTGCAAGAAGGATTGCATTAATGGATAGCACTTCTCCGGAAATCATCAATGAAGTGGAGCAAATACTCGAAAGGAAACTTTCTGCGACCGTAACCCAAGATTATACACAGACTGGTGGAGTTGAAGCTGTTGTAGATGTGTTGAATGGTGTTGACCGCTCAACGGAAAGAACGATTTTGGATGCACTTGAAATCCAAGATCCGGAGCTTGCTGAGGAAATCAAGAAACGAATGTTTGTTTTTGAAGATATCGTGACCCTTGATGGCAGGGCGATTCAGCGAGTAGTCAGGGAATCTGATAACGAAGACCTTAAACTTTCTCTTAAAGTGGCTAGTGATGAAGTGAAGGAAATCGTCTTTCGCAACATGTCAAAACGTATGGTTGAAACGTTCCAGGAAGAAATGGAATTTATGGGACCGGTACGTTTGCGTGATGTGGAAGAAGCACAATCAAGAATTGTTGCCGTCATTCGAAAACTGGAGGAAACTGGTGATATTGTGATAGCCCGCGGCGGAGGGGATGATATCATTGTCTAGGATTATCAAATCCCAGCAGGCTAACCAGGAGAAAAGCAAAAAGATTGCAATAAAAGTTCGCCCTTTCGACTTTCTTCAAAATGATGTTGCAGATGAGCGGAAAAACCTTCATTATCTTCAATCTGATGAATTTCTTAATGATGCTAAACAGGAAGCGAAAACGTTATTGCTTGAAGCTAAACAAAAAGCCCAAGCGATTGATGCCGAAATCCAGCAAGACCGAGAACAATGGGAGAATCAAGAGAAAGCAATGTTTATCGAACAAGCTCAAAAAGAAGGGTATCGGCAGGGAGTCGAAGATGGTATTCAAAAGGGGTATAGCGAGATTGCAGCGGAAATAGCCTTCGCTAAGGAAGTGGTAGAGTCTTCTAAAAAAGATTATCGGCACCACATTGAATCATCTGAGAGGGTTATTTTGAATCTTGCCCTGAAAGTGGCAGAGAAAATTATCGGGCAACAGCTTGAAAAAGATGAAGTGTCTTTTTTATCCATAGTCAAAAGAGCCATCAAAGAGGTGAGGGATTATCGTGAAGTGCAATTGCATATCCATCCAATCCAATATCAATCGATTCTTTCTCATAAAGATGAATTGATGGCAATCTTTCCGAAAGATACCGAGTTGTATATCTTTCCGGATGATGAGCTTGAAGAAAGCAGCTGTATCATTGAATCCGAAAACGGAAGGATGGATGCCAGTGTCGACAGTCAGCTGCAGGAAATAAAAGTGAAACTAACTGAAGTGCTGGAAGGGGAGTAGAGATGAAAACTAGAGACCTATTGGCCTTAGTTGATGAAGTTGATCCTTTCAAACATTATGGACGGGTCAAACGTGTCGTGGGGCTAATGATAGAATCTCAAGGCCCTGAAAGCTCTGTAGGCGATATTTGTTATATCTATACAGGTATACAAAAAAAGAAAAATAGAATCTTGGCTGAAGTTGTCGGCTTCCGTGATGAAATGGTTATTTTAATGCCGTTTACAGCAGTTAGTGATATTGCACCGGGGTGTATCGTGGAAGGGAGCGGACGGAGCCTTGAGATAAAGGTGGGAAGTGGGCTGATTGGCAAAGTAGTCGACCCATTGGGACACCCTATAGATGACTCTATGCTTCCAAAAGGTCTCGCGACAATTTCTGTGGATCAAGATCCGCCGAATCCGATGAAACGACCTCCCATTAATGAGCCGATAGATGTAGGAGTTCGAGTGATTGATAGTTTATTAACAGTTGGAAAAGGACAACGTGTTGGTATCTTTGCAGGGAGCGGTGTCGGGAAAAGCACGTTGCTTGGAATGGTGGCAAGGAATACGACGGCGGACTTAAATGTAATCGGTCTTATTGGAGAACGGGGCCGTGAAGTTCGGGAATTCATTGAGAAAGATCTTGGACCAGAAGGGCTGGCACGATCAATCGTTGTAGTGGCGACATCTGACCAGCCAGCGTTGATGAGGATAAAGGGTGCTTTGACGGCAACTGCCATCGCTGAATATTTTCGTGATAAGGGATTGAATGTGATGCTGATGATGGATTCGGTCACGAGGGTTGCGATGGCCCAGAGGGAAATTGGGCTTGCCATCGGGGAACCGCCGACGACCAAAGGATATACGCCATCCGTTTTTGCCATCCTTCCAAGGTTACTCGAAAGAACGGGAACAAATCTGTTGGGTACCATTACAGCTTTTTACACAGTTCTCGTCGACGGTGATGATATGAATGAACCGATTGCTGATGCTGTCAGGGGAATTTTGGATGGTCACTTCATACTGGACCGTAATTTGGCCAATAAAGGACAGTTTCCAGCGCTTAATGTATTAAAGAGCATTAGTCGTGTCATGAACAATATTGTTGGTGAAAAGCATAAAAACGCTGCAGAAAAATTGCGGGCAAGTTTATCAACCTATATGGAGTCAGAAGATTTGATAAATATAGGAGCTTATAAGAAGGGGTCTTCCAAACAAATTGATCATTCAATTACACGCTATCCGGACATCATTTCATTTTTAAAGCAAGGAACCCTTGAAAAAGCTTCTAAAGATAATAGTATCAACGCCCTTGTCGAATTGATGGAGAAAGGTGATTAATGATGATTTATCAATATAAATTCGAGAAGATCCTGTCCATCAAAGAAAAAGAAAAAACCGATGCACTAGCTAAATATAATGCCGCTTTAAAAAAATTTGAAGAAGTGGCAGAAAAATTATATAAGCTTTTAAAGAAAAAAGAAGAGTTGCTTGAGTTTCAACAGGAGAAGCTGCGAAATGGATTATCCGTTCAGGATATTCGTCATCATCAGTTATTTATGGACAATTTGGAAAAACTCTTAAGCCTCTGTCAACAGGAAGTCATTGAAGCGCGATACAAGATGAATACTCAACGGGATATATTAATGGAAAGAAATGTCGAGGTTAAAAAGTACGAGAAAATGAAAGAAAATGATTTGCTTGAATTTCTCGATGTCATGAAGGAAGCTGAGAACAAAGAAATGGATGAAATATCTATCCGGCAATACTTAAGCAAAGGCGTAAGGTGATGGAATGCGTAAAAAAAGTGAATCTAATGAATTGAAAGAAAGCAAGATAAGCAAGTTTCAATGGTTTCTTGTCATCTTCATTCCATTAATCTTTGCGGTAACTGTAGCGTTGATCGTTTTTACCGTTGCAGGGGTGAATGTAGTGGAAAAGGCAAAGGAAATGTCGGCGAAAATACCCTTCATTGAATCGGATCAAAAGGGTGAAGAGATTGGTAAATCAGCGAAGAATGATGAGAAAGTTTCCATGAAGCTCGAAAAATTAGAAACCGAGATTGAAAATAAGGAAAAAGAGATAGAAAAGCTTGAGGGCATCATTGATACACGTGACAAGGCCATTGCAAAGGCAGAAGCGGAAAAACAGCAGCTTCAAACAGAAATGAATCAACTTAAGGATGGTCAGAATAATAGTAAACAAGCGTTCAAAGATATAATCCGTACTTATGAAACGATGGCTCCCAAGAGAGCTGCACCTATCATTACAGAAATGAATGATGAAGATGCAGTGGAAATTCTCTCAAGTATGAAAGCAGCCACTTTAGCTAAGGTTTTGGAGAAAATGACAACAGCTGATGCTGCAAGATTAACGAAGAAACTAACTGAACAAGGTTCTTAAGCGGAAAGAGTGAGGAGGTGAATAGATGAATTCAACCATTAATTCTGTACTTCCTTTGGCATCATTGAATCTAAAGGTACCAATTAAGGCAAATCAGCAAACTAATTCAGGGTTTGGTTCCGTCCTTCGATCAGCCATGGGGGCAGAACTCTCCATTCAATCGGATATGGCAGCCATCACTGAAGGACGAATGTCTGTAATAAAGGATTTGCTTGTTTTTTTGAAACTTGAAAGGTTGAGTGATAAAGGGGAAGAGAATGCAGCCGTTGCCCCTACAGTAAACCAACGAGACAACAAACATATTTTACAGGTCCTAACGAATGTAGCTGGAAATGATGAGGATGCCCTTGCTGATTTCTTAACGAGCATCGAGGAACTGGATTTAGAACAAGAAGTGGATGACTTCAGCCTGAATCCACAAAGTTTGTTATCTGCCGATGTCATGGAACTGTATACAATCCTGAAAAAAGTTACTGCATTGAGCGAAGAAGAATGGCAAGACTTCCCCTTATCTGGTGTGGTGAATCTTTTGAAACTGGTGAAAATTCAAGCTCTTCTCTCGGAGAATAAGGATATGAAACAAGATGAAGCGGCCATCCAGAAACAAATGAAACGCCTCCTTGAAGGGATAACGGGAAAGCTGGAGAAATGGCTGTCCAATCAGTCTAAATCAGAAATTGACCGATCTTTTAACACGTTGGAGAAAGGGCAAACAAAAGCCATAGAAACATTGAAAAGCGCATTCTCGCAATTATCCGGGAGTGACAAAGTAACTAAGGACGGGACAGTGGGCAGCGGTGTGACTTTGCAAAGTACGGATAGCGGTAAACATCAAGGGCCAGGTATGCCTTTTCTCATGACAAAGCTGGAACAATTCGTCTTGGCAGCTCCAAAAGGTGAGCAAACCGTCAGTCAAGAAGAGTTTGTTAAGCAATTTGAAAATATTTTAAGTAAGGCTAACTTTAGCGGAACTAACGGTGTAAATAAACTGTTGTTCAGATTGAATCCTGAACATTTAGGGTCCCTAAGAATCGAGTTGATTGAAAAGGATGGTATGCTGTCAGCCAAGATTCTGGCTACTACTGCCCAGGCCAAAGATATGCTGGAGAATCAGATTCATGGTTTAAAACACGCCTTTAGCGGACAAAACATTCAAATTGAAAGAATTGAAATATCACAGGCCTTCAATGCTTTTAACTCTGAGAAATTCAGCCAGAAAGATGCGGAAGAACATAATGAACAACAGGAGAGTAAGGAAGAAAACAATGATGAGGCGGAAAGCGAGTTTATGGGATCCTTTGCCGATGCTCTGTTAAATCTGGAAGTGTAGGTGAAAAAATGACGACCATCGATACGTCGCTATTATTACCAAAATCTCAAACTGAAAACAGAAAAGCCGGGGATGCATTGGGAAAAGATGATTTCTTGAAATTGTTGCTTACCCAGCTTCAAAACCAAGATCCTTCAAGTCCGATGGATAATACGGAATTCATCGCCCAAATGGCCACTTTTTCTTCTCTGGAACAGATGATGAATATGGGAGCCCAATTGGAAGAAATAATTGGGATCAATCAACAAAATAGTTTAATGGACTATAACTCTTTTGTAGGAAAGGAAGTAACTTGGCACAAATTGGATGAGGGAGATGACGACCTTGCGATAGAAGAAGGGACAGGCATCGTTAAATCCATCCAATATAAGGGGGATGGTGTTTATTTTCTTTTAGAAGATGGCACAAAGCTTGAACCCGCAAATATTTCAGCAATGAAACAAACAAGTTCCACGGCGAATAGCCTGACGGCGGCAAGTGAATTAATAGGCAAGCGCGTTTCCTGGATGGACGAAAAAAATGGAGAGTCGTCCGCTGTTGTAATCTCGGTATCCATGAGTAATGGCAAGCTGCAAATTGAAGTGGATGATGAAAACAAAACCAAGTTATCATCAGGGCAATTGATAAAAATCGCTGAAGCTTAAGGGGCAGGAATATGAATAAACTTGGTATTCAAGCAGATTCCGCTGAGCTGATGTCACAAACCCAATTACAGTTTAGGCAAAGGCAGATGATCCCACAAGGTTTTCGACAGCATTTCCGCAAACTTGGGACAAAATAGCCCATAAAGCCAAAGAGGCCAACAAGATGGGGGTAACCGAAGCTCTTTTTATTACAGCTAATGCGGCACTCATAGTAAGCACGGAAAACAACAAGGTCATCACGGTCATGGACAGAGATGAAGCAACATCACAAATTTTCACGAAAATCAATGGAACCATAATTATAGATAAATAGGCTGGACTTGGAAAAGGAAGCCTGGACTGCGGAATGACGGAAGCAGTCGTTATATGAAAGGGGAGCTTTACATGCTTCGTTCAATGTATTCGGGAATAAGCGGATTAAAAAACTTACAAACAAAATTGGATGTTATCGGTAATAACGTTGCCAATGTCAATACATATGGTTTCAAAAAAAGCCGTGTGACATTCAGTGATGCGATGAACCAAACGGTATCTGGTGCAAGTGCAGCAACAGCCAATAAAGGCGGAACCAATTCCAAACAAATTGGATTGGGCTCCACGATTGCTACAATCGATACGATCCATACACAGTCAAGCCTGCAAACCACCGGCCGCGATCTTGATTTAGGGATATCCGGGGATGGCTATTTTGTCGTCAAGCAAGGTGATTCTCTTTCATATACACGTGCAGGTAACTTTTATCTGGATGATAATGGTACGCTTGTAAACGCGAATGGTTTGAAAGTACAGGCATACAAGATTGATGAAAACGGGAAACGATCAAAAACGATTGACGACGTTGCTGTTAACGTCAATGCGATTTTACCTGCCATTACCACTACTAAAATATCAGTAAGTGGAAATCTAGCTTCTGATGCAATTGATGGGACCGTATTTAGCCAGCAAATGAAAGTTGTGGATGAAAAGGGAAAAGAACAAACGGCAACTATCTATTTCCAAAAAAACGGTGATGATAAATGGGAGCTATTTGATGAAGAACCTGCTGCTTTGGGGGATACCTCAGCAACTAAACCAAAGCCGTTCACTTCAGTGAATTTCGATGCTAATGGTCAGATTGTGGCAGCAGATAAAACCCAGGCAGGTCAAACCATTAACATTTCAAGCGGCAATGAGGATGACTCGGATACAGCATTTGATGAAAGCGTTCAAAAAGTTAATTTGGATTTTGATTTCTCGAACCTCACTCAAGTTAAAGGTTCCACTACTGCTCTTGTCAATCCGGACGGTAATAAAGAAGGTAAACTGGAAAGTTTTAATATTGGTTCATCAGGGGAAATAAATGGCGTTTATTCCAATGGACTTATCACAACCTTAGGCCAACTGGCCGTTGCCAAGTTTTCCAATGCATCAGGCTTGACGAAAACGGGTGGTAATACTTTTCAGGAATCAATCAATTCAGGTACTGCAAACATCAATATCGCAGGTGAGGGGCGCGGTGTGATTGCATCAGGTTCATTGGAAATGTCCAATGTGGATTTATCCGAAGAATTTACTGAAATGATCGTTGCTCAACGTGGTTTCCAGTCGAATTCCAGGATCATTACGACGTCGGATGAAATTTTACAGGAATTAGTTAACTTAAAACGATAGGTTAAGGGAGGGAGGAGCCAGGTCTTTTGCTCTGGCTCCTAAATATCATTATCAAAGTCAGAAGGCTCAATGGCAAATGCTTTCATATAAATGCATTGTACATAGACACAGTCGAGTCATTGCCAGATACGACCATTACTTTTACAAATGGTAAGAAAATCGTTGTGCTAGAGAAGGAAGAGGAACTGGTTGCAGCTATCATACAATTTTATCGTACCGTTAATGTTCTCGGTTTTCGTAAGGATGTGGAGGAAAGTTCATGAAAAAAAACCTATTGACTATTATGTTGATTATACTCGTGGCTATAACGCTTGTTGGTGTCATAGCGGTCGTGGTTGTGACAAAGTTATCTGATCCCACATCTGCCGAAGATAAACCTAGCATTGACGAAATTGTGGAATCATCAGTGGAGGTTCCTGAAATTACTACGAATCTTGCCGGCAATGATTATATTAAAATCTCATTTATGGTTCAAACAGAAAATAAAAAAGCAAAAGAAGAGTTGGAAAAAAGAAATTTTCAAGTGAAAAATATCATCATTACCGAACTATCCGAAATGAAAGCGGAAGAGTTAACCGGTAAAAAAGGCAAGGAAAAGCTTCAGGAAGCTTTAAGGACTAGAATGAATGAATTAATGGAAGAAGGAAAAGTTGAAAAGGTTTATATAACTTCCTCGATTCTGCAATAAGAACATCCTTGCTTAATTAAATTAGAAGGGGAAGCTTTGGAGGTGAGTGTTAATGTCCGGGGAAATATTATCGCAAAATGAAATCGATGCTTTGTTATCGGCCATTTCCACAGGGGAAATGGATGCAGATGATTTAAAAAAAGAAGAAGTAGAAAAAAGAGTGAAAGTTTACGACTTTAAAAGGGCGCTTCGGTTTTCAAAGGATCAAATCCGGAGTTTGACTAGGATACACGAGAACTTTGCCAGGCTGCTGACCACATACTTTTCTGCTCAGCTCAGAACATATGTCCAAATATCCGTTGCTTCTGCAGATCAAATACCATACGAAGAATTTATCCGATCGATTCCGAAAATGACTATCATTAATGTTTTTGAGGTGCCGCCTTTGGATGGCCGAATCATTATTGAGGTCAACCCGAATATCGCATATTCCATGATGGATCGCGTTTTGGGCGGGCGGGGCATAAGCGTGAATAAGGTGGATAGTTTAACGGAAATAGAAACGAAAATCATGTCGAATTTATTCGAGAAGGCTTTTGAGAATTTACAGGAGGCTTGGGGAACGATTGTTGACATAGACCCGGTGATGACTGAGTTCGAGGTGAATCCACAATTCCTGCAGCTGGTTTCGCCCAACGATACAGTTGTGGTCATTTCCTTGAATACACAAATCGGAGAAACGAGCGGAATGATTAATGTTTGCATTCCTCACGTCGTATTGGAACCGATCATACCAAAGTTGTCCGCTCATTATTGGATGGAAAATTCCCAAAAGGAAAAAATGCCGGAGGAAATCATGATTTTGGAAAAGCGTATCCGAAACGCAGATCTTCCCATTATATCCGAACTTGGTTCCACGGACATCACCATCGAGGATTTTTTGCTGCTTGAGGTTGGCGATGTCATCGATTTAAATAAGTCAATCGATGAACCTTTGACGATTACCATTGGAGGGATCCCGAAATACAGCGGGCAGCCAGGAAAAGTAGGAAAAAAACATGCTATCCAGATTCTTGATATTTTGAAAGGGGGAGACGAAGATGGTAAGTGATGGAATGCTTTCACAAGACGAGATAGATGCCCTTTTAAAAGGTACAAGTGATATAGAGGATGAGGTGTTCCCTCTTTCGATTGATGATTATTTATCAATGATGGAACTCGACACCCTCGGTGAAATTGGTAATATCTCCTTCGGAAGTTCGGCCACTGCTCTATCCACGTTGTTGAATCAGAAAGTAGATATCACCACCCCGACGGTTACTTTAATTGAAAGGGGACAGATCGCGGAAGAATTCCCGCATCCGTATGTAGCGATTCAAGTGCAATATACAGAAGGTTTTTCAGGTATAAATATGCTGGTAATCAAGCAGAGCGATGCAGCTATCATTGCAGATTTGATGCTTGGCGGAGATGGGGGGAATCCTTCTGACCTTCTTGGGGAAATTCAATTGAGTGCTGTCCAGGAAGCCATGAACCAAATGATGGGTTCTGCTGCGACATCCATGTCGACCATTTTCAGTAAAAAAGTGGATATTTCACCACCTAGCGTAGATTTACTTAACTTTTTAAATGGTGTTGGTGAAAATGCGATACCTGACGAAGATTTATTTGCAAAAATCTCGTTCCGCCTCCGTGTCGGTAACTTAATTGACTCCAGCATTATGCAATTGTTGCCGTTAGAGTTTGCTAAAGGGTTAGTTTCTGAATTATTAAATGGGACGGGCGAAAGCCAACCTGCCGATATGAATACGCAAAAAGCACTGAGTGATCCAGAAATGAACATTCCGACTCAGGAGCCGGCACCATTCCAGGATAACCGGACTGATCGATCGGTAAATGAAACTTATGGACAAGGCGGTCATCAAACCCAACCCATGAACCAAATACCGAATGTACCACAACATTTTGGAGTTTCATCCGTACCAACAGGACAGCCGGTGAATGTTCAGCCTGCCAGTTTCACTAGTTTCCAGCCTTATCAGCTTCAGGAGCCTGAAACGAAAAATCTCAGCATGCTGATGGATATCCCCTTGCAAGTGACTGTGGAACTTGGAAGAACGAAACGCTCCGTAAAGGATATTTTGGAGCTTTCCTCCGGATCGATCATCGAATTG
This sequence comes from Peribacillus sp. 05N428, assembly GCF_056397085.1. NCBI lineage: Bacteria > Bacillati > Bacillota > Bacilli > Caryophanales > Bacillaceae > Peribacillus > Peribacillus sp. 05N428. The sequence continues at coordinate 110,270 of NZ_JBFTMS010000011.1, read as the reverse complement.
GATAAATTAGCAGGAGAGCCAGTGGATATCCTGGTAAACAGCCGCTTGATAGCAAAAGGTGAGGTAGTGGTGATTGATGAAAACTTTGGAGTGCGTGTTACAGATATCATGAGCCAAAGTGAACGATTAAATAAAATAAAATAATTTGGGGGACGAAAATAATGGCTAATAAAATTTTAATTGTGGACGATGCAGCATTTATGAGAATGATGATAAAGGATATCCTTTCTAAAAATGGTTTTGAAATAGTCGGGGAAGCAGCAGATGGCGCCCAAGCAGTGGATAAATATAAAGAAACCCATCCTGATCTTGTAACCATGGATATTACCATGCCCGAAATGGATGGTATTACAGCGTTAAAGGAAATTAAAAAGATAAATCCTCAAGCTAAGGTCATCATGTGTTCAGCGATGGGGCAGCAAGCCATGGTCATCGATGCGATCCAGGCGGGTGCAAAAGACTTTATCGTGAAGCCATTCCAGGCAGACCGTGTTTTGGAAGCCATAAATAAAGCATTAAGTTAAGAAGGTGTCTTCATATTGGTATTAATTAAAAAATGGCTTCAGTTCTCACTGATGATAGCAGTATTCTTCTCTGGGGCCATACAGGCCCATGCGGAAGATCTTGAAAAAACAGTGAAGGATGTTTATGAACAGCCAGATGATTTAAAGGTGGATAAAGGTGAATCAATAGACTCGAAATCTACCAAACAGGCAACGAATTCTGACAAAGTGGGGATAACCGTTTGGGAGTTTCTGAGGATGATATTTGCTACTATTTTTGTAGTGGCCCTTCTATATATCCTATTAAAGTTCATTAATAAAAAAAGTAAATCGTATCAAAAGGCAAATTCAGTGGAGAATTTAGGCGGTACGGCCCTTGGTGCAAACCGTTCTGTTCAGCTTGTTAAGGTCGGCGGGCGAATATTGGTGATCGGGGTCGGCGAAAATATTCAGCTTTTGAAAGAAATAGATGATCCCGAGGAATATGAACAGCTTTTGAAAGATCACAACGATAAGATCGATCAAATGATCCAGCCTGGGGAACTTGCCATGAAGTTGAAAAATAAGTGGTTGAAGAAAAGCGGTTCAGAAACCGCTAGTTTCTCTGCAGAGTTCAAAAGTCAACTTGATCAAATGTCTGATAGCAGGAAAAAGCTGTTAAAGGAGCTAGATAGGAAAGGAAGAGACAATGAATGAATGAGTTCATGGAGTTTTTTAATAACAGTGATCCCACTAATGTCTCTACTTCCGTCAAACTTGTTCTTCTGATGACTGTCTTATCGCTGGCTCCAAGCATATTGATCTTGATGACCTGTTTTACAAGAATCATCATTGTCCTGAGCTTTGTGAGAACATCGCTAGCTACACAGCAGATGCCGCCGAATCAGGTGTTGGTCGGCTTGGCACTTTTCATGACATTTTTCATAATGGCACCGACTTTACAGGAAGTGAATGAAAAGGCATTAACCCCATTATTTAATGAAGAGATAGATTTAGAAGAGGCATATGTACAGGCCTCGATACCATTCAAGGAATTCATGAGTGCCCATACAAGGCAAAAGGATTTGGCGTTATTTTTGGATTATGCCAAGGTGGATAAGCCTGAAACGATACAGGACATTCCTTTGACTGCCTTTGTACCTGCTTTTGCAATCAGTGAAATCAAAACAGCTTTTCAAATTGGCTTCATGATTTTCATTCCCTTTTTGGTTATTGATATGGTCGTTGCAAGTGTTCTGATGTCGATGGGGATGATGATGTTGCCGCCAGTCATGATTTCCCTGCCATTTAAAATCCTCCTTTTCATTCTTGTTGATGGATGGTATTTAGTGGTGAAGTCTTTATTACAGAGTTTTTAAGCAGGTGAGAAAAATGAGTGCAGATTTTGTTATTGATATAGCAGAAAAAGGAATTTATATGGTATTGATAATTGCCGGTCCATTGATGGTAATCGCTCTTATTGTAGGACTAGTAGTAAGCATCTTTCAGGCGACTACACAGATTCAGGAACAAACCTTGGCATTTGTTCCGAAAATCGTCGCAGTCTTATTGGGACTCATTTTATTGGCTCCATGGATGCTGAGCCACCTATTATCATATGCAAATGAAATATTCGGCAATCTGAATCGATTTGTAGGGTAGGGCATGGAGGAATTATTTCCGCACTTTCCCGCCTTTTTATTAATTGTAGTCCGGGTTACTACGTTTTTCGTGGCCATGCCGATTTTTTCGTACCGTTCTATACCGGTACAACATCGGGTCGGGCTTGGAATCTTTCTTGCCTGGATCATGTACTACACCATCGATGCTCCGGTTCTGGAATTGGATGTGACATTTTATTTATTGATCATGAAGGAAGCGCTTGTTGGCCTTTTCATTGGGTTTACAGCGTATATGATTTTGTCGGCCGTTCAAGTCGCTGGCGGATTGATTGATTTTCAAATGGGTTTTTCAATAGCGAATGTCATCGACCCCCAAACGGGGGCACAAAGCCCGTTGATGGGACAATACCTTTATACGATCGCTTTATTATTCCTATTGAGCACTAACGGACATCATTTGCTTTTGGATGGAATTTTTTATAGTTATCAGTTCATCCCGATTGACCAATTATTTGTACCATTCGGAGATCATGCACTGATAGAATATTTGGCCAGAGCTTTCAGCAAAGCTTTCATGATTGCTTTTCAAATGTCCATACCTGTAGTGGGAAGTATTTTCTTAGTGGATGTCACGCTGGGGATCCTTGCCAGGACAGTCCCTCAATTAAATGTGTTCGTTGTCGGTATTCCAGTGAAAATCATTGCCGGCTTAGCGGTTATCATACTGGTAATGGGGATGATGATGACAGTTGTCACCCAACTCTTCAATTTCTTGCTTTTGACCATGCGTCATCTAATGCAGTTGATTGGAGGCGTTTGATGTGGAGAGGTTTCAGTTGGATTTGCAGTTTTTCGCAGGTGAGAAGACCGAAAAGGCGACTCCCAAAAAACGTCAGGATTCGAAGAAAAAAGGTCAGGTGGCAAAGAGTCAGGATGTAAATACCTCTGTGAATTTACTTGCAGTGTTTTCAGTATTATTGCTTATGGGGCCGTACATGTATAATCATCTGCTCGGTCTCATGAAAGAACATCTGCAACATTTTACCTTGACTGGATTCAACGAGGAAAATATGCAAATTATCATGATTGAGGTTTTAAAGGAGATGGGCCTTATCCTAGGACCCGTTTTCGCAGCAGCGTTAGTGGCTGGGATATTGGCTAATGTCATGCAAGTCGGATTTTTGTTTTCGACTGAATCCATTCAGTTCAAACTTGAAAAATTGGATCCCATTAAAGGATTCAAGCGTATTTTTTCAATGAGGGCCATTGTTGAATTATTGAAATCCATTCTTAAAATAGCATTTGTTGGTTTTGTTGCCTCTTATGTACTATGGCAGCGCATGGATGAGATTATGATCTTATCACAGATTTCTGTGGAAGAAGCAATGGCAACATTGGCGGATATTACGATAAAAGTTGGATTTTATGCCGCTGTGGCCTTATTGTTCATTGCTCTATTAGACTATTTGTATCAAAAATATGACTTTGAAAAAAACATCCGGATGTCCAAACAGGATATTAAGGATGAGTATAAAAATTCCGAAGGGGACCCGCTCATCAAATCCAAGATAAAGCAAAAGCAGAGGCAGATGGCCGCTCAAAGAATGATGCAGGAAATTCCCGATGCGGATGTGGTCATCACCAACCCGACGCATTTTGCCATTGCTTTAAAATATGATCAAGAAAAAGCTGAGGCTCCGTATGTAGTGGCAAAGGGCGTTGATTTTGTTGCGCAGAAAATTAAATTCATTGCTAAAGAAAACGATGTGATCATGGTGGAAAATCGGCCTTTGGCCAGGTCTTTATATGATCAAGCTGAATTAGGCCAGGCGATACCTGAAGAGTTCTTTAAGGCGGTCGCTGAAATACTGGCCTTTGTATATAAAACCAAAGGTAAACTGTAAAGAAGTAATAGGGTAACCCGCTAGTTAGGAGAGAAAAAAACATGCGAGCAAGAGATTTAGTTGTTATATCGAGCGTCATCATGATCGTTGCCATGTTGGTCATTCCATTGCCAACCTGGTTGTTAAGTATTTTACTCCTATTAAATATCTCTCTTGCGTTGCTGGTTCTATTGACTACGATGAATATGAAAGAGCCTCTCGAATTTTCAATCTTTCCTTCCTTGCTCCTTTTACTGACGTTGTTCAGGCTGGGGTTGAATGTTTCCACGACTCGTGCCATTTTGACCTATGGTGATGCTGGGGGAGTTGTAGAAACCTTTGGTTCATTTGTAGTCGGCGGTAACGTGCTTGTAGGATTAGTTGTATTCATCATTTTGGTCATCATCAATTTCATCGTGATCACGAAAGGTTCCGAACGGGTTTCGGAGGTGGCTGCAAGGTTTACGCTGGATGCGATGCCAGGGAAACAGATGGCCATTGATGCAGATTTAAATGCTGGGATGATCTCCGAAAACGAAGCTCGTGCCAGAAGGGAAAAAATTAGTAACGAAGCAGACTTTTATGGATCCATGGATGGAGCGAGTAAGTTTGTTAAAGGGGACGCCATAGCGGGCATCATCATTGTCATCATTAACTTGATTTTCGGTATGATCATTGGCGTCATGCAATTGGACATGAGCTTTGGAGAGGCAGCCGTCCATTTTTCCATGTTATCGGTTGGTGACGGTATCGTGAGTCAGGTACCAGCTTTATTGATTTCTACAGCTACGGGAATAGTTGTAACCCGGGCTGCCTCGAATGGAAACCTCGGAGCGGACATTGTTGAACAGTTATTTCAATTTCCCAAAATGCTTTACCTAACAGCAGCAACCATTTTCCTTTTAGGGTTATTCACTCCCATTTCCGACTTATTCACCATTCCGATTGCTGCTTTATTAGTCGTTGGTGGGTATACAATTTCAAGGATACCAAAGCAGGACGAAAGTGAAATCCAAGAAATGGAAGAAGTGTTGGAAACCGATGAAATGAAAAGTCCAGAAAGCGTCGTTAACCTTTTAAGTGTCGACCCAATCGAATTTGAGTTTGGATATGGATTGATTCCGCTTGCGGATGCCAATCAAGGGGGAGACCTACTGGACAGGGTCGTCATGATCCGCAGGCAGCTTGCAATTGAATTGGGGCTCGTGATCCCGGTTGTCAGAATACGTGATAACATTCAGTTGAATCCCAATGAGTATCGGCTGAAGATTAAAGGAAGCGTCATGGCAAAGGGGGAATTGCTCCTTAATCATTTCTTGGCCATGAGTCCGGGGATGGAGGATGATTCAATAGAAGGAATCGATACAATAGAACCGTCTTTCGGTTTACCAGCCAAGTGGATCACGGATGACATGAAAGAACATGCCGAGTTGTTGGGTTATACAGTTGTGGACCCGCCAAGCGTTGTATCCACTCATTTGACGGAAGTCATAAAGGCCAATGCGCAGGAATTATTGGGGAGGCAGGAAACGAAACAATTGATCGATCATCTTCACGAATCGGCACCTATACTGGTGGAGGAAGTCACTCCGAATCCTTTGTCTATAGGAGATGTACAAAAGGTATTGGCAAAATTATTGAAGGAAAAAGTTTCAATAAGGAACTTACCGATCATTTTCGAAACACTTGCTGATTATGGCAAGTTATCGACTGACACAGATTTGCTTACTGAGTATGTCAGGCAGAATTTAGCCAGACAAATAACGAATTCTTTTATTACGGATGAAAATAGAATTAAAGTCATAACATTATCGGGGAAAGTGGAGAAGACCATCGCGGATGGTGTACAGCAAACCGAACATGGTAATTTTTTATCATTGGATCCAACTCTATCGCAATCCATATTGGAGGCAATTGCAGCCAAATTGGAAGAGCTGACCCTAATGGATCACCAACCGATTTTACTCTGCTCTCCAGCAGTAAGGATGTATGCCCGGCAATTAACTGAACGTTATTTTCCTAATGTACCGATTCTTTCATACAATGAACTCGAATCGAATGTAGAAGTACAAAGTGTAGGGGTGGTGAATTTCGATTGAAAGTAAAGAAATATTTGGCACCAACAATGAACGAGGCAATGAAGCGAATAAGGGAGGAACTAGGCAGTGATGCGGTAATCTTAAGTTCAAAGGCTGTATATACTGGTGGTTTCTTAGGGTTATTCAAGAAGAGGAATATTGAAGTCATTGCAGCAATGGACCCCATGTCCCAGTCTAACCAAACCGTAACCAAACAAAAATCGAAGAAGTTGCCATCAAAGCTGGAAATGGCAAGTCATGCCCTTGAATCTAATGAAGGCAATAGGGAAAGTGCTGCCTTATTAAAAGAAATCGAAGGTTTGAAAGATATGATAAAGAGCTTGCAAGTCTATTCTCCTGATCGAAAATATCCGGGGAAACTGCAGAAAATGCATGAATACCTAACCGGGCAGGAAGTGGATCGTTCACTTCGGTCCAAAATCATGGATAAACTTCTTGAAAAATGGTTCGTTTTTAAACAACAATCCACTGATGAAGAGGTTCAAGTTTGGTTGGAAGAAGCCATGTTCGGGATTTTGGAAAAGGTCGATAATGGAAAAACCGGGCTGCAAAAAAAGTATATTAATTTTGTTGGCCCGACAGGTGTAGGAAAGACGACGACCCTGGCAAAAGTGGCTGCAGAAACCATGTTGAAGCATGATAAAAAGGTGGCTTTCATTACGATGGATACCTACAGGATTGCTGCAATAGATCAACTTAAGACATATGCCAAGATCTTAAACGTTCCCATAGAAGTGGCTTATAATCTGGAAGACTTCAAAAGGGCGGCTGAACGCTTCTCCCATTATGATTTTGTTTTTATTGATACGGCCGGAAGGAATTTCCGTAACGCGCAATATGTTAAGGATCTTAATGAAATCATCCATTTTACAGATGAGATGGAAACCTATTTAGTGCTGTCATTGACTTCTAAACAGAAGGATATGGAAGATATTTATCGACAGTTTGATGCCATACCGCTTAAACAGGTCATTTTTACAAAAGCGGACGAAACTTCCACTTTCGGGCCTGTATTCAATTTTATACACACTCATAAATTAGGAGCCGCCTATATAACAGATGGACAGAATGTACCGGACGATATTGAAATAGCTACATCATCACAGCTAATGAAAATGGCTTTTGGGGCTAAAAAATATGAAAGATCAAGCTGAGAATTTACGAAGAAGATTGGAAGCCCGCCAAAATCAATCAATGGCCAAAACGATTGCCGTTTTAAGCGGTAAAGGTGGAGTGGGAAAATCAAACTTTTCTTTGAATTTTTCCATTGCCTTATCCCGAAGAGGGAAAAAGGTACTGTTGTTCGACATGGATATCGGTATGGGGAATATTGATATTTTGATCGGTGAACACTCGCCCTGCAGTATTATTGATTTTTTTGAAAAAGAATGTAGGTTGAAGGATATCATTATGTCAGGACCGGGAAATATTTCAATCATTACAGGAGGAACAGGGATGACGAATCTCTTTTCACTTAATGAAGATAAGTATACCCGCTTTAATGAAGAATTCAGTTTATTGCTGGCAAATTACGATTATATCTTATTTGATATGGGTGCAGGCATCACTGAGGATTCCATGAAATTCCTGTTATGTGTGGATGAATTGGTCGTTATCACGACGCCTGAACCTACTTCCATCATGGATGCATATTCCGCAATGAAATATATTCATTCAGTAAACAAAGAGATTCCATTCTTCCTAGTTTGCAATCGTGTTTTCTCGAGTAAAGACGGCAATGAAACGATTAAGCGGCTACAAAATGCGCTAGTGAAATTTTTAGGTCTGGAAGCTGTAGCTCTAGGTTACTTGCCAGATGATAGAATGTACCCAAATCTGTTGCCAAACAAATGCCCTTTCTCCTTTTCGATTCTGAAGCCGATGTATCCAAAGCCATCGTGGACATTGCTTCGAGATATGCAAATCATTCATTTGGGGAAGAATTGACTTTGCAAAAAAGCCGTTTCCTCCAAAATATAAAGAGATATTTTTTGGGAGTCTCCTTCTATGGATAAAGTAAAAGTGCTGATAGTGGACGATTCTGCATTTATGAGAAAGTTAATCTCAGAGTTTTTGGCAGAAGATAGCAGGATGGAAATCATCGGGACTGCCAGGGATGGAATAGATGCCATAGAAAAAATAAAGACTTTAAAACCCGATGTCGTGACTTTGGATGTGGAAATGCCGATTATGGACGGGTTGGAAGCATTAAACCGGATCATGAATGAATGTCCAACCGCTGTAGTCATGTTATCAAGCACAACAAAAAAAGGAACGGAAAATACATTGGCCGCGATGAACAGCGGAGCCTTTGATTTTGTGGCTAAACCTTCGGGAGCCATTTCATTGGACTTACATAAAATCAAGAAAGAACTCCATGAAAAAGTTATGGCTGCCAGCAGGGCAAATGTTCACATACTAGAAAAAAATGCGAGAAATATTGAAAGAAGCCCATCCGTTTGGGAAAAATATAGTAAAATAGAATCAGTAGTATCGTCAATAAATGAAAAAAATCGAAGAAAATGGTTCTATGGATACAAAAAAATAATAGTTATCGGTACATCAACAGGAGGCCCGAGAGCTCTGCAGACTGTCTTGACAGGACTTCCAGAAGACATTGATGCTCCTATACTCATTGTCCAGCATATGCCCCCCGGTTTCACAAAATCCTTGGCAACACGCCTGAATTCGTTATGCAAGATTAAAGTGAAGGAAGCTGAAGAGGGAGAACTGATTCAAAAAGGTGTCGCCTACATCGCACCTGGAGGTTATCACTTGAAAGTGAGGAAAGTCGGAATGAGCTGGGCAATCCTTTTGGATCAATCCGAATTGCGTAATGGACATCGCCCGTCGGTTGATGTGCTAATTGAATCGGTGAGTGAAATGAATGATTATGCGAAAATAGCCGTTATTATGACCGGGATGGGGATGGATGGGTCAAAGGGGCTTACCAAGCTGAAAAAAAAGGGTCCTTTAAAAGCGATAGCCGAATCACAGGAGACTTCAATCGTTTTTGGTATGCCTAAGGCGGCAATCAATACCAAGTTAATAGATAGCATAGAGGATGTAGAAAAAATAGCTAGAGCGGTAATAAGCTATTGTTAACACGTGGAGGTGTGAGATTGTATGGATATGAATCAGTATTTAGAGGTATTTATTGAAGAAAGTAAAGAACATCTTCAAACATGCAGCGAACAGTTGCTGGTACTCGAAAAGAACCCGGAAGACCTCTCGATTGTAAACGAAATCTTTCGTTCCGCCCATACCTTAAAAGGGATGTCGGCAACTATGGGTTATGAGGATCTAGCCAATTTAACTCATAAAATGGAGAATGTTTTGGATGCGATCCGAAACAGTCAAATCGTTCTTTCGCCTGAATTGTTTGACGTGATATTTTTAGCGGTAGATGATTTAGAAGCGATGGTCATGTCCATTGCTGAAGGTGGAGATGGAAAAAGAAATGTGATGGGGGTTGTCCATCAGCTGGAAATGATTGGAAAAGGCGAGTCGCCCGTTTCTTCAACCATTGCAGAAGTGGCAGCAGCTTCTGCCGTCCTTGAAAAGGAGGAAATGACTGTTGTAGAGTACGATGAATTTGAATGGACAGTACTACAGCAATCAAAGGATCAGGGATTCAGCAGCTTCGAAATTTCGATAGGGTTGCGTGAGGACTGTCTTTTAAAAGCTGCCAGGGTGTATATGGTTTTTGAGGTGCTTGAAAAGTCCTGTGAAGTAATCAAGTCACACCCACCCGTCGAACTTTTGGAAGAAGAGCAATTCGATCAGCGATTTACCATCACGGTGGTAACAAGGGAATCGAGTGATGAGATAAAGAATAAAATCATGAAGGTTTCAGAAGTGAATCAAGTTGTTGTAAATGCACTTAATCTTGAACATTTGCGGTATGCCGCCCATTCTAAAGATTATAAAGTTACTGAAATCCCAAAACAAGAGACAAATAATGCCGAGCTTCCAACGGAATATGATGATAAGAAAAAACAGGCACCCGTTAAGACGGCATCAAGCAAGACCATTCGAGTGAACATTGAGCGGCTTGATATATTGATGAACTTATTCGAGGAACTAGTAATCGATAGAGGCAGGCTTGATCAAATTTCAAGTGATTTGGATAATCAAGAATTGCATGAAACAGTAGAAAGAATGTCCCGTATAACCAGTGATTTACAAACAATCGTATTGAATATGCGGATGGTGCCCGTGGAAACTGTATTCAATCGTTTTCCTAAAATGGTACGTCAATTGGCAAGGGACTTAAACAAGAAAGTCAATTTGGAAATCAACGGTGCCGAAACGGAACTTGATCGTACAGTCATTGATGAAATCGGTGATCCTCTCGTACATTTGATAAGGAACGCCATGGATCATGGAATTGAAACACCTGAAGAACGTTGGGCGAAAGGGAAGAATGAAGAAGGGAAAATCCTGTTAAAAGCATATCACAGCGGTAATCATGTTTTCATTGAAATCGAGGATGACGGCGCAGGAATCAATAAAGATCGAGTCTTGAACAAGGCGCTATCCAATGGGATATTAACTAAGGAAACTGCCGCCACCCTAACGGATAAGCAAATCTATGAATTGATATTCGCGTCTGGTTTCTCGACAGCGGAAATCATTTCAGATGTATCGGGACGCGGTGTGGGGCTGGATGTAGTTAAAAATACCATTGAGTCCCTTGGTGGATCTGTGACGATCGATTCCAAAGAAAATGAAGGATCCATCTTCCTTATTCAGCTTCCGCTTACATTGTCCATAATTTCTGTCATGCTGGTTGCCATCCAAAACGAAAAATATGCCATACCGCTTTCTTCCATCATAGAAACAGCAATCATAAAAAAAGCAGATATCATGAATGCCCATAATCAACAAGTCATTGACTTCAGGGGTAAGGTTCTGCCGCTTCTGTTCTTGAAAGATATATTTGAAGTTCCTATCAATCAGGAAGAAGAAGAGTCCCTCTCTGTGGTCATTGTAAGAAAAGGTGATAAATTAGCGGGATTAGTTGTAGATTCATTTATCGGGCAACTGGAAATCGTTCTGAAATCATTGGGCAATTATTTAACCAGTGCATTTGCCATATCCGGGGCTACGATACTTGGTGATGGTCAAGTTGCATTAATCATAGATTGCAACACATTGATTCATTGAATGATAGATGAATCGTGCAGGTATTGAGATGGTTCGACCGTGTCGATGCAGATTTCGTCAAGACTTCACAATCATCATTAGTTTATTAAAGGAGGGGAATAGATGTCGGAGGATATGAAAGTAATCGTATTTCAAATAAAGGATAAGGAATATGCAATTCCAGTGGATAAGGTCAGCGGCATTGAAAAGCTACTGTATATTACCAGGGTTCCAAAGGCTTTAAAATTCGTTAAGGGAGTCATAAATTTAAGGGGGGTAATCACTCCAATTATTGATTTACGGGTTCGTTTTGATTTTGAAGAGGTGGAATACGATGAATCAACAAGGATTATCATCGTCATTCTGGATGATATGGAGGTGGGGTTAATAGTGGACTCTGCCAATGATGTTTTGGATATTCCAGTGGAGAGTATCGAACCTCAGCCTGAAGTTGTGGGACATTTGGCTTCAGAATACATTAGCGGAGTGGCTAAAATTGAAAAGCGACTGCTTGTCCTGATTAATTTGGAGAAGGCCTTAAGTCTTGAAATGACTGAAAATATGTTAAGAGAAGGATAATCATATGTCGTTCATTGAGAAAATCAACACTCTTCAGCTCGATATTTTGAAGGAAATCGGTAATATAGGTGCAGGAAACGCAGCAACTGCACTTTCTGCCATCCTTAATAGGAAAATTGATATGAATGTTCCTAATGTCCGAATCGTTTCCTTTGATGAAATGATGGAAATGGCTGGCGGGGCCGATCACGTCGTGGCCAGCGTTTTTCTTAGAATAGAAGGTGATGCTTCAGGAAGTATGTTTTTTATCCTTTCACTACCTGTAGCCCAATACTTGATTCGTAGGATGACTGGTGATGAAACCTTTTTGATGGAATCCGCACCCTATACTGAATTGGCACTCTCTTGCCTTCAGGAATTAGGGAATACTTTATCGGGATCCTATCTCTCTGCCCTTTCTGATTTTACCCGATTGAATATCTATCCATCCGTTCCTTCCTTGAGCATCGATATGGCAGGGGCAACGATCAGTTATGGGTTATTGGAATTATCTCAAGTAAGTGACGCAGCCATCGTCATTGAAACTGTACTTGAAAAGGACCAGCTTTTTGCTGACTCGGTTAGTGGTCATTTCTTTTTATTACCTGATCCCGAATTTTTTGATATCATTTTTTCCGCCTTAGGAGTCTCACCTAATGACTGAATCGGTAAAGGTCCAGGTTGTTAAGGTTGGAATAGATGATATGAATATAATAAAACCTCCCTATACGATTCGTACTTCAGGTTTGGGATCGTGTGTCGGTGTTGTGATTTATGATGAAAAAAAAGAAATTGCAGGTTTGGCCCATATCATGCTTCCAGACTCTTCACTCGCTAAATCGGGACAGATCAACGTTGCCAAATTTGCAGATACGGCGATAAACGAATTAGTGCAGGTATTAGTAAAAGAAGGCGCAAGAATGCCATTCCTAAAAGCGAAGCTGGCTGGCGGAGCACAAATGTTTCAATTTGCCTCCGGAGGGGATTTAATGAGAATCGGACCCCGGAATGTGGAAGCTGTCCGGAAAGGGTTATCTGACTTGCGGATTAGAATCGTTGCCGAAGATGTTGGCGGAAATAGCGGAAGAACGATTGAATTCAATTTAAATGATTGTCTGCTAAATATACGGACCGTTACAAAAGGGACTAAAAACATATAGGATCGGATTTGACTCTTTAAAAACCAAAAGACAGATGTATTTGCAACCGAATTATTATTGCATGTATGGCTTTAAGGGCCGTATTGATCACAAATCGTATAACAATGTTAGGAGGATGTCCAATGTCTCATCTGACCATCGAAGAAGAGCAGTTATGTTGGAAAAATTGGGTGGATTGCAGAGATCCGCTAGCCGGGGACATTTTGGTAAAGAAATACATACCTCTCGTATCGTACCATGTTCAACGTATTTCAGTAAGTCTTCCTAAAAATGTGAGCCGGGATGATATAAGGAGTTTAGGGATGATGGGGTTATTCGATGCCCTGGAACGTTTTGATACGAAGCGTGACCTCAAGTTTGACACATATGCATCATTTAGAATTCGTGGTGCCATTTTAGATGGATTAAGAAAAGAGGATTGGCTTCCACGGAGTGCAAGAGATAAAGCCAAGAAAATTGAATCTGCAATAGAGAAGCTGGAGCAGCAATACATGAGGAACCTTTCGCCAAATGAAATTGCCGCTGAATTGAATATTCCGGAAGATGAAGTATATGCTGCATTAAATAAGAATTTCTTTGCCAATGTACTATCTATGGATGAAAATCCCCAAGAGGACGATAAAGAAAGCGTGAATTTTCATATTAAAGATGAAAAGGCGGATTTACCTGAGGAACATGTGTTAAGGGATGAATTGTATGAGGAATTAGCCAAAGTCATTGAAACCCTAAATGAAAAAGAACAATTGGTTTTACAGCTTTTTTATAAAGAAGAACTGACGTTAACCGAAATCGGACAAGTGATGAGTTTATCTACGTCACGGATATCCCAAATTCACTCGAAAGCGATTTATAAATTAAGAAACACGATGCAAGATCAAAAGATTTAATGAAGATATTTTTCATTGAAGAGGCTATGGAGTCTGGAAGGCATAAGAGATTCCTATTGATTGAAGAAAGCCCTATAAATCAACTTGATAGGATTTTTAGGGATACCTTCATCAATAAATATTTCGAAATCACAGAATCTTCGAACTGTACGTTGTCAAGAAGAGCATAGGGAAAGTAATCAAGAAAAAAACAACAGTGAAAAAAGATCCCCATCCGCTAAAGGTAACAGGATTGACTATTCCGGTTAATTAGGAGGCAGCATGTCAGCATTTTTTATATTTCTGTTGTTTATATTGAACATATTCACCATTTTTGCCATCATCGTTTTATATCTTCGGCAAAATCGTTTAAGTAAGTTGGAAAAAGACCAAAAAGCCGTCATTGGAGAAATGGAACAACTTTTGTCTGGTTATTTAATGGAGATAAAGGAGGACAACGAGACACTGGTAAAGGCAATCAACAATTCGGTGGCGATGAATCCTGAGCATGGACAAAAAGGACAAGAACATGGTTCAATCAAAGAAACTAAGGAAGAAAAACAAGAAAAACAAGAAAAACAAGAACAAAACATTCTGCTAGAGTATAAAGCGGGAAGTCGTGCCGCCGCTAAAAAGCAGGCGATTAACGCTTATAAAATAATGCCTGAAGAAAATGAGGCCAATGCTTTACCCGTAAAAGTCGAGGACAAATTGGAACTTGCATCGGCTGCCATGGAATTTTCGGACATGCTGCAGGCTTCGTTAAATGAACGGTCATTAAATGAAAAAGTGGATATGTTAGCGGATCAAGGACATTCAGTGGTTGAAATCGCCAAAAAGTTAGGTCGCGGTCAAACGGAGATAGAGCTATTACTAAAGTTTCGCATGAATAGATAAACTTATCTCTTGATTGTGCAGAGTCATTATGATATATTATGAAATGGTGTTAATACACACGCCCCGTGATTCTTGCAGATGGTGCTGTTACGACAGTTTCTGTATGAAAATGATCGGTGCGGAGGAAAAACAAAACCATTTAGGAGGAACTAAAATGTCAGTCATTTCTATGAAACAATTGCTTGAAGCTGGTGTGCATTTCGGACACCAAACACGTCGCTGGAACCCAAAAATGAAGAAATATATCTTCACTGAGCGTAACGGCATCTACATCATCGACCTTCAAAAAACAGTTAAAAAGGTTGAAGAAGCTTATAACTTCGTGAAAGAACTAGCTGCTAACGGCGGTACTGTTCTTTTCGTCGGAACTAAAAAACAAGCTCAAGAATCTGTTAAAGAAGAAGCTATCCGTTCTGGTATGTACTATGTAAACCAACGTTGGTTAGGTGGAACTTTAACAAACTTTGAAACAATCCAAAAACGTATCGCTCGTCTTAAAGATATCGAAAAAATGGAAGAAAACGGAACTTTCGAAGTCCTTCCTAAAAAAGAAGTTATCCAACTTAAAAAAGAATGGGATCGCTTAGAGAAATTCTTAGGCGGTATTAAAGATATGAAGACTCTTCCAGATGCGATCTTCGTTATCGACCCACGCAAAGAGCGTATTGCTGTTGCGGAAGCACACAAATTACACATTCCACTTGTTGGTATCGTTGATACAAACTGTGATCCGGATGAAATCGATGTAGTTATTCCTGCGAATGACGATGCAATCCGTGCTGTTAAATTATTAACAGGTAAAATGGCAGATGCTATCTTAGAAGCTAAACAAGGCGAAGAAACAGCAACTGAAACAACTACTGCTTAATAAGTAAAAAAGGTTGCTTATTCAGTAAGAAAAAAGGTGATAAGAGGATAATGCCTTTTATCCCTTTTTTTTGCACTAAATAAACATACATAAAATCACTGTACGGAATGTCATTTTTAAAAGGTATGGGCGATTTTTAAGGGATGAAAATCATCTGCTGGTTTAGTTCCGTCATATTGACTGAAAATGTGGATGTTTTTCGAAAATATTGTCAAAGCTCGTTATTTTCTTTGATGATAACAAGTATTTTTTGGCAATAATGGGTAAAGATTGAATAAACTGCATTTAATTTGAGGAGGATATATATTATGGCAATCACTGCACAATTAGTTAAAGAATTGCGTGAAAAAACTGGTGCCGGTATGATGGACTGCAAAAAGGCACTTGTACAAACTGAAGGCGATATGGAAAAGGCAATCGATTTCCTACGTGAAAAAGGAATTGCAAAAGCTGCTAATAAAGGCGACCGTATCGCTGCTGAAGGTTTAACTTCAATCGTTGTTGAAGGAAACCAAGCGGTTATTCTTGAAGTGAACTCTGAAACTGATTTCGTTGCTAAAAACGAAGGCTTCCAAATTCTTGTTAAGGAATTGGCTGGGTTCCTTCTTGCGAACAAACCTGAAAGCGTTGAAGCTGCTCTTGAGCAAACAATGGAAAATGGAGCAAAAGTTGCAGATCATATCAATGCTGCTGTTGCTAAAATTGGGGAAAAATTAACTCTTCGCCGTTTCCAAGTCGTTTCTAAAACAGATAACGATGCATTTGGTGCATACCTTCACATGGGTGGACGCATCAGCGTACTATCAGTTCTTGAAGGTACAACTGACGAAGAGGCAGCTAAAAGCGTTTCAATGCATATCGCTGCAATTAACCCTAAATATATCTCTCGCGACCAAGTGGATGCTAGCGAATTAGAACGCGAACGCGAAGTTCTTACGCAGCAAGCTCTTAATGAAGGAAAACCTGAAAAAATCGTTGCGAAAATGGTTGAAGGACGTATCAATAAATTCTACGAAGAAATCTGTGTTAACGAACAAGCTTTCGTTAAGAACCCTGATCAAAAAGTGGGACAATTCGTTGAATCAAAAGGTGGAAAAATCCAATCATTCGTTCGTTATGAAGTAGGGGAAGGTCTTGAAAAACGTCAAGAAAACTTCGCTGAAGAAGTAATGAACCAAGTTAAAAAAGACTAATTGTCAGATAATTAATAATGGGGAACACTCTTGTGTTCCCTATTTTTTGAAATGTCATGAATTTTTGGCAGTATTGCAAGAAAGCATGATGAACGAATGAAAAGATTACATAGTTGGAGGTTCTCATGAGTAACGCTAAATATAAACGTGTCGTTCTAAAACTAAGTGGTGAAGCATTAGCCGGTGAAGAAGGATTTGGAATTAACCCTGCAGTGATTAAATCCATTGCTGAACAAGTCAAGGAAGTGGCTGAGCTTGATGTGGAAGTGGCTGTTGTTGTCGGTGGCGGAAACATCTGGCGCGGGAAAATAGGCAGTGAAATGGGCATGGATCGTGCTAATGCCGATTATATGGGGATGTTGGCTACAGTCATGAACTCATTGGCATTACAAGACAGCCTTGATCAGCTTGGAATTGAAACGCGCGTGCAAACTTCCATTGAGATGAGACAAGTCGCAGAACCATACATTAGACGCCGTGCAATCAGGCATCTAGAGAAAAAGAGAGTGGTGATTTTTGCAGCTGGTACAGGTAATCCATACTTCTCAACGGATACCACTGCCGCCCTGCGTGCTGCAGAAATTGAAGCTGATGTCATCTTGATGGCGAAGAATAATGTGGATGGCGTATACAATGCAGATCCGGTTAAAGACAAAAATGCAGTGAAGTATGATAAACTTTCCTATCTTGATGTGATTAAAGAAGGGTTAGAAGTAATGGATTCAACTG
This sequence comes from Peribacillus sp. 05N428, assembly GCF_056397085.1. NCBI lineage: Bacteria > Bacillati > Bacillota > Bacilli > Caryophanales > Bacillaceae > Peribacillus > Peribacillus sp. 05N428. The sequence continues at coordinate 92,765 of NZ_JBFTMS010000011.1, read as the reverse complement.
CGTCCTCACTATGCATGGACAACGATATTCCATTGATCGTCTTCTCGATCATGGAAAAAGGTAATATTAAACGGGCCGTTTTAGGCGAAACGCTTGGAACTATTGTAAGGGGGAAATAAAAGATGCCGAAACAAGTTATTTCGAATGCGAAAACGAAAATGGAAAAAGCCATTGGAGCGTACACACGTGAATTAGCAAGCATCCGTGCCGGAAGGGCAAATGCCTCATTGCTTGATAGAATCTCGATTGATTATTATGGTTCGCCGACACCAGTTAATCAGGTGGCTGGTATTTCTGTCCCGGAAGCTAGACTATTAGTCATTCAACCATATGATAAAACGGTATTGGGTGAAATCGAAAAGGCGATTTTGAAATCAGACTTAGGCTTAAATCCTTCTAATGATGGATCGGTCATCAGGATAGCCATCCCGGCGTTAACTGAAGAGCGCAGAAAAGAGCTTGTGAAAGTTGTGAAAAAAGAAGCGGAAGAGGCGAAAATAGCTGTCCGTAATGTGCGTCGCGATGCTAATGATGATTTGAAAAAGCTTGAAAAAAGTGGTGAAATCACTGAAGATGATTTACGTGGCTATGCTGATGACATCCAAAAGATGACAGATGGCAATATCACGAGAATCGATGAAATTACAAAAGATAAAGAAAAAGAAATTTTGGAAGTATAATTTCCATTGAAGTATTGATTAAATAAAGAGGGCCGAATCCATACTGGGTCATGTCTTGGTGCTAACATATAGGTGTGCTTAAAGGAGAAAACTGTTATAATAAGGTTTCTCCGATAATGATTACTCCTTGAGTTAGTATGTTGCATGCAAACGTTGGAGGTGGTCCTTTTTTTGCATTTTTCATGGCAGTCATAATCGGTTTTAGAAAAAAATAAGGAATGATTTCTCCCTTTCAAGCTTCTAATGAAGAAATAATTTTCATAATAATAATATGAGAACCAGTTTTTTTTTGATATTATAATATAGATTCTTTTTAAGTGGCAGAAAGCTTGATATACATAGTGCACGAAAAACTTTGCCTTTGTAGAGAGATAAGTACAACCTGATGGGGGACTAACATATGTATTCACTTTGGAAGCGTTTCGTTAAAAAAGATGCTTCTTCCGATGTAACAAATAGGATTCAGCATATTAAACAGTTTGATGTTCCTCAGCATATCGCCATCATTATGGATGGGAACGGCCGTTGGGCCAAAAAGCGTGCATTGCCACGTGTGGCGGGTCATCATGAAGGAATGAAAACCGTTCGTAGAATTACGAAAGTTGCCAATAAATTAGGGGTCAAAACTTTGACGGTCTATGCGTTTTCCACTGAAAATTGGAAACGTCCGAAAAGTGAAGTCGACTTTTTGATGAAGCTGCCCCAGGAATTTCTTGGGACTTTTTTACCCGAGCTCATTTCCGAAAATGTTAGAGTTGAAACGATTGGGGACTTGTCACTCATTCCGTCACATACTCAAAGTGCCGTTAAACGGGCAATGGAAGACACGAAAGACAATGATGGGATGATTCTGAATTTTGCCCTGAACTATGGAAGCCGTGGGGAGATTGTCTCTGCAGTGAATAGCATCATTCAAGATGCTAAGAATGGTATAATAAAGGAAAATGTAACGGAGGAAATGTTATCCAGTTACCTGATGACCAAACATTTGTCGGATCCTGATTTACTGATCCGTACAAGCGGTGAAATCCGTTTAAGTAATTTCATGCTTTGGCAGTCTGCTTATACGGAGCTGTGGTTTACTGAAGTGCTGTGGCCGGATTTTAGTGAAGAGCATTTATTGCAGGCAGTTGAGGAGTATCAAAAGCGTTCACGAAGATTCGGTGGCGTTTAATGTAGAAGGCGAGGAAAATGGAATAATGAAACAACGAATTATTACGGCGGTCGTAGTTGCCGCTATCTTCATTCCACTAGTCATTTTAGGGGGCACTCCCTTTTTACTGACGGTTTATCTGTTAGGTTCAATTGGTTTATATGAACTGATGAAAATGAAAAAGTTACGTGTACTTTCTTTTGAAGCAATTCTTTCTCACATATTATTGTGGGTGCTTTTATTGCCTAATGAGCATACCGCTTTTTTGGCAGAAATTAATTATGATAAAGTTCAAGTATTCTTAATCGGGGTTTTACTGCTGTTACTTTATACAGTCGTTTCAAAAAACCGTTTTACCTTTGATGACGCAGGCTTTCTAGTGATTTCAATCCTATACTTGGGCATAGGTTTCTACTTCCTATTTGAAACACGTGACTCTTTGGGGTTGGGGCTGATTTATATCCTGCTTACCCTATTTACGATCTGGGCAACTGATTCCGGAGCCTACTTCATTGGTAAATCGCTTGGTAAAAGAAAGCTGTGGCCGGAAATAAGTCCAAACAAGACGGTGGAAGGATTTATCGGCGGGTTAATATCCGCGATGGTGGTGGGTGTTCTATTTTACGCCTTCTCCAGCCTTGATTACACGTTATTACAATTATTATTGATTTCATTAATCATTGGGGTATTCGGCCAATTGGGTGATCTCGTCCAATCGGCGTATAAACGTCATTATGGCGTAAAGGATTCAGGGAAGCTTCTCCCGGGACATGGTGGAATTTTGGACAGGCTAGATAGTGTGATCTTCATTTTACCGATTTTGCATTTATTGCATGTTTTATAATATAAATATAGGCAAGCGTTATATGAATTAGGAGATGAACAATTTGAAAAATATCAGCCTTTTGGGCGCGACAGGATCGATTGGTCAACAAACAGCGGATGTAGTTAGGTCCCATCCAGATCAATTCAAGATCGTGGCGCTTTCTGCTGGAAAGAATATAGAATTGGTCAGGACTTATATACAAGAGTTTGAACCGAAACTGGTTTCAGTCCAGACGGAAGAAGATTATCATGTTTTGAAATGTGAATTCTCCAACCGCAAAGATATCGAGTTCATGTATGGGGATGAGGGATTGACTGCTGTTGCTGTTTATGGTCAGGCGACGATATTGGTCAATGCCGTCATCGGAAGCGTGGGTCTTTATCCGACACTTCAAGCAATAAAGGCTAAAAAGGATATTGCAATCGCCAACAAGGAGACGTTGGTGACGGCAGGTCATTTGGTCATAAGTGAAGCAAAAAAAGCGGGGGTCAGATTGCTGCCGGTTGACAGTGAGCATTCCGCTATTTTTCAGGCACTGCAAGGTGAAAAGGAAAAAAATATAGAACGTCTTGTCATTACTGCTTCAGGAGGCAGTTTTCGAGATCGGACCAGGGAAGAATTGAAGGATGTAACGGTGGAAGAGGCACTGAACCATCCGAACTGGTCAATGGGAGCTAAAATCACGATCGATTCAGCATCAATGATGAATAAAGGTTTGGAAGTGATTGAGGCCCATTGGCTATTCGATCTTCCCTACGATAAAATTGATGTATTGCTACATAAGGAGAGCATCATCCATTCCATGGTTGAGTTTCATGACTCCAGCGTGATAGCACAACTGGGGACACCGGATATGCGGGTGCCGATACAATATGCACTTACTTATCCAGACCGTATTCCGCTGGCAGGTCGCAAAAGATTGAACCTTGCTGAAGCAGGCAAACTGCATTTTAGGGATATGGATTTCACCAGATATCCTTGTTTGCAATTCGCTTATAAAGCAGGTAAAATGGGCGGAACGATGACTACTGTGTTAAATGCCGCCAATGAAGCCGCAGTCTCTGCATTCTTATCTGGAAAGGTAACCTTCCTTGAAATTGAGACATTGATTGAAAAAGCGCTGAATCAGCATTCCGTCATAGCCCTTCCAGATTTAGAAACGATTCAGGAAGTCGATAATATGACAAGGCAGTATATAGAATCTTTAGTGAAAGATAGGTGACCGGAACATGCAGACTTTAGAAACGATTATAGCGTTCATCATCATTTTTGGAGCTCTAGTATTTTTCCATGAGCTTGGGCACTTAGTGTTTGCAAAGCGAGCAGGAATCTTATGCCGTGAGTTCGCAATCGGTTTCGGGCCAAAAGTATTCACATATAAAAAGAAGGAAACCGTTTATACCATCCGATTGCTTCCTCTTGGCGGTTACGTGCGTATGGCCGGTGAAGATGCAGAAAATATAGAATTGAAACCCGGCTATCGGGTGGGGTTAATGTTCGATAATGATGAGAATGTTACAAAAATCATTTTGAACAATAAAGATAAATATCCTGATATTCGTCTTGTGGAAGTTGAAGTGATCGACCTTGACCATAAACTGATCCTTACTGGTTATGAAGAGGGCGAGGAAGATACACTAAAAACGTTTACCATCAATAAAGAAGCTGTGATCGTTGAAAATGGTGTAGAGAACCAGATTGCTCCTTTTGACCGGCAATTTGCCTCAAAATCGCTTGGGCATCGTTTTCTGACGATTGTAGCTGGTCCGGCAATGAATTTCGTTTTGGCTTTTGTCATTTTTGTGCTTATCGGCCTGTTTCAAGGTGTCGTGGTGGATGAAGCGAAACTTGGTGAGTTGACTCCGGATGGTTCGGCTGTAAATGCCGGTTTAAAATCGGGAGATGTCATTCAATCCATAGAAGGGACGGAAGTCTCCACTTGGGGAGATGTTCAGGAAAGCATTCAAAAGAACCCTGGGCAAGAGATCGAGTTCGTCGTTGACAGGGACGGGAAAACATTAGAAGTACCGGTTGTTCCACAAGAAGTGGAACGGGAAGGGAAGAAAATCGGGATTATCGGTGTTTACCCTCCGGTTGAAAAAGCACCGATTAAAGCTATACAATATGGTTTTACAGAAACGTATTTTTGGACAAAACAAATCTTCATCATCCTTGGTGATCTTGTAACGGGAGGATTTACGATCGACAGTTTATCTGGTCCTGTAGGCATATATAAATCAACTGAGGAAGTGGCGAAACAAGGTTTATTCACGTTAATGAAATGGGCAGGGCTGCTCAGCATTAACCTGGGAATCATGAACCTGCTTCCGCTGCCGGCATTGGATGGAGGAAGACTGTTATTCTTTGTGGTCGAATTCTTAAGAGGGAAACCAATTGACCGTCAAAAAGAAGGGATGGTCCACTTCATCGGCTTTGCTTTGCTGATGTTATTGATGATTGTCGTTACCTGGAATGACATCCAGCGATTCTTCCTGTAAGACATGTTTGGATAATGCAAAAACTGGCCAGCAGAATTATCTGTTGGCCGTTTTCTTATCTGAAGGGATTGCCTAGTTTTTTAATCGTTTTGGGGAAATTGTTTGTTTTCTAGGGAAATCGTAAGTATAATCGAGAATGAGTATATTAAATTAGCTTTTCTGAATGACCGGAAAGTCTTTTTTGTATGAAATGACCGTATTAAAATGTTGCGGTATCAAAATTTACCGAAGCTGCAAGTAATTTAAAGGAAATATTGAAGAGGTGCAAATATGAAACAAAGTATGACGTTGATCCCTACATTGAGGGAAGTGCCTGCAGATGCTGAAATCAAAAGTCATCAGCTGCTATTGCGTGCAGGATTTATGAGACAAAATTCCAGCGGGGTTTATAGTTTTATGCCGCTTGGAAAAAAGGTGCTTCAAAAGGTTGAGGCGATCGTTCGGGAAGAACTGGAAAATGCTGGTGCAGTGGAACTGTTGATGCCGGCTTTACAACAAGCCGAATTCTGGCAGGAATCTGGACGCTGGTATACTTATGGTCCAGAGCTGATGCGGCTTAAGGATCGCAACAACCGTGAATTTGCGCTTGGTGCCACGCATGAAGAAGTGATAACCAGTTTAGTTCGCGATGAGGTGAAATCCTATAAGCGTCTTCCATTGACGGTTTACCAAATCCAAACCAAATTCCGTGATGAAAAAAGACCGCGTTTCGGATTGCTGCGTGGACGTGAGTTCATCATGAAGGATGCTTATTCTTTCCATGCTAATCAAGAAAGCCTGGATGCTGTATATAAAAATTTATTTGCGGCATATTCGAATATATTTAGCCGTTGTGGGTTGAACTTCCGTGCGGTCATTGCCGATTCTGGGGCAATGGGTGGTAAGGATACACATGAATTCATGGTCCTGTCTGAAATAGGGGAGGATACCATCGCTTATTCGGATACTTCCGATTATGCAGCCAATATTGAAATGGCACCTGTGAATGTAAAATATGAAAAAAGCGGCGAAGAACAAATTGCACTTGAAAAAATTCATACACCGGGTCAAAAATCGATAGAAGAAGTTGCTGCATTCCTGAATACCGATGCAGCGAAACTAATAAAATCATTATTGTTTAAAGTGGATGAAAAGTATGTGCTAGTTTTGGTACGAGGAGATCATGAAGTCAATGATATCAAGCTGAAGAACTTCTATAACGCTTCAATCGTTGATTTGGTCGATCCAAATGAGACGAAGGAAGTCTTGGGATGTGCAATTGGATCTCTTGGACCAATAAATGTCACTTCTGATGTGGAAGTGATTGCGGATCTTGCCGTCGAAGCCATGGTTAATGGAGTTTGTGGTGCAAATGAGGAAGACCACCATTATGTGAACGTCAATCCCGCTCGTGATTTTAACGTGGCCAATTATATAGATCTTCGTTTCATCCAAGAGGGTGACCCATCGCCCGACGGAAACGGAAAAATTAAATTTGCCAAAGGAATTGAGGTAGGCCACGTATTCAAGCTGGGAACAAAATATTCCGAAGCTATGAATGCGACATTCCTGGATGAGAATGGACGGTCGCAGCCAATGATCATGGGATGTTATGGTATTGGGGTTTCCCGTACACTTGCAGCTGTCGCTGAACAATTCAACGATGAAAAAGGATTGGTCTGGCCAAAGAATTTAGCGCCATATCAAGTCCATTTGATTCCAATCAATATGAAGGATGAGGCTCAGGCTGCCCTGGCAGAAGAATTATATAAAGATTTAAAGGGACAAGGCATGGAAGTTCTAATGGATGATCGTCAAGAACGTGCGGGCGTAAAATTCGCAGACTCCGACTTGATCGGTCTTCCTGTCAGGGTGACTGTTGGTAAAAAGGCATCCGACGGAATTGTCGAAGTGAAAATCCGTAAAACGGGTGAGGTTCTTGAACTTGAAAGAGCTGAACTAACTCAAAAGCTTCACGAAATACTGGGATAATTTAAAAATGGGGGAACTAGGCATCATTCAATAGGATGATGCCTTTCCTTTTCATGGATTTGGATACTAGTGAAACATTCATGATATGTTATAATAGCCTCTGATATCAAAAAGAAAATGATAGTGAATAATATCTAAAGAGATAGTAGATAGGGGAGAGAGGGAATGGATCAAAATCCAAATAGCGGTAGAGAGAGATTTCAACTCTTGCTCCAGCAAATGGACTTGACCGAGGATGCCTTTGTAAATTATTTCATAGGTGCCGAAATTGATAAACTCTCAATCGAGAGGGAGTCCAAAACATGGCATTTTGCCTTTAATATACCTGCATTGATTCCTTGCAGTGTTCATACAAGACTTGCTACTCATCTAGCAAGTACGTTTTCCCATATTGCAAAGGTCACATTCAACTTGAATGTGGCCAATCCGCAAGTGACCGAACAATTGGTAAAAGAGTATTGGAAAAACTGCATTGGCGAGCTTGAAGGCATGTCTCCAGCACTGTTATCGCTCCTGAATGAACAAGTGCCAACGGTAAATGGATATAAGCTTATCGTAAGCGCCCGAAATGATACGGAAGCTGGTCAGCTGAAACGAAAATACTCCGGCATCATTTCGAATATCTACCAAACATTCGGTTTTCCTCCGTTGACACTTGAAGCGGAAGTGAAGGAAACGGTGTCGAATCCTGATTACCAAAAGTTTTTGGAAGAGAAACAAAAGGAAGACGCGGAAAAAGGACTTGCTGCGCTAGTGGAAATGCAGAAGAAAGAATCGGAAAAAGGCGGCGACGATGGCGTCTACGAAGGACCGGTTAAAATTGGCTATACGATTAAAGAAGATGCGGATTTCCGCAGAATCGAACAAATTATCGATGAAGAGCGCAGGATTGCTATCGAAGGATTCGTATTTGATGCAGAAGTGCGTGAGTTGCGAAGCGGACGAAGCCTGCTGACATTTAAAGTCACGGATTATACGAGCTCGATATTGGTCAAAATGTTTTCGCGTGATAAAGAAGATGCTGCCATACTTGCCCGAGTGAAAAAAGGGATGTGGGTACGTGCCCAAGGGAGCATCCAAAATGATACATTCGTACGTGACCTTGTAATGATCGCAAATGATATAAATGAAATTTCTAAACAAGGACGGCAGGATAAGGCCCCAGAAGGAGAAAAGCGTGTAGAACTGCATATGCATACCCCAATGAGCTCGATGGATGCAGTGACACCTACTTCAGCGCTTGTTGCCCAGGCTGCAAAGTGGGGGCATAAGGCTGTTGCCATTACAGATCATGCGGGAGCACAATCATTCCCTGAAGCTTATAGTGCCGGGAAAAAGAATGGTATCAAAATCCTTTATGGCGTCGAAGTGAATCTTGTAAATGATGGTGTACCCATCGTTTATAATGAGGCCCATATCGCTTTGGCAGATGCCACCTATGTTGTGTTTGACGTAGAGACGACGGGTCTGTCAGCCGTTTATGATACGATCATTGAATTTGCTGCAGTGAAAATCCGTGACGGTGACATCATTGATCGATTCGAGTCATTTGCTAATCCGCATCACCCACTATCCAATACGACGATAGAATTGACTGGAATCACTGATGATCTTGTAGAAAATGCTCCAGAAGTCTCGGAAGTGCTGGAAAAGTTCAAGGACTGGGCGGGCGATGCGATTCTGGTTGCCCACAACGCGGCCTTCGATATGGGGTTTTTGAATATAGGTTATAAAAACTTGGGTTATCCTAAAGCTTCCAATCCAGTGCTTGATACATTGGAACTTGCCCGTTTCTTATATCCGGAGTTTAAAAATCACCGGTTAAATACATTATGTAAAAAGTTCGATATTGATCTGACCCAGCATCATAGGGCCATTTATGACGCCGAAGCAACAGGTTACCTTATGCTGAAGATGCTGAAGGATGCAATGGAAAAGGAGATTACCCATCATGATCAACTTAATGACAATATGGGTAAAGGAAATGCTTACCAGCGTTCCCGGCCGTCCCATTGTACGTTGATCGCGCAAACACAGGCGGGGTTAAAAAACCTTTTTAAATTAATTTCAATATCACACATCGATTATTTCTATCGTGTGCCCCGATTACCGCGCTCACAACTTAAAAAGTATCGTGAAGGAATCCTGGTCGGATCGGGATGTGATAAAGGGGAAGTTTTTGAAGGGATGATGCAGAAGGGTTTTGAGGAAGTCGTCGATATCGCTGAATTCTACGATTATCTTGAAATCCATCCGAAGGAAGTGTATCAGCATTTGATTGAGCTTGAATATGTACGGGATGATAAATCATTAGAAACGATCATCTCCAATATCGTCAAGCTTGGTGAAAAGCTGGACAAGCCAGTCGTAGCCACGGGAAATGTGCATTATTTGGATCCGAATGATAAAATTTACCGTAAAATCCTTGTGAATTCACAAGGCGGCGCGAACCCGCTGAATCGTCATAAGCTTCCTGACGTACATTTTCGGACAACAGATGAAATGCTGCGGGAATTCTCCTTCCTCGGTTCCGAGAAAGCCAAAGAGGTCGTGGTAACCAACACGAATAAAATCGCTGATATGATTGAAGAAATCAAGCCAATCAAGGATGAATTATACACACCTAAAATTGAAGGTGCAGATGAAGAGATGCGTGAAATGAGTTATGGCATGGCAAGGAAGATTTATGGGGAAAACCTGCCGGAAATCGTGGAAGCCCGTCTTGAGAAAGAATTGAAAAGCATCATCGGCCACGGTTTTGCCGTTATTTATTTAATTTCCCACAAGCTTGTTAAAAAATCATTGAATGATGGTTATCTAGTTGGCTCAAGGGGATCGGTTGGATCATCTTTCGTTGCCACCATGACTGAAATTACAGAGGTGAACCCTCTTCCGCCGCATTATGTATGTCCTGAGTGCAAGAAATCCGAATTCTTCAATGACGGTTCTGTAGGTTCCGGGTTTGACCTGCCCGATAAAGACTGTCCCGATTGTGGCATCGCTTATACAAAAGACGGGCATGATATCCCGTTTGAAACTTTCCTTGGATTTAAAGGGGATAAGGTTCCGGATATCGACTTGAACTTCTCCGGTGAATATCAGCCGAAGGCCCATAACTATACGAAGGTCTTATTCGGTGAAGAATATGTATATCGTGCAGGAACGATTGGTACGGTTGCTGAAAAAACGGCTTATGGATATGTAAAAGGGTATTCCTCTGATAATAACATCCATATGCGCGGAGCCGAGACCGATCGCCTTGTTGCCGGTTGTACTGGTGTGAAAAGGACGACTGGACAGCACCCGGGCGGAATCATCGTCGTTCCGGATTATATGGATATCTATGATTTCACACCAATTCAGTTCCCTGCGGATGACCGGAATTCAGAGTGGAAAACAACTCACTTTGATTTCCATTCCATTCACGATAATATTTTGAAACTTGATATACTTGGACACGATGATCCGACTGTAATCCGGATGCTTCAAGATTTAAGTGGCATCGATCCAAAGACCGTTCCTACCGATGATCCGGAAGTAATGAAAATATTCAGCAGTACTGAATCTTTAGGGGTTACCGAAGAACAGATCATGTGTAAAACGGGTACGCTAGGCATCCCGGAATTTGGTACGCGTTTTGTCCGGCAGATGCTTGAAGATACGAAACCTACTACTTTTTCCGAGCTTGTTCAGATTTCAGGCCTTTCCCACGGTACGGATGTATGGCTGAGCAATGCACAGGAACTGATCCACAACCGGATCTGTACACTAAGTGAGGTTATTGGCTGCCGGGATGATATTATGGTCTATCTGATCTATCAAGGTCTCGATCCTTCCCTGGCGTTTAAAATCATGGAATCTGTACGTAAAGGGAAAGGGCTCTCGGAGGAATTCGAAGAGGAAATGAGGAAAAATGAGGTGCCGGAATGGTATATCGATTCATGTAAGAAGATTAAATACATGTTCCCGAAAGCCCATGCTGCAGCTTACGTCTTAATGGCTGTCCGGATTGCCTATTTTAAAGTGCATCTGCCCTTATTATATTATGCGGCCTATTTCACAGTACGTGCCGATGATTTTGAAATCGACGCCATGACACGGGGATCGCAAGCGATCAAAGCAAAAATGGAAGAAATCATGGTTAAGGGATTGGATGCATCCACAAAGGAAAAGAATACATTGACGGTTCTTGAACTAGCTTTGGAAATGTGTGAACGAGGATATTCATTCGCTAAAGTGGACTTGTACAAATCCAGTGCAGATCAATTCCTAATTGAAGGAAATACTTTGATTCCGCCTTTCAATTCGATTCCAGGTCTTGGAACGAATGCGGCGATCAATATCGTCAACGCGAGGGGAAATGGTGAATTCCTCTCCAAAGAAGACCTTCAACAGCGGGGTAAGGTTTCGAAGACCATCCTTGAATACCTTGATAAACAAGGCTGTCTGGAGTCATTGCCTGAACAAAATCAGTTATCTTTATTTTAAAGAGGAAACGGATTTCAAAAAGGAAGAAACAGACATGATATTTGCATAAATATCTTGATTATGGTATATTTTTATTGGAAATACTAAGAGGAACCAATGGCAAGAGTGGGGAAACCCACTCTTTCGTGTTGTAATGACCATTTATTTTGAATCCGAAACCAAGCGCATACAACGCACGTATGGAGGAAACAAATGAGTAAAAAGGTAACGGAAGTCGTAGAGGAATTAGCATTACCAATTCTAGAAGAATTGCAGCTTGAATTAGTCGAAGTGGAGTATGTGAAGGAAGGTAAAAGCTGGTTCCTTCGAGTGTACATTGATAAAGAAACAGGCGTAGATATTGATGATTGCGGAAATGTGAGTGAAAAACTCAGTGAAAAGCTTGATGAGGTTGATCCGATTCCACAAAATTATTTTCTCGAAGTTTCATCACCCGGAGCTGAAAGGCCTCTGAAAAAAGAGAAGGATTTCCTTAATGCTATCGGTAAAAATGTTTACATAAAAACATACGAGCCCATTTTAGATGAAAAAGAATTCGAAGGAATCTTAACCAGTTTCGATGGTGAAGAAGTGACACTCGAAGTCAGAATCAAGACAAGAAAGAAAACGATCGTCATACCATTCGAAAAGGTAGCCAAAGCAAGATTGGCGATTACCTTCGCTTAAGTCAAGCAAATCATTAATTTAAATATCCGTAAGGGGGATCACCATGGGCAATGAGTTATTGGATGCTCTCTATATTTTAGAAAACGAAAAAGGAATTTCCAGGGAGGTTTTGATCGACGCGATTGAATCTGCCCTTATATCGGCATATCGCCGTAACTTTAACCAAGCACAAAATGTACGTATCGACTTGAATCTTGGTAAAGGAACAATGCGTGTATTTGCCAGAAAAGACGTTGTTGACGAAGTGTTCGATTCGCGTCTGGAAATTTCTGTTGAAGAAGCAAGAGCAATTGATCCCAACTATCAGTTAGAGGATGTTGTCGAAATGGAAGTAACACCTAAGGATTTCGGCCGTATTGCTGCACAAACAGCAAAACAAGTCGTCACTCAAAGGGTGCGTGAAGCGGAACGGGGCATCATTTATGCCGAATTCATCGATCGTGAAGAGGATATCATGACTGGTATCGTTCAACGCCAGGATTCCCGATTCATTTATGTGAGCTTAGGTAAAATCGAGGCTTTGCTCCCGGTGAATGAGCAAATGCCGAATGAACAATATAAACCGCATGACCGCATTAAAGTTTTCATCACTAAAGTTGAAAAGACTTCCAAGGGTCCGCAAATTTTTGTATCCCGTTCACATCCTGGCCTTTTAAAACGTTTATTCGAAATCGAAGTGCCTGAAATTTTCGATGGGACAGTCGAGATCAAGTCAGTTGCCCGCGAAGCAGGCGACCGTTCAAAAATCTCCGTGCACTCCGATAACGAAGAAGTCGATCCTGTCGGTTCCTGTGTAGGCCAAAAAGGCCAGCGTGTTCAGGCCATCGTCAACGAATTGAAAGGTGAAAAGATCGATATCGTCAAATGGTCGGAGAACCCGGTCATTTTCGTTGCGAATGCTTTAAGCCCTTCAAAAGTACTTGAGGTCATTGTTAAAGAAGAGGAAAAGGCGACGACTGTAATCGTTCCGGATTATCAACTCTCCCTGGCAATTGGTAAGCGTGGACAAAATGCCCGTTTAGCTGCCAAGCTTACAGGCTGGAAAATTGATATCAAGAGTGAAACGGAAGCCCGCGAAGCTGGTATATATCCTGTGGAAGAACAGGAATTCCTTTTGAGCAGAGATAGTTATGTTACTGAAGAGGAAACAGATTTCGAAGAGGATAACGAGTAATTCGAGGTGAAAAAAGATGAATAACCGAAAAAAAATCCCGATGCGTAAATGTGTGGCAACAGGCGAAATGAAGCCGAAGAAAGAACTCATTCGCATCGTTCGATCTAAAGAAGGGGAAGTCAGCCTGGATCCGACCGGTAAGAAATCTGGAAGGGGAGCTTATTTGACTCTTGATCGGGATGTTATCGAGCTGGCCAAAAAGAAAAATGTGCTGGCTAATCACCTTAGTACCCAAATCGATTCTTCCCTTTATGAACAATTGCTCGAATTAGTGAATAAGGAGAAAAACTAACACCATGACCCAACAACAACAATGGATGTCTCTATTAGGTTTGGCCAATCGAGCACGCAAGCTAATTTCGGGTGAAGAATTAGTGGTTAAAGAGATTAGAAGCGGTAATGCCAAAGTTGTTATTTTATCCGCGGACGCTTCAAAAAACACTGAAAAAAAAATATCTGATAAGTGCGCATTTTATCAGGTTCCTTTAAAAAGAGTCGAAAGCAGGTCATTGCTCGGCCATGCGATAGGTAAGGATGCTAGAGTTGCCGTCGCAGTTCTGGATGAAGGTTTTGCACAAAAACTCCGAACGCTGCTCGATTAAATTTTACGGGGGTGAACGTATGACAAAATTGCGTGTATATGAATATGCAAAACAAAAGAACGTTTCAAGCAAGGATGTAATAAATAAACTTAAAGAAATGAATATAGAGGTAACAAACCATATGACAGCATTAGACGATTCAACTGTAAATAAATTAAACGATTCAATCAAACCTAAAAACGAAGATAAAAGCCAAGAGCCAAAAGCTAACGCTACGGTTGCGAAGTACGAAGCCGAAGCGGATGAAAAGAGCACTGTCAATAAAGAAAAACTGAAGAAGAAACCACCAGTTAAACCTGTAGGGACGAAAAAACCAACTGGCGGCCAGTTCAACAAGGGTCGCAATAACAAGAATAAAAATAATAAACAAAGACAACAAGCGCCTCAGGCACCTGTTACAAAACGTAAAGAAAGAGAACTTCCAGAGAAAATTACGTTTTATGAGTCTTTGACGGTTATGGAACTTGGAAAAAAACTTCACCGTGAACCTTCTGAAATCATTAAAAAGCTCTTTATGCTTGGTGTTATGGCAACAATCAACCAAACTTTGGATAAAGATGCAATTGAATTGATTTGTGCGGAATACGGTGTAGTGGCCGAAGAAGAGATTCGTGTCGATCTAACAGACCTTGAATCACTTGTAACTGAGGATGCTTCTGAAGATTTGATTGAACGTCCGGCTGTCGTGACGATCATGGGGCACGTTGACCATGGTAAAACGACATTGCTTGATTCTATACGCCATACAAAAGTCACTGAAGGCGAAGCGGGCGGAATCACTCAGCATATCGGTGCTTATCAAGTTAAAGTTAACGATAAGAAAATAACATTCCTTGATACACCAGGTCATGCTGCGTTTACAACAATGCGTGCCCGCGGTGCACAAGTTACCGATATCACCATTCTTGTCGTCGCTGCGGATGATGGCGTTATGCCTCAAACGATTGAAGCGATCAACCATGCTAAAGCGGCAGAAGTTCCAATTATCGTCGCTGTCAATAAGATGGATAAAGAAGCTGCCAATCCGGACCGTGTCATGCAAGAATTGACAGAACATGGTTTAGTTTCTGAAGCATGGGGCGGAGACACAATTTTCGTACCAATTTCAGCTAAGAACGGTGAGGGTATCGATAGCTTGCTTGAAATGATTCTTCTTGTCAGTGAAGTGGAGGAGTATAAAGCGAATCCAGCTCGTAAAGCAAATGGAACGGTTATCGAAGCACGCCTGGATAAAGGGCGCGGATCGGTTGCCACATTGCTTGTTCAAAACGGAACGTTGAAAATCGGGGATCCGATTGTTATCGGTAATACATTCGGACGTGTTCGTGCGATGGTCAACGATCTTGGACGCCGTGTTAAGGATGCAGGTCCTTCAACACCGGTTGAAATCACTGGATTGAACGAAGTGCCGCAAGCCGGCGATCGTTTCATCGTCTTTGAAGATGAGAAAACGGCCCGTCAAGTTGGGGAAGTGCGTGCACAGAGACAACTTGCTTCACAACGTAATGAGAAATCCCGTGTAACCCTAGATACTTTGTTCGAACAAATGAAAGAAGGGGAAATTAAAGAATTGAACATCATTCTAAAAGCTGATGTTCAAGGTTCTGCGGAAGCAGTAGCCGCTTCCCTGAATAAAATAGAGGTGGAAGGCGCTAAAGTGAAAATCATTCACATAGGCGTTGGTGCCATTACAGAGTCTGACATCATCCTTGCTACAGCTTCGAATGCAATCGTCATCGGATTTAACGTCCGTCCTGACGTGAATGCGAAGCGTGCAGCTGAATCAGAAAATGTTGATGTCCGTCTACACCGCATCATCTATAAAGCGATCGAAGAGATCGAGTCGGCTATGAAAGGGATGCTTGACCCTGAATTCGAAGAAAAAATTATCGGTCAGGCTGAGGTTCGTACGACTTTCAAAGTATCCAAGGTAGGCACGATTGCCGGTTCTTACGTTACAGAAGGAAAAATTACACGTGATAGCGGAATTCGCTTAATTCGTGAAGGTGTCGTCATTTACGAAGGTGAAATTGATGCATTGAAACGTTTTAAAGATGATGTTAAAGAAGTGGCAACGAACTATGAGTGCGGTATTACGATTAAAAATTACAACGACCTTAAAGAAGGCGATGTAATTGAAGCGTATGTAATGGAAGAGATCGAACGTAAATGATCGTTGGCTCCGTCCAATGTGAATGCATCATCCATGACACCCATTCTTTAAAAGAAAAAAGGGCCGTGCTTCAGCGTGTCATGACACGGCTTAAGCAGAAGTTCAATATTTCTGTAGCAGAGACCGATTTTCAGGATTTATGGCAGCGGACAAAGATTTCAATCGTAACCGTAACATCCTCAAGGAAGGCTACTGAACGGGAACTTCAAAATGCCCTTAAATTTCTAGATTCTTTTCCGGAACTAGAGCGAACAATAACAGATATAGACTGGCTTTAGGCTATCGAGGTGATATTATGAGCCTTCGTTCAAATCGTGTTGGCGAACAAATGAAAAAAGAGCTGAGTGAAATTATCGGCCGAAAAATTAAAGATCCAAGAATCGGATTTGTTACAGTGACGGATGTCGCGGTTACAGGCGATTTACAACAGGCAACAGTTTATATTTCCGTTTTGGGTGACCAGGAACAAAGGGAGAAAACCCTGCAAGGTCTAGCTAAGGCAAAAGGATTCATGCGTTCAGAAATTGGGCAGCGAATCCGCCTGCGCAAAACCCCTGAGCTGTTTTTTGAATTTGATGAATCGGTCGATTATGGTAATCGTATCGAGTCGTTGATTTCCCAAATCAATTCAGAGGATAAACCGGCTGAAAAAGACGAGGAATAAGCAAGCAGTAAAAGGAGGCCGACTCAATAAGTGCTTTGCACTTCTTGAAGTCGGTCTCTTTTTTTTGAAACCGAATATGAAAAAAGGAAAAACACCTTTCGGGAAAGTATTCATAATCGTTTAAGGTGTTTTATAAAAGATGAGGTGAAAGCGTGAACGGTATTCTTCCATTATGGAAACCCAAGGGATTAACATCCCATGATTGTGTTTTTAAATTAAGAAAGATATTAAAGACAAAAAAGGTTGGGCACACAGGTACTTTAGATCCTGATGTAACAGGGGTTTTACCTATTTGTATTGGCAGGGCAACAAAGATAGCCGAATATCTGACAGAAGCCGGTAAAGCTTATGAAGGGGAAGTGACCCTTGGTTTTTCAACGACAACTGAAGACGCAAGCGGCGAAAAAGTCGAAGAGAAAAAGATTGATCAAGTGATTCAGCGTAAACGGATTCTGGAAGTGCTTGAATCATTGACTGGAAAAATTGAACAGACGCCGCCGATGTTTTCAGCGGTAAAGGTAAACGGGAAGAAATTATATGAATATGCCCGTGCAGGGATAGATGTGGAGAGGCCGACAAGGGAGGTCACCATCTATGATATTACCCTTCTCGATGATCGTTCTGAATTTAAAGGGGAAACCATATCTTTTCGTTTTCGTGTAAATTGCAGCAAAGGAACGTATATTCGGACACTTGCAGTCATGATGGGTGAAGAACTGGGTTTTCCTGCTCATATGTCAGACTTGACGCGTATTGAATCAGCAGGTTTTAAGCAGGAGGACTGTTTCACATTTTCTGAAGTGGAAGAGTTCATGGAAAATGGTCAAACGGATGAATTTCTGTTGCCTTTGGAGCGGGGATTATTTCATTTGCCCAAATTTCCGATTAGTGATAAAGTAGCAAAGAAAGTACTTAACGGCGCGGTATTGGAACAAACAAAGGATGTTGTTGTTGAAAAAGGAATGCCATTTGTGATGGTCGATCCAGCAGATAAGGCCATTGCCATTTATCAAATACATCCGACAAAAGAGGGATTAATTAAACCTGTAAAAGTATTGGCACAAGAATTATAGACCGTTTTACCGCCGGAAAGAGGAGATTGAAAGGTGAAAGTGATCGCAATAGAGCATCCTCATCAATTTAATACGGATGATTTTCCCGAGCTTGTAATGGCGCTTGGATTTTTTGATGGCATACATAAAGGCCATCAAATTGTCATTCAAGCCGCCAAGCAAAAAGCCGATGAAATGAATCTTAAGTCAGCAGTCATGACATTTGACCCGCACCCTTCTGCAGTACTGGGTAGGAAAACGGAAAATATCCGCTATATCACTCCACTTGAAGATAAGGTGGATATCATAGAGTCGATGGGGATCGATTATTTATTCATTGTCCATTTCAGCAAGGAATTTGCTTCGGTACTGCCGGAACGGTTCGTTGACGAATACATTGCCGGGCTGAATGTCCGTCATGTAGTTGCAGGCTTTGATTATTCATACGGTCGCTATGGTCAAGGGTCGATGGAAGATTTGCCTGTTTACGCACAGGGCAGATTTTCGCAGACAGTCGTTGCAAAACAGACACTTGAAGATGAAAAGGTTAGCTCGACGAGAATCAGGGAAACTCTCGGTAATGGCAACTTTTCCGACTTTTATCATTTGGCTGGACGACGCTATTTAACAAAAGGTCATGTCGTTCACGGTGAAAAGCGGGGCAGGAAGTTGGGTTTCCCCACCGCTAATATTGAAGTAAGTGACGATTATATCTTCCCTGCTGCAGGCGTGTATGCAGTCAGGATCAAAATAAGCGGTAAATGGTATAATGGGGTTTGCAATGTCGGATACAAACCTACGTTCCACGAAGAAAAACCTAAATATCCCACTGTAGAGGTCCATGCCTTGGAGTTCTCGGGAGATATTTATGGCGACCAGGTTTCGGTTGAATGGCATACAAGACTTCGGAGTGAGCAGAAATTTTCCGGACTTGAAGCATTGGTCGCTCAGATCGAAACGGATAAGCAAAATGCAATAGCCTATTTTGCAAAGCTTGAAGCATAAAAGACAAGACTTGCAATTTTGATGAAAAACATGTATTCTATTGTATGTATGAAAATAACCATTGCTTGGCTAGTCGAGACTCCGACGCTGGCTCGGTAATAGGTGATTTTACAGAATTTTAGGAGGAATAATAACATGGCAATTACACAAGTACGCAAAAACGAACTTATCGCAGAATTCAGAACTCACGATACTGACACTGGATCTCCAGAAGTTCAAATCGCAGTATTAACAGAAGAAATCAACAACTTGAACGATCACTTACGCACACACAAAAAAGACCACCATTCACGTCGCGGTCTTCTAAAAATGGTAGGTAAACGTCGTAATCTTTTAACTTACCTACGTAACAAAGACGTTACTCGTTACCGTACACTAATTAACAAATTAGGTCTACGTAGATAATTTTTTCAGGAAGGCGGGAAATTTCCCGCTTTTTTGGTGTTAATCAAATGATTTGGACGTGTTCTACTTAAGGCTGGGCCTTCGTCCTTGGGACTCGGCAGGAGCCGGGTCCTTTTCCATTTATAAATGATCAGGATATACATAATCAAATGAATGAAATTTTTATTCATTTTACTGTTAATGCTTGTTTTTTTCGTGCATAATAGGAATAGTTTGGTTTTAACTCGAGTTCAGTTACTTTCACATATAAATGATTTAATCCAATACAGGTTTAGGTAAACTAAGCCTCTAAGTGAAGATTCAGAGAGGGGTTTAATAAATGGGACAGGAAAAACATACGTATTCATTTGACTGGGCCGGCCGTAATGTAACGGTAGAGATAGGGCAATTAGCCAAACAAGCGAACGGGGCAGTTTTAGTCCGTTATGGAGAAACTGCTGTATTAAGTACTGCGACAGCTTCGAAGGAACCTAGAAATGTTGACTTCTTCCCTTTGACAGTCAACTATGAAGAAAGACTTTATGCAGTCGGTAAAATTCCGGGAGGCTTCATCAAACGTGAAGGACGACCGAGTGAAAGGGCAATTCTTGCAAGCCGTTTAATCGATCGTCCAATCCGTCCGCTTTTCGCCGATGGCTTCAGGAACGATGTTCAGATCATCAGCATGGTCATGAGTGTCGATCAAGATTGCTCTACGGAAATGGCAGCCATGCTAGGTTCTTCCCTTGCACTTTCAGTTTCCGATATTCCGTTTGAAGGTCCGATTGCTGGAGTTGTAGTGGGGAGAATCAATAATGAATTCATTATTAACCCTACTGTTGACCAACTAGCTAAAAGTGACATCAATCTGACGGTTGCCGGCACTAAAGATGCCATCAACATGGTTGAAGCCGGAGCGAATGAAGTACCAGAGGAAACGATGCTTGAAGCAATCATGTTCGGACATGATGAAATTAAGAAGATCATTGCATTCCAAGAGAAAATCGTTGCTGAAATCGGCAAGGAAAAAATGCAGGTAACTTTATACCAAGTGGATGCGGAACTGGAAGCAGAAGTGAAAGGCCTATGTGAAGCTGACTTGAACAAAGCTGTACAAGTTCAGGAAAAACATGCTCGTGAAGACGCGATCAAAGCAGTAAAAGATCGTGTGCTGGTTCATTATGAAGAAGAAACTGATGAAGAAAAATTAAAGCAAATTAAAGAAATCCTTAATAAATTGGTTAAATCCGAAGTCCGCCGTTTGATCACGGAAGAAAAAGTGCGCCCGGATGGCCGTAATCCTGACGAAATCAGACCATTATCATCTGAAGTCACCATTCTGCCCCGTACACATGGTTCCGGATTGTTCACACGCGGACAAACCCAAGCGCTATCCATCTGTACATTAGGTGCACTTGGTGATGTGCAGATTCTGGACGGACTTGGGACCGAAGAGTCAAAACGTTTTATGCATCACTATAATTTCCCGCATTTCAGTGTAGGTGAAACTGGTCCTATCCGTGGGGCAGGACGCCGTGAAATCGGTCACGGTGCACTTGGTGAAAGAGCATTGGAGCCTGTCATTCCTAACGATAAAGACTTCCCATATACAATCAGACTTGTATCTGAAGTCCTTGAATCGAACGGATCAACATCACAAGCAAGTATCTGTGCAAGCACTTTGGCAATGATGGATGCCGGAGTTCCATTGAAAGCTCCAGTTGCCGGTATTGCCATGGGACTAGTCAAATCAGGTGAGCACTATACAATCTTAACGGATATTCAAGGTATGGAAGATCATCTGGGAGACATGGACTTTAAAGTCGCAGGGACTTCAAAAGGTGTTACTGCCCTACAAATGGATATTAAGATTGAAGGACTTTCAAGAGAGATTCTTGAAGAAGCTTTACTTCAAGCCAAACATGGCCGGATGCACATTTTGGAATCAATGATGTCAACGATCAATCAACCGCGTGAGCAGTTATCCAAATATGCTCCAAAAATCGTTACAATGTCCATAAATCCGGATAAGATCCGTGATGTCATTGGACCGAGCGGAAAACATATCAACAAAATCATTGAAGAAACTGGCGTGAAAATCGACATCGAACAAGATGGAACGGTATTCATATCTTCTACTGATGAACCAATGATTCAAAAAGCGAAGAAAATCATTGAAGATATCGTACGTGAAGTCGTAGTGGGCGAACTATACTTAGGTAAAGTTAAACGTATCGAAAAGTTCGGTGCCTTCGTTGAAATCTTCAATGGTAAAGACGGTTTGGTACATATTTCTGAACTGGCTGAAGAAAGAGTCGGAAAAGTGGAAGATGTCGTTTCACTTGGCGATGAATTATTGGTCAAAGTCACTGAGATCGATAAGCAAGGAAGGGTTAACCTTTCCCGTAAAGCAGTCTTGAAAGAGCAAAAAGAGGCAGCCAACCCTTCTCAATCGTAATGAAAAATATAAATCCGGCATGCGATTCCTTGTGAATCTGCATGCTTTTTTTTGTTTAAAGGTATTGGAATATCCATGGGGAGAATGGCGTCAAAAGGATGACATGTTCTACCTTGTCCGTTTTCTTCATACATTTTGGTATGAAGGGGGCGTAAAAAATGAATAATAAATGGAAGCAGATAGTTGCGATAAGTGCCATTGCAGGTATATCATGGTTATTAGTGCAAAATCCATATACACAAATTTATTTGACCCAATTAACCGATGATTCAGTTGCTTCTATGAAGCAAGAAGACGAGCTTCTTTTACAAATAAAAGAATCAACAAAAAAATATGAGATTGCACCACAGGATGCACGAATAGATTCTGTTTGGAAAACCGTTCCTGCATATAATGGCCTGAAGGTAAATATTGATGATTCGTATAAAGCCATGAAGAAGGAGGGCGTGTTCGATAAGAATAAGCTGGTATTTCAGCAGGTCCCTGCAAAGATACATATGGAGGATCTGGATCCGGCTCCCATTTACCGGGCCCATCCCGAAAAGCCAGTGGTATCATTTTTAATCAATGTGGCCTGGGGGAATGAATACCTACAAGATATGTTGGCCGTGTTAAAAAAGAATAATGTCAAGGCCACATTTTTCCTTGAAGGTAATTGGACCAAGAAAAATCCAGAATTGGCCAAGATGATTAAGGATGGCGGGCACGAAATTGGAAATCATTCTTATTCACATCCAGATATGAAAAACATATCCGCACAAGCTACACGTGAGGAAATTCGAAAAACGAATGAAGTCATTGAAGCTGTGACAGGTTTGAAAATGAAATGGTTCGCACCACCAAGTGGAAGCTACCGGGATGAAACGGTCAAAATCGCGGATTCTTTCGGTATGGAGACCGCCATGTGGAGTGTGGATACGATCGACTGGCAAAAGCCAAGCCCTGAAGTCCTTCAACAAAGAGTGCTTTCTAAGGTACACCCTGGAGCATTTATATTGATGCATCCGACTGAATCTACTGCAAAATCATTGGAAACGTTAATAATTGAAATAAAAAAGAAAGATTTAGATGTAGTTACCGTTTCGGAAGCTGTAGATGAAGAGCGATCGAATCCATAATGTATTGGTAACGATGGCAGCATAGAATGATTGGGAGGAATGTTAGTTGATTAAGAAATACACGTGTCAAAATGGAGTTAGAATTGTATTGGAAAATATTCCAACTGTACGTTCAGCGGCAATTGGAGTATGGATCAAAACAGGTTCAAGGAATGAAACGCCAGAATTGAATGGGGTTTCACATTTTCTGGAGCATATGTTCTTTAAAGGGACAACTAAGAGAAATGCGCGTGAAATTGCCGAATCGTTCGATAGTATCGGTGGACAGGTGAATGCATTCACTTCAAAAGAATATACATGCTATTATGCTAAAGTAATGGATAACCATGCAAGCTATGCGCTTGAAATCCTGGCTGATATGTTCTTCAATTCAACATTTGATGGGGAAGAATTGAAAAAAGAAAAAAATGTCGTCTATGAAGAAATCAAAATGTACGAAGACACACCAGATGACATTGTCCATGACCTCTTAAGCAAGGCGGTATATGAAAATCACCCCCTTGGTTATCCAATACTAGGGACGGAAAATACGCTTGAAACCTTCAATAGTGATACATTAAAAAAATACGTCCATGACATGTATACACCCGATAAGGTAGTCGTGTCCATTGCTGGGAATGTGGATGAAAAATTGATCAATGAAGTCGAAAGCTACTTTGGCTCGTATCAAGGAGGGGAAGAACGTCTTGAATTGGTCAAACCTTCCTTCCACGAAAATAGGATCACCCGTAAAAAAGATACGGAACAAGCCCACTTATGCCTTGGTTACAACGGATTGGAAATCGGCAATGATAAAACATACAGCCTGATTACCTTGAATAATATCCTTGGGGGAAGCATGAGCAGCCGTCTATTCCAGGACGTCAGGGAGCAACGCGGCCTTGCCTATTCCGTTTACTCTTATCATTCCAGCTATCAAGATAGCGGTATGGTGACAGTATATGGGGGGACAGGCACAAATCAGCTTGACAGCCTGTATGAAACCATTCAGGAAACATTGGATACTTTAAAAAGGGATGGCATTACGGAAAAGGAATTAAGGAATAGCAAAGAGCAACTTAAAGGAAGCTTGATGCTCAGCCTTGAAAGCACGAATAGCCGCATGAGCCGGAATGGAAAAAATGAGCTTATGTTGGGTGAGCACCGTTCCCTTGATGATATCATCATCAAGATCGACGAAGTGACTGAGGATACCGTCAATGAATTGGCAAATCAGATCTTTACGGAACATTCCTTGTCATTAGTGAGCCCGCTGGAAAATTGGGACAAATAATAACGAACAAGTCTGAACCTTCCTTTATTGGGAGGTCAGGCTTTTTTTCTTTGAGTGCGGGAGGGTCCAGAGTTATGGACAATATTTGGTTAAATGCCTTCTAAGTTCACCTTTTTCGGATATAGATTGAATAGAAGACGAAAAAGGGGGAACCAAAATTGAGGTTGAGCGAACTGAGCGGTAAGGAAATAGTCGATGTGAATAGGGCGGAAAGATTAGGAATCCTTGGTCAGACGGATTTGGAAATAGATGAAACTGGACAAATTACCTCGTTGATCATTCCATCTGTCAAATGGTTCGGCCTTTTAAGGAATGGCAGTGAAATAAGAGTGCCATGGGAACATATAAAAAAAATCGGTGCGGATATGGTCATCATTGATTTTCAGGAAGGACTTTCACTTAAAGACGGAGAGCATATGGACGGATAATGACGCTCGCTTCATACTCCTTGGAACTTCTCGAAATACACTCTCGAAAACGCCTTAGCTGGCAATAGCTATGGCGTTTTTTCTTTTCTTATCACCGTTTTTTAAGTAAAAACATAAGATGGCAGGGTAACTAGAGAATGTAGCAAAAACCGAATTGCTTCCTGAAGGAATTGTATCACGAGGCAAGGAATGTTTAGGATCTTTTATATAAAGAAGGTGACGGTTTTAATGCTTACAGGCATGCAAATCGCTGTAATTGGTGGAGATGCGCGTCAGCTTGAAGTTGTCCGTAAACTGACAGAGCTTGATGCAAAGCTATTATTGGTAGGTTTTGAACAGCTCGACCATGCTTTTACCGGAGCGGTTAAGGAAAAAATGGAAGATATAAACTTCAAGGAATTAGATTCAGTTATTTTACCTGTCCGGGGTACGGATTCAGATGGGAAAGTAGAAACGATCTTTTCCAGTGAAGAGGTTGTTTTGACTGAAGAAATGATAAAAAATACCCCGGAACATTGTACTTTTTATGCAGGAATCAGTAACGATTACCTCGATGAGATATTCAAGAAAGTGGATCGAAAGCTTGTTCTATTGTTCGAACGTGATGATGTCGCTATTTATAATTCGATTCCCACTGTTGAGGGTGCGATCATGATGGCCATTCAACATACGGATTTTACTATCCATGGATCGAATGTAGCCGTTCTAGGACTGGGAAGGGTCGGTATGAGTGTAGCCCGGTCATTCCAGGCACTTGGAGCAAAAGTAAAGGTGGGGGCAAGAAAAAGCGAAGATATAGCGAGGATCAGTGAAATGGCATTAGCCCCTTTTCATTTAAATGATCTTGCTGCAGAAATGAAAAATGTTGATATATGTATCAATACGATCCCTTTTCCGATAATTACCGCAAAAGTCATCGCTAATATGCCCGTTCATACATTAATCATCGACCTTGCTTCAAAACCGGGGGGGACGGATTTTCGTTACGCTGAAAAAAGGGGAATTAAGGCGCTGTTGGCACCGAGCCTGCCGGGTATAGTTGCCCCGAAAACAGCTGGTCAGATATTAGCGAATGCACTGGGACTATTGATTCAAGGCGAGTTCTTGAAAAGGAAGGGGAAAATGATATGAGTCTCAAAGGTAAACGGATTGGTTTCGGATTAACAGGATCACATTGCACATATGATGAAGTGTTTCCGGAAATAGAAAAACTTGTAAATGAAGGAGCGGAAGTCATCCCAATCGTAACATCGACTGTTCAAAACACGGAAACCCGTTTTGGAAAGGGTGAAGACTGGGTCGAAAGGATAGAAAAATTGACGGGGAATCACGTCGTTGATACAATCGTCAAAGCGGAGCCTTTAGGACCTAAATTGCCACTCGATTGTATGGTGATCGCTCCTTTAACGGGTAACTCAATGAGTAAAATGGCAAATGCTCTTACCGATTCGCCTGTACTTATGGCTGCAAAAGCGACGATGAGGAATCACCGTCCTGTCGTTGTCGCGATATCAACAAATGATGCACTTGGGTTAAATGGTGTCAATCTAATGAGACTGATGGCAGCAAAAGATATTTATTTTGTTCCATATGGCCAGGATAATCCCACAGGCAAACCAAGTTCCATGGTTGCAAGGATGAGCATGATAAGGGATACGATCATATCGGCACTGGAGAGGGAACAGATTCAACCTGTCATCGTCGAAAGGTTCAAGGATGATTTAGCCTGAACAAGTTTTTGCCACGGATCTAGCTTTCAACGACTGACATATATGCATAAATTTGTAGGTTGAAGTTATAAAAAACCACTCCACTACCAGAATATTTTGTTAAAGTCCGACCCTTTGGAATGTTAATGTGATAAAATAAATGATATTCTGAACAAGAAGTAATAAATCCAACAAATAACTAATTTAAGAGATAGAAAAGGAGTATGTATAAATGACTGAGACACAGGGATTGCGTATTGCAGTTGTGGGAGCAACTGGAGCAGTAGGACAACAAATGATTTCAACACTCGAACAAAGGGACTTACCGATTAAGAAAATCATCTTTTTATCATCGGCTCGTTCCGCAGGCATCAAACTTACGTTTAAGGGCGAAGAAATCGAAGTGCAGGAAGCAAAACCTGAAAGCTTTGAAGGCATCGATATCGCTTTATTCAGTGCTGGAGGAAGCGTGTCTAAGGAATTGGCTCCAGAAGCAGTGAAACGCGGTGCGATAGTGGTGGATAATACGAGCGCTTTCCGCATGGATGAAAATGTGCCGCTAGTCGTTCCTGAAGTAAATGAGGAAGACTTGAAGCAGCATAATGGGATCATTGCAAACCCGAATTGTTCAACTATCCAAATGGTTGTGGCATTAGAGCCTATCCGCCAGACATATGGCTTGTCAAAAATTGTTGTTTCTACCTACCAGGCTGTTTCTGGTGCAGGTGCAGCAGCGATAAATGAATTAAAGGAACAGGCTCGCGACTTGCTTGATGAAAAAGAAATCGATCCGAAAATATTACCGGTAAAAGGGGACGAAAAGCATTACCAAATCGCATTTAACGTCATTCCCCAAATCGATAAATTCCAAGATAATGGGTACACATTCGAAGAGATGAAAATGATTAATGAAACAAAGAAAATCATGCATATGCAAGACCTTCCAGTGGCTGCAACTTGCGTGAGGCTTCCTGTTGTAACAGGTCATTCGGAATCTGTATACATTGAAGTTGAAAAAGAAGGCATAGCGGCTTCTCAAATCAAGGATTTAATGAGAACGGCACCTGGAATAGTATTGGAAGACGAACCGGAACAACAAGTTTACCCAACACCTGCTTCATCCGTCGGCAAGAATGATGTATTCGTCGGTCGGATTCGCAAAGATTTGGATGAAGATAAAGGCTTCCATTTATGGGTGGTTTCCGATAATCTATTAAAAGGTGCAGCTTGGAATTCCGTTCAAATTGCTGAAAGCCTTTTGAAATTAGGTTTGGTTACCGTTAAGTAATAATTTATTCTTAATGAACTCGACAGAAAAATAAAGGATAGAGAGTTTTTGTCAGCTTCCCGGATCGGGGAGCTGGCTTATATTTGGGGTGCATATTATGAAAATTATCGTCCAGAAATACGGTGGGACATCCGTTCGTGATGAGGAAAGCCGTTCATTTGCCAAGGGGCATATCGAAAAAGCGATTAAAGAAGGCTATAAAGTGGTGGTTGTGGTTTCAGCAATGGGAAGAAAAGGGGATCCTTATGCAACGGATACCTTACTTTCCCTTGTAAATGGAGCCAAAGCCAGCCTTTCAAAACGAGAACAGGATTTACTTATGTCTGTCGGAGAAACGATATCATCTGTAGTATTTACTAACATGCTCTTGGAACATGGTATTGATGCGGTTGCTTATACTGGAGCTCAAGCAGGATTCATGACGAATACCGACTATTCCAGTGCGAAAATAATCGAAATGAAATGCGATCGACTCATGAAAGAACTTGAGGTGAAGGATGTTGTCGTTGTAGCAGGTTTCCAGGGAGCTGCTAAAAATGGTGACATCACGACCATCGGCCGTGGTGGAAGTGATACTTCAGCAGCTGCATTAGGTGCCGCATTGCAAGCTGAACGGGTCGATATTTTTACGGATGTGGAAGGAATCATGACGGCAGATCCGCGCATTGCCGATCAAGCTCGT
Source organism: Peribacillus sp. 05N428 (assembly GCF_056397085.1). Classification (NCBI taxonomy): domain Bacteria; kingdom Bacillati; phylum Bacillota; class Bacilli; order Caryophanales; family Bacillaceae; genus Peribacillus; species Peribacillus sp. 05N428. The sequence goes on along the minus strand of NZ_JBFTMS010000011.1, from coordinate 64,473 downwards.
CCATTATCAATCGTTTCATATACGGAAGTTTGCAACATGGCATACCAAGGGGCGAAGGTCATTCATCCGAGAGCTGTTGAAATTGCGATGCAGGCGAAAGTCCCGATTCGGATAAGGTCAACATACAGCGAAGGTTTGGGAACCCTTGTTACAAGCGTGAATAAGGGAAGCCAGGGCAGTGACATACGTGAAAGGCTTGTGACCGGGATTGCCCATGTACCAAAGATCACTCAAATCAAGGTCCGTGCGAAAAAGGATCAATATAATCTACAGGCTGAAGTTTTCAAAGCGATGGCCAATGCCTCCATTTCAGTTGACTTTATAAATATATATCCAAGTGGTGTAGTTTATACCGTATCGGAAGAGATGACAGAACTTGCCCTCTCGATTTTGGCCGAGCTTGGTCATGAACCGGTCATTGAAAGGAATTGTGCCAAAGTATCGGTAGTCGGTGCAGGCATCAATGGAGTACCGGGTGTTGCAGCGAAGATTGTCACAGCGCTTTCCGAAAAGGAAATTGCCATTCTCCAGTCAGCGGACAGCCATACGACAATTTGGGTACTCGTAAAAGAAGAAGATTTAATAGAAGCCGTTAATTCCCTGCACTATGCATTTCAATTGCATGAAGGGGAAGTCCAATAATCAGGGTTTTTATTAAGTAAATGTTTTAAAAATTAAAGAGGTGTTAGATGATGATATTTGGTAGAGTATCAACCGCGATGGTCACCCCTTTCGATAGCAAGGGAAATATTGATTTTCAAAAGACGACTTCATTGGTTAATTACTTATTAACGAATGGAACCGATTCGCTTGTGCTGTCGGGAACGACAGGGGAATCTCCAACTTTATCTTCGGAGGAGAAAATCGCGTTATTGCGTCATGTTTCTAAGGTTGTTGAAAAACGTGTGCCCATCATCATGGGTACAGGAAGCAACAATACGTATGCTTCCATCGAGTTGACAAAAAAGGCGGAACAAAATGGCGCCGATGCGATTATGCTGGTTGCCCCGTATTATAGTAAAACGAATCAAGAAGGTCTGTACCAGCATTTTAAGGCTATTGCAGCCAGTACGACGCTCCCTGTTATGGTATATAATATCCCTGGGCGCGCTTCAGTTAACATTGAACCGGAAACGATCATCCGGCTTTCGAAAATTCCTAATATCGTAGCCGTTAAGGAAGCGAGCGGGGATTTAAACGCTATGACCCAAATCATAGCCGGCACGGATGAAGATTTTGCATTATATAGCGGGGACGATGCTTTAACACTACCGGTATTGGCGATTGGCGGTGTGGGTGTAGTATCGGTTGCTTCACATGTTGCTGGCAAGGAGTTGCAGAAAATAGTGGAGGCCTTCATCAGTGGGAACTTGAAAGAGGCAGCCCGGCTGCATCAGGAACTGTTACCGCTTATAAAAGGTTTGTTTGCAGCGCCAAGCCCTGCACCTGTCAAAACAGCGCTTCAGTTATATGGAATTGACGTTGGATCGGTGAGACTTCCAATCGTGCCATTGACGGAGCAGGAACGCCTGGCATTAACCAAGGTATTAAAAAAATAAAAAGACACGGAACAAGCTGATCGTTGAAGATTGGCTTGTTTTTACATAATGATGTATATGAACGGGATATACTTTCCGATTTCGGGATAAAATATTGGATTTTATTATGATCAATCGAAAATGGTAAAAGTACAAAGGATCTCTTACATAATAGGTTGTTTTTTTGAATTATATGAAAAAGTCCCTCTGAAAATGGTAAGTGTTGTCATGTTTTTTGAACATCGGTTATAATGAAATCATTGGGAAATTATGAACGGGATTTTTTAAGGAGGATATTCGATTGGGTAAAGATAAAAATAATGGAATAAAAGTGATTTCTCTTGGAGGACAAGGGGAGCTTGGTAAAAATATGTACGTCGTTGAGGTGAACGAGGACATCTATCTTCTTGATGCAGGATTAATGCTGCCGGAAGACGAAATGCTCGGAATCGATGCGGTTATCCCAGATATTTCTTATTTGATGGATAATAAGGAACGGGTGCAGGGGATATTCATAACCCATGGTCATGAAGACCATATGGGAGCGCTTGCTTATGTCTTGAAATATTTACCAGCTCCTGTTTATGGAACTAAGCTTACACTTGCTTTAATCAAAACGAAATTAAAGGAAGATGGCTTTAACGGTAGGGCAACTTTCACTGAAATCGATTCGGATTCCCTTTTAAGTTTCCCTCAAGCAGCCGTGTCCTTTTTCAGGACTAACCATAGTATTCCCGATTCCGTCGGAGTCGTGATCCACACTCGTGAAGGTGCAATCGTTTATACAGGGGATTTCAAATTCGACCAGGCAGCAACGGATCTATATAAACCGGAAATCGGTAAGATGGCCAGTATCGGTGAAGATGGTGTCCTATGCCTGCTTTCGGATAGTACCGGTGCCGAGAGGCCAGGTTATACGACTTCAGAAGCAGTTGTGGCCAAAGATATTACAGAGGCTTTCCATGCTGCCTCCGGAAGGATCATCGTTGCGTGCTTCGCTTCGAACATCAACCGGATTCAACATGTTTTCAATGCAGCGGCAGCAAGTCGCAGAAAAGTGGCAGTTGTAGGAAAAAGCCTGCAACGAGTTTATGAAACAGCCTTGAATCTTGGCTACTTAAAGGTCGAAGAAGAGCTGATAATCCCGATTAATGAAATTGGCCAGTATGACGACCGTGAAATAGTCGTGTTATCGACAGGTCATCAGGGCGAACCCATTGCAGCACTTCAAAAAATGGCAAAGCAGACCCACAAGCAGGTAACGATCAAAAAGGGAGACACCGTTTTGATCAGTGCATCACCCCTGCAGGGCGGTGAACTTATTTTATCCAAAACCGTCGATTTGCTATACAGGGTAGGTGCTGAAGTGGTATCTGCCAATAAATATAAAGTGCACGTAACAGGGCATGGCAGCCAGGAAGAGCTTAAAATGATGATCAATTTGATGAATCCTAAATTCTTAATCCCTGTACATGGGGAATACCGCCATTTATATGCCCATCAAAAAGTTGGGGTTGCTGCGGGAATTAAGCGTGAAAACATCATAATTGCCGAAAAAGGGGATGTCATCGAACTAAAGGGCAATAAAATGGGGCTTTCCGGCAAAGTCTCTGCAGGAAATATCCTGATAGATGGCAGCGGTGTTGGAGATGTAGGTAATATCGTTCTTCGTGATCGTCGCTTGTTATCCCAAGATGGCATTTTGATTGTAGTCGTCACGTTGAACCGTCAGGATAAAAGCATTGCAGCAGGCCCTGAAATCATTTCAAGGGGCTTCGTATATGTTCGCGAATCAGAAAAAATGATTGCGGAAGCAACTGAAATAGTAAGTGAAATCGTAAAGAAAAATGGGTCGCGCCAGCCTTTTGATTGGTCCACGCTGAAGCAGGAAATGCGTGATGCGTTAAACCAATTCTTCTATGAAAAAACGAAACGCCGCCCAATGATTTTACCGATCATAATGGAATATTAAGAAAGGAACCCCTGATTTGAACAGTCAGGGGTTCTTTTTTCTGACTCTTATATCTTGAAGAATGAAGTCCGAGACTCGAGACATAATAAAGCTATAGGCTAAAAGAGAAAGGGGTTGGCATAGTGGATAATGCACCATTACCAAATGAAAATGAAGGCAAGCAGGAAGGTAAGAATTCAACTTTAATCGAAAAGATCCAGCAGCTGGGGGCTACTAATGTTCCGCAACTATCTCAAGACTCAAAAATCCATTGTTTGACGATCATTGGACAAATTGAAGGACATATGCAGCTGCCGCCTCAAAATAAAACGACCAAATATGAACATGTTATTCCGCAAATTGTGGCAATTGAACAAAATCCCAATATAGAGGGGCTGCTTGTCATATTAAATACAGTCGGAGGAGATGTCGAAGCGGGACTGGCAATCGCAGAAATGCTGGCTTCCCTATCAAAGCCATCCGTCTCGATTGTACTTGGGGGAGGGCACTCGATCGGTGTGCCGATTGCGGTTTCGTGTGACCATAGCTATATAGCAGAAACAGCAACGATGACGATTCATCCAATTCGTTTGACAGGGCTAGTCATTGGCGTGCCTCAAACCTTTGAATACTTGGATAAGATGCAGGAAAGAGTCATTAAATTTGTTACGCGCCACTCCAACGTTACGGAAGAAAGTTTTAAGGATTTAATGTTTGCCAAAGGAAACTTGACCCGTGATATCGGTACGAATGTTATCGGGGCCGAGGCAGTTGAAATCGGTATGATCGATGATGTAGGAGGAGTGGGCCAGGCCATGAGAAAACTAAATAGCTTCATGGAAGAAAGAAGGCCAAAAATTGCCGGGGAAGAGGAGGGGCTTCTGCAATGACGCTTTACACGATCGTTCCTGAAGAAATAATTTTCCCTCATCACCATGAGAAGACGGCAAATTTAATAGAAATGATCTACAATGGTGTACATGTGATGGTTGAACATGACGGTGGCCGTACGTTTCGCATTGATCGAATAGTCAGCACCGATCCTGTAGATTATATGAATGTACACATTCAGCCGGGAGCTGTCATAAATGTGTTCGAACATATGAACCATTAGTAAAAACGACTAACTGAGGTAAATTATGATATACTGGAATGAAAATCAGCAGCCGCTTGGCTGCTTTATTCATTATATGGGAAAAATGTCCGCCTAAAGAATGAATGGTATATATATCAAGGACACGGCCATATTTATTTGGTATAATCAGTAGCGAACGTTTGTTTTGTGAAGGGAAATCATGTAGTGATGTTGAATAGGAAAGTTAGAATAGTTTCATGAAGAATCAGGTGATATTATGGCAAAGAAGAAACGCAGAAAAAAGAATAGTACAGAGAAGTTAAAACTAACGCTTAAATATGAATTGATTGGCCTCACTATAATAGGTTTGGCCATCATTGCCATTGCCAAGCTTGGAGCAGTTGGAAACGGGACGGTCTTTTTAATCCGCTTCTTCATGGGGGAATGGTATATCCTCTTTTTGTTGGGAGCAATTGCAGCTGGGTTCTATTTGATGATAAAGAGAGAGGTCCCGTACCTGTTGAAACGGCAATTGGTCGGGATGTACTTCCTTGTTGCGAGCATGCTCCTGCTAAGTCATGTGACCCTGTTTAACATGCTTGCAGATGGAGGACCATTTACGAAGCCCAGCGTCATTTCGAATACATGGGAACTATTTTGGATGGAAGTGACCGGCAAGGCCAGCTCAAAGGACCTTGGGGGCGGTATGATTGGAGCGATATTATTTGCAGCTTCTTACTTTCTATTCGACGAAGCTGGATCGAAAATCGTTTCATTCCTCTTTATCATTGTAGGTGCCGTCCTATTGACCGGGAAAACGTTAGGTGAAACCCTCGGGAAGTTTTTCAGGGGTCTTGGCGGCTTTTTCAAAAAGCAATGGTCCGCATTCAGAGATGATGTGAAAACGTGGAATGAAGACAAAAAAGAAAAGAAAAAGAATCCCGTGAAAAAGAAGAAACGGCAAAACGAACCGGTGGAAGAAACGGATCAGACCCCTCTAGAAGAGGAAACACAGGAAATGGCGACGGAACGGATCATTTCCAGCTTTGCTGATAAAGCATATAGCGACGAAAACGAAGTAATTCCCGTTGTTACGGAACCTGCAGCTGAAAATGCAGAGGACCAGGATGATGCCGTTCCGCCTATGAATTTTACGGAAGTGGAGAATAAAGAATATCTTTTACCGCCTCTTTCCTTGTTATTGCAGCCTAAAAAAACCGACCAAAGCGGAGAGTACCAATTGATTCATGAAAATGCGGCAAAACTTGAGCGCACCTTTCATAGCTTTGGAGTGAAAGCGAGAGTCACTCAAGTTCATTTAGGCCCAGCCGTAACCAAATACGAAGTACATCCGGATGTAGGTGTGAAGGTAAGTAAAATTGTCAGCCTATCCGATGACTTGGCCCTTGCACTTGCCGCAAAGGATATTAGGATCGAAGCGCCGATTCCCGGAAAATCGGCAATCGGAATAGAAGTGCCTAACTCCGAAGTGGCGATGGTCTCATTAAGGGAAGTTTTAGAGGCCAAAGAAGTTGACAAGCCTGACGCAAAACTGCAAATAGGCTTAGGGCGGAATATTTCCGGTGAAGCGGTTAAGGCGGAGCTCAATAAAATGCCGCATTTACTAGTGGCTGGTGCTACGGGCAGCGGGAAATCCGTTTGTATCAATGGGATTATCACGAGTATTCTGATGCGGGCAAAACCGCATGAAGTGAAAATGATGATGATCGATCCAAAAATGGTCGAGTTGAATGTCTATAATGGAATTCCCCACTTACTTGCACCTGTAGTGACCAATCCAAAGAAAGCCGCACAGGCTTTGCAAAAAGTGGTCAGTGAAATGGAAAGGCGCTACGAGCTATTTTCTCATTCCGGTACGCGAAATATTGAAGGTTACAATGATTACATTAACCGGTATAACATTGAAGAAGACGCCAAACAACCGCTCTTGCCTTATATCGTAGTCATTGTCGATGAGCTGGCAGATTTGATGATGGTCGCTTCTAACGATGTAGAGGATGCCATCACAAGGCTTGCACAAATGGCTCGTGCTGCTGGCATCCACTTGATAATTGCCACTCAGCGGCCATCCGTAGATGTAATTACAGGGGTCATTAAAGCGAACATCCCATCTCGGATAGCTTTTAGTGTCTCATCAATGACCGATTCGAGAACGATCCTCGACATGGGCGGGGCCGAAAAACTGTTAGGCCGGGGTGACATGCTCTTCCTGCCTTCAGGAGCTTCAAAACCGGTCCGCGTCCAAGGGGCCTTTTTATCCGACAATGAAGTCGAGGAAGTTGTCACATATGTCATTTCACAGCAAAAAGCACAATACAACGAAGAAATGATACCCGATGAAATTGCAGAAACCTCAAATGGTGAAGTCGAAGATGATTTATATGGGGATGCGGTATCGTTGATCGTAGAAATGCAGACTGCATCTGTTTCCATGCTGCAGCGCCGTTTCCGGATTGGCTATACCCGGGCAGCCAGATTGATTGATGAAATGGAAGCGAGGGGAATTGTCGGTCCATATGAAGGCAGTAAACCACGAAATGTATTGGTTACAAAAGATGAACAAGATGAAGCACATTCATCATAGGTAAAGAAAAAACCGGGCAGCTGCCCGGTTTTTTAATTATTCATCGCCTCGTCTAAATGTTTAAGGCAGAAGTCGGTAATCATCGCTTCTTCATCTTCTTCTAAATCGAATTCGAGTGCGCCTTCGTTCCCTTTTTCAAAAATATCATATTTAATCAATTTGCCTTTTTGTTCTTCCACAGCAAAAAGCACCCGGATATATAAACCATCTTCTGAAAAGAGTTCATCCTCTTCAGGCACTTCAATATCCAAGAACAACTCGTAACGTTCCCCGGACAAAATACCAAATGGATCATTTAATTTTTCGATTGTGTATTCTGTAATCTTTAACATCTTGTGTACATCCCTTCAAAGAAGATAAATCCTATTATACAGGAAAACAGCATCTTGAACATAGTTGCATTCATCATGCATTTTTTTAAAAATTTATCTGATTTAGGAGAATAATCGTACAAATTCCGCGGCCACATCTAGATTGAAAGACACAGGGAAGGGTAATTTCTCCTAAATTCTTTTAAAGTAAATAGTAAAACACTATTTATTTATATCAAAAAAAATGTTATATTATTTTCGATTAGTAGGAATGATTCAACATCAGAGGTCTGATGTCTTAAGAAATTAGCTGGGGGAAACTGTATGTCAATAAAATCAGATAGTCGACATTTATATTTGCAGGTCATTGATTACCTGAAGCAGGATATTGAAGCTGGAGTCTATCAGGAAAATGAAAAATTCCCTTCAGAATTCGATCTTGCGAAAAAATTGGGAGTTAGTAGGGCGACACTTCGAGAAGCGCTGCGAATTTTGGAAGAAGAAAACATCATCATTCGCCGCCATGGAGTTGGGACTTTCGTCAATCCGAAACCTCGGTTCACTTCAGGTATCGAGCAATTAAAAAGTGTCACGAACATGATTGAAGAGGCAGGGATGAAGCCGGGTACGATTTTCTTAAGCTCGACGGCCCAAGAACCTACAGAAGAGGATATACGCAGGTTTTCTTGTTCAACAGACGAACGCATCGTCAGCATCGAACGAGTAAGGACAGCGAATGGGGAGCCAGTCGTCTACTGTATTGACAAAATTCCTGAATCTATTCTTTCAGAAAATTTTGACCGTAATGATGAGTCTCTTTTAGATATTTTGGAAAGAGATGCGCATCGGAAAATTACGCATGCCGTAGCGGAGATTGAGCCTATTGGATATCATGAGAAAGTTTCTCCTATCCTTAAATGCTCGCCAGAAGCCGCGCTACTCGTTTTAAAGCAGATGCATCTGGATGATTGGGACCAGCCTATCCTGTATTCTGTTAACTACTTTAAAGCCAATATGTTCAGCTTTCATGTTCTTCGTAAACGTGTGTAGGCCTTGACTCTGCATACGGATGAATGCAAGCGATTGTTTCGATTCCGAAAAAGGTCGATCAAACGTATGCAAAAAAAATTAACGAGAAGTGAAAACGCAAACATAAATGACTTTTCAGAACATTCCTGCTCAAAAAACTATGTAAATTAGGGGGATAAAAATTGAAAAAGCGCAAATTAGGACTAGCTCTTTCACTTGTTCTTGCAGCCGGTACGCTACTGGGAGCATGTGGTAATTCAGAGAATGATGATAAAGAATCTTCAAATGGGAAAAACAAAGATAACTTCACTGTTGCGATGGTAACTGATACTGGCGGCGTGGATGACGAGTCGTTCAACCAATCCGCTTGGAAGGGCATTCAGGAATTCGGTAAGGATAATGGTCTGGAAAAAGGTAAAGATGGCTACAACTACCTGCAATCTAAATCTGATGCCGATTACGCTAAGAACCTGAATACGCTTGTACGTGAAGATTACCAACTAATCTATGGCATCGGTTTCCTTTTAGCGGAAGCTGTTGGTGAAGTGGCTGACCAACGTCCGGATTCACACTTTGCCATCGTGGATACAGTTGTAGACAAAAAGAATGTAGCCAGCATTAATTTTAAAGAGCAGCAAGGTTCATTCCTAGTAGGTGTAATTGCCGGAATGCAAACGAAAACAAACAAAGTCGGTTTTATCGGCGGAGTTGAATCTGAGTTAATCAAGAAATTCGAAGTTGGCTTTAAGGCTGGGGTTTTATCTGTAAATCCGGATGCAAAAGTTGAAGTTAAATATGCCGGGGATTTCAATAAAGCTGATATCGGTAAATCAACTGCAGGCTCCATGTATTCTTCAGGTATCGATATCATTTATCATGCTGCTGGCGGAACTGGAAAAGGTGTATTCACTGAAGCAGTAGAGCAAAAGCAAAAAGATCCTAAGAGAGAAATCTATGTTATCGGTGTAGATAGCGACCAAGCTAAATTGGGGGCAGTTCCTGGAACTGACGACAACATCACTCTGACTTCCATGCTAAAACGTGTTGACGTGGCAGTTAAAGACCTTTCCGAAAAAGCGAAAGAAGGAAACTTCCCAGGCGGAAAAGTAATTGAGTACGGTATCGAAGAAAATGGTGTAGGCATTTCCGAAACAAAAGATAACGTAACAGAAGAATCATTAAAAGCGGTCGAAGAATGGACAGAAAAAATTAAATCAGGTGAATTCGTAGTTCCGGGTACGGATGAAGAATTCAAAAAACTTGATTTATAAGCTGTAATGCCAGAAAGAATAGGGAGGCAGAATTGCCCTCTATTCTTTCTTTTCCCAATCACGCTTGCAACTGAAAAATATCGAATGAAAAACTATGAAAGAATCGTAGTTTTTCATTTGGTTTTTTAAAAAAAATCAATAAGCTAGTAAAAGCAATTAAATGATTTAGGAATATTTACACTCATTTTAGGAGTTGATAATACGTGGAATATGTAATTGAGATGCTTAATATCCGTAAGGAATTCCCCGGCATCGTCGCAAATGATAACGTTACACTTCAGGTTAAAAAAGGGGAGATTCACGCATTATTAGGTGAAAATGGCGCGGGTAAATCCACTTTGATGAATGTTTTATTCGGCTTATACCAGCCAGAGCAGGGAGAAATCCGTGTGAATGGCAAGCCAGTCAAGATTACCAGTCCCAACATTGCCAATGATTTAGGGATTGGGATGGTCCATCAGCATTTTATGCTCGTTGACCCTTTTACAGTAACGGAAAATATCATTTTAGGAAAAGAACCATCCAAAGCGGGTAAGATCGATTTAAAGGAAGCGAGCGAGGAAGTTAGGAAACTATCAGAACAATATCAGCTTCGTGTTGACCCCTATGCGAAAATTGCCGATATTTCAATAGGGATGCAGCAGCGTGTCGAGATTCTTAAGACGCTTTACCGCGGAGCCGAAATATTGATTTTTGATGAACCGACCGCTGTATTGACTCCTCAAGAAATCAAGGAATTGATTTATATTATGAAAGCCCTTATCAAAGAGGGGAAATCTATCATTTTAATCACACACAAACTTAAGGAAATCATGGAGGTTTGTGACCGGGTAACGGTTATACGCAAAGGGCAAGGAATTGGTACAGTGAACGTCAACGAAACGAATCCTAACGAATTGGCGAGCTTGATGGTCGGTAGGGAAGTTCTATTCAAGACGGAAAAAACGGCCGCTACTCCTTCGGATGTAGTTCTCGAGGTTCAGGAACTGGAAGTCAAGGATTCCCGGGGCGTTTCAGCTGTTCGGAACTTGGATTTAACAGTCCGTGCAGGAGAAATTGTCGGTATTGCCGGTGTAGATGGAAACGGTCAATCCGAACTGATTGAGGCATTGGCTGGCCTAAGGAAGACAACAGCTGGTTCGATAAAGCTAAATGGAAAAGAGATCAGGAATCTGAAGCCGCGTAAAATCACTGAAGCAGGTGTCGGCCATATTCCAGAAGACAGGCATAAGCATGGTTTGGTTCTCGATTACAGCATTGGGGAAAATATTGTCTTGCAAACCTACTATCAAAGGCCTTTCTCAAAAGCCGGTATCTTGAACTCAAAGAAAATATTTGAAAAAGCCCGTTCATTGATCAAAAGCTATGATGTTCGGACTCCTAGTGAATATACCCCGGCAAGGGCTCTTTCTGGCGGGAATCAGCAAAAAGCGATCATCGGACGGGAAGTTGATAGGAACCCGGATTTATTGATTGCCGCACAGCCAACACGCGGGCTTGATGTAGGAGCGATCGAGTTTATCCATAAACGGCTGATTGAACAGCGTGATGCAGGAAAAGCGGTACTTCTCATATCATTTGAATTGGAAGAAATCATGAATGTGAGTGATAGGATTGCCGTTATATACGAAGGGGAAATCGTCGCAATTGTCGATCCGAAAGAAACGACTGAGCAGGAGCTTGGCCTTCTAATGGCCGGCAGTAAACGGACGGAAGCAGGTGGAAAACAAAATGTCTAAGTATTTATCTAAATTAACGAGTCCGTTAATAGCAGTTATCCTCGGCTTAGTCGTTGGGGCCATAATCATGTTAGTAAGCGGCTATGACCCAGTTGCCGGCTATGGCTCCATGGTAAATGGAATTATTGGGGATTCTTATTATGTAGGGGAATCCGTCAGGACAATCATTCCTTATATCCTTGCCGGTTTGGCAGTGGCTTTTGCTTTTCGCACGGGCCTTTTCAATATCGGTGTAGAAGGGCAATTAATTGTAGGCTGGCTGGCGGCAGTTTGGGTCGGAATCGCTTTTGATCTTCCAAGGATCATCCATTTGCCATTGGCCATCTTAGTTGGTGCAGCTGCTGGGGCATTGTGGGCTTTTATCCCTGGTTATTTAAAAGCTAAGTTCCGTGTACATGAAGTAATCGTTTCTATCATGTTGAATTATACAGCTTTATATGTGACGAATTATTTAATTAGGAATGTAATGACTGACAAGCTGGATAAAACAGAAAGAATTGCTGATACAGCATCACTGCGGTCTCCTTTTTTTGAAAGCATTACGGATTTTTCCCGGATGCATTGGGGAATAGTGGTAGCGATTATTTGCGTAATCATCATGTGGTTCCTGCTTGAAAGGACCAAAACCGGCTTTGAACTGAAAGCGGTAGGTTTCAATCAGCACGCGTCCGAGTATGCAGGGATGAGTGTCAATAAGAACATCATACTTTCCATGGTTATTTCAGGTGCTTTTGCAGGACTTGCTGGTGCGATGGAAGGCCTTGGAACTTTCGGTTATGCCGCAGTCAAAGGCGGGTTCACAGGTATGGGCTTTGATGGGATTGCAGTAGCCTTATTAGGGGCGAATACAGCTATTGGCGTTGTGCTTGCAGCCTTATTATTTGGGGGACTGAAAGCCGGGGCCTTAAATATGCCGCTGGAAACCGGAATACCTAGTGAAATTGTGGATATTGTCATAGCATTGATCATTTTCTTCGTCGCTTCCAGTTATTTTATTCGTTGGATTGCCGCTCGATTTAAGAAAGGGGTGAAATAAGTGGATTTTTACCAAGTATTACAAATTATTATTCCATCAATGATAGCTCTAGCTGCTCCACTTATTTTTACTTCACTCGGAGGAGTGTTTTCTGAACGGGCTGGTGTCATAAACATCGGTTTAGAAGGTTTGATGGTCATTGGTGCCTTTACAGGGATTGTTTTTAACTTAATGTTTGCTGATGTATTTGGTGAATGGACTCCTTGGCTTGCAGTCCTAGCGGCTATGATTGCCGGCTTGCTGTTTTCCATTCTGCACGCTGTGGCATGCATTACGTTCAGGGCGGACCAAACGGTTAGTGGGGTAGCCATCAACTTGTTGGCAGTTGGTCTGACCATGTTTTTGGTGAAGTTGATTTTTGACAAAGGTCAAACTGATAGAATCACAGAAACATTCCCAAGGATTGATGTTCCGTTACTAAGTGATATTCCATTTATTGGACCCATCTTTTTCGCAAATGGCTATTACATCGTATATATAGCGATTCTCATATCTTTTGTCGTTTGGTATGTACTTTATAAAACACCATTCGGGTTAAGGATCCGTGCAGTGGGTGAGCACCCAATGGCTGCTGATACGATGGGTGTCAATGTTACGAAAATCCGATATGCCGCCGTTTTATTATCAGGTGCTTTTGGAGGTATCGGCGGAGCGATTTATGCTACCATCTTTTCAAATGAATTCAATCATGCGACAATTAATGGTCAAGGTTTCATGGCCATTGCCGCCATGATTTTTGGTAAGTGGCACCCGATCGGGGCAATGGGAGCAGCTTTATTCTTTGGTTTGGCCCAAAGTTTAAGTATCGTTGGCTCGAGCCTTCCCTTCTTCAAGGATATTCCATCAGTTTACCTCTTGATCGCTCCATATGTTCTGACGATCATTGCGCTAACTGGTTTCATTGGACGTGCTGATGCTCCAAAAGCATCCGGACAGCCATACATCAAAGGGAAAAGATAAGTGTCTAACCGGTCAGCAAACTGTGCTGGCCGGTTTTTTCTTTTGAGATTTGAGCCATAAGTGATGGTGAGCTGGTGAAAAACCAAAAAAAGTAGCTGTTACTTGCATGATTTTTCCTTTCACATGTATATTTTAAGTAGATGTTTAAAAGGGTTCCAATCTACAAACAATAAGCTAATAAAGGTGATTTATATAATGAGGAGGATTATTCATGTCTATTGCTTCCGATACAATTACGGAAAAAAGCGGCTACAAGCTTCATGTGGTCCGGACGGATAAATATAAAACGAATACTCTCGTGCTGAAGATGAAAGCCCCGTTGACAAAAGAGGACGTTACATATCGTGCATTGCTGCCATATGTGTTACAAAGCAATACAAGTAAATATCCTACAACACCCGAGCTTCGATCTTATCTTGATGATTTATATGGAGCAGGGTTTTATGTCGATGTAGCCAAAAAAGGAGAATATCAAATCATAAGTTTTACGATCGATATCGTAAATGAAAAATTCCTTAGTGATTCAACCCCGCTTCTCGAAAAGGCTTTTGGGCTATTATCAGAGGTGATCTTCAATCCGAAGAAAAACGGCGAAGCCTTTGACTCTAAAACGGTTTCCAATGAAATCCGTTCTTTAAAACAGCGGATTCAATCCATTTCCGATGACAAAATGCGATATTCAGCTACACGTCTAGTAGAGGAAATGTGCAAAAACGAACCATATGCTTTAGAAGCGAGCGGTAATCTTCAAGACTTGGAAACGATAACTCCAGAATCCCTATTCGCCTACTATAAAAAAATGCTGTCGGAAGATGAAATCGATTTATATGTAATCGGCGACATCGATGGATCGGAAGTGGAGGCACTGGCTGACAAATATGTGTCGTTGCAAGAACGTGAGCCTGTTAGACTGCCAAGGGAGACGGGCAAGGCAGTGGAGAAGGAAAAAGAAATCATCGAGAATTCGGATGTGAAACAAGGGAAGTTGAATATCGGTTATCGAACCCAAGTTGCATACGGTGATCCGGATTATTATGCTCTTCAGCTATTCAATGGGATTTTTGGCGGCTTTTCACATTCCAAACTTTTCATTAATGTCAGGGAGAAAGCCAGCCTTGCTTATTATGCAGCTTCAAGGCTTGAAAGTCATAAAGGATTATTAATGGTCATGGCCGGCATTGAAAATGCCAACTACAAGCAGGCATTGGATATCATTCATGCACAAATGAAGGAAATGAAGCAAGGGAACTTTTCCGATGAAGAACTGGCACAGACAAAGGCGGTCGTTAAGAACCAGCTCCTTGAAACCATTGACGTTTCGAGAGGGCTTGTGGAAATTTTATATCATAATGTGATTTCCGGGCAGGATATATCACTCGACGAGTGGTTTGCAAAAACAGAGCGGACGACAAAGGAAGAAATCATTGCAGTTGGTCAAAAGATCCAGCTTGATACGATTTATTTCCTAACGGAAGCGGAGGTGCAAGGGTAATGGAAAAAATAGCATTCACTCAATTGAAAGAAGAGCTTTTCCATGAAAAAATGGATAATGGTCTCGAAGTATATATTCTTCCGAAAAGCGGGTTCAATAAATCATTTGCGACTTTCACGACGAATTATGGTTCAATCGACAACCATTTCAAACCATTGAATGAAACGGAATTCTCAAAAGTACCAGATGGGATTGCCCATTTTCTTGAACATAAGCTATTTGAAAAGGAAGATGGTGATGTTTTTCAGCAATTTTCAAAGCAGGGAGCATCTGCAAATGCCTTTACCTCTTTCACCCGTACAGCTTATTTATTTTCCAGCACGTCGGATTTCGAGAGGAATCTAACTACCTTAATTGACTTTGTCCAGGATCCTTACTTTTCGGAAAAGACGGTAGAGAAGGAAAAAGGAATCATTGGGCAGGAAATCAACATGTATGATGATAATTCAGACTGGCGTTTATATTTCGGGACGATTGCCAATATGTATCATCAGCATCCAGTGAAAATCGATATTGCCGGTACTGTGGAATCGATTGCAGGTATTACGAAAGATATGCTTTATGAATGTTATAATACGTTTTACCATCCTAGCAACATGCTCCTATTCGTTGTAGGACCGGTAGATGTCGAAAGTACCATGAAACTGATTCGGGATAACCAAAATGATAAAGGGTACAACGAACAACCAGCAGTGGAACGTAAATTTGACGAAGAGCCGGAAATCGTTGCCAAGGATAAGGAAGTCTTAAGGATGAATGTCCAGACACCAAAAGTGATGCTGGGCATCAAGGCCATCAATGTAAACCAATCCGGTTTACAGCTTTTGAAAAGGGAATTGGCGACCAATATTTATTTGGAAATGCTGTTTGGCAAGAGTTCGCCTTTGCATGAGGAGCTGTATGAGGAAGGGTTGATCGATCAAAGCTTCTCATATGATTATACACAGGAACAAGGTTTTGGATTTGCGTTAATTGGCGGGGACAGTGCCAAACCTGATGAGTTGACGGAGTCTATATTCGGTATCCTGCAAAAATCAAAAGCCGGAACCGGCCTGAATGAAGAAAGCCTGCAAAGGACAATCAAGAAAAAAATCGGTTCTTTCCTCCGTTCCTTGAATTCGCCGGAATATATAGCGAATCAATTCACCAGATATGCATTCAATGATATGAATTTGTTCGATGTTGTATCGGTATTGGAAAAACTAACCATCGAGGATATCAGGGAGGTCGCCAAGGATTTAATATCCGATGAACGGATGACAGTCTGTCAGGTACTTCCGAAATAATATAAAGGGGGCGTGAAAGTGGGGAAACGTTTTGCCCTTATTACAGGAGCCAGTGGAGGAATCGGCAGGGAAATCGCTATAAAGCTCGCCGAGGAGAATTACTCACTTTATTTACATTATAACAGCAATGAAGAAGCGATACTTGCCCTGATTGAAGAACTGAAGCCTCATCAAGTCGAACTTATTCCGATACAAGCGGATTTGGCTGCACCGGACGGCTACAAGAAATTGGCGGAAAATATTTTTGCCCTCCATGCAATCGTCCTTAATAGTGGCAATAGCTATTACGGGCTTATATCTGACATGGATGAGACTATCGTTACTGAAATGGTTCAGCTGCACGTAACGAGCCCTTTCCAATTAACAAAGGAACTGCTTCCAAAGCTAATGTACCAAGAACAGGCTGCCATCGTTGCCGTCACATCGATTTGGGGGCAGACAGGTGCATCTTGTGAAGTATTATATTCAATGGTCAAAGGCAGCCAAAATGCTTTTATCAAGGCGCTTAGCAAAGAAGTATCGCTTAATGGAATCCGGGTGAATGCCGTTGCCCCCGGTGCGATTTCCACTTCCATGCTCGAATCTTTCAGTGCAGAAGATCTGGAAATCATCAAAGGCGATATCCCGATGGGAAGGATGGGGCATTCCAAAGAAGTCGCGGAGGCCGTATACTATTTGCTTTCCGACAAGTCGTCCTATATAACCGGGCAGATTTTAGGCGTAAATGGCGGATGGTACACATGATTTTTTTAAAAGACATGTATAATTTCCTCGGTTCCTTCACAAAATATCTTTGTACTATTTTGAAGGAAAGGGTGACCATTCATGTCTGTACTGGACAATTGGGATCAATGGAAAAACTTCTTAGGCGACAGATTACATCAAGGTGAACAACAAGGCTTGTCAGAAGGCGCTGTTAACAACTTGGCTTACGAAATCGGTGATTACCTAGCTAATCAGGTTGAGCCCCAGAATGATCAAGAGAAAGTGCTTGCTGATCTTTGGTCAGTCGCAAGCGATCAAGAAAAACATGCCATGGCAAGTGTCATGGTCAAGTTAGTCGAGAACAATGGAACGAAGTAAAATATCAATCCAAAGGCCCTGTTATTAATTAACAGGGCCTTTTGGATTCTAGGGGGATGACTATTTGTCCTCTTATATAAAAATGAATACTTTTATAGGGTTTTTCCTTTTAACTTATCACGAAATGCTATATTATAGAAGCTAGACAATTAATATTAAAGTGTTCAGACCTTGAAATTTACGATGGATAAGTTTTTTGCCCATGATTAGGGCAAAAGCTTTTAGGCTTAAGGAGTGTTATCGTGGATAATAAAGAATGGTATTTTGAATATGAAATTCAAGTCAACCGTCCTGGTTTATTAGGGGATATTTCATCCCTTCTGGGTATGCTTTCCATTAATATCATCACCATTAACGGGGTAGATGAAGGCAGGCGTGGGTTACTTTTGTTGGCCAAAGACAGCCGTAATATAGAAAGATTCGAGTCAATTCTCCGTACGATGGATACGATAAAGGTCATTAAGCTTAGGGAACCTAAATTACGTGATCGCCTCGCAGTCAGGCATGGACGCTATATTCAGCGCGATGCCGATGAGAAAAACACCTTTAGGTTTGTTCGTGATGAACTAGGCTTGCTTGTCGATTTCCTGGCCGAGCTATTTAAACAGGAAGGTCATAAATTGATCGGGATCCGAGGGATGCCCCGTGTCGGAAAAACTGAATCTATCGTAGCATCGAGTGTTTGTGCTAATAAGAGATGGTTGTTTGTGTCATCGACCCTTTTAAAGCAGACTATCCGCAGCCAGCTTATTGAGGATGAATATAATAATGATAATTTGTTCATTTTAGATGGAATTGTTTCCACTCGCCGTGCAAATGAGCGTCATTGGCAGTTGATTCGTGAAATAATGAGGCTTGATGCTGTCAAAGTAATCGAACATCCGGATGTTTTTGTCCAAAATACGGAGTATACCCTCGAAGACTTTGATTATATTATTGAATTGAGAAACAATCCTGAAGAAGAAATAACATATGAAGTTGTCGACCAAAAAGACCAGTTTTCAGGGTCCGATTTTGGTTCCTTTGACTTTTAAAATGGCAGGTGTTTTATTTGACTGAATTGGGTAATCGATTAAAGGAAGCTAGGGAAGCCAAAGGTCTTAGCCTAGAAGATTTGCAGGAATTAACAAAGATCCAAAAGCGTTACCTCATTGGCATTGAAGAAGGAAATTACAGTATGATGCCTGGAAAGTTCTATGTACGGGCATTCATAAAGCAATATTGTGAAGCGGTCGGACTGGATTCAGAAGAGATTTTCGAACAATATAAGAATGAAATACCATCGATCTATAGTGAGGAATTGCCAGAGCAGCTTTCACGGGTCCAATCCCGGAAAACCATTCCGGCAGGAGATTCAAAGGTTGTGGAAATGTTACCGAGGATCCTGGCTGTCGTTTTAGTCATTGGTGCGGCCGTTTTGATATGGGTACTGGTATCGAATTATATGAGTAACCCAGATAATGATGATAAAAAGAACGCTAAAGAGAATGAAGCTGTGGGCTACAATAAAAGTGATGGGTTTAACGAAGAAAAAGAGAATGCAGACAAAAAACAGGATGAAGAAAAATCTGAGTCATCTGACGAGAAGAATGAAGATGATGCTGTTGTCAAAGATGAAAAGAAAGAGCAAAATCTTGCCGTCACAAGTTCCAGCGGTAAAAATAGTACGTATGAATTAAAAAATACCGATACTTTTAAATTAAAGGTGACCTCTAAAGGCTCACCATGGGTCGGCATAAAAAATGGTGAAGGTAAATTACTTTTCCAGGGCACTATCGAAAAGGACAAAAGCCAGGAAATTGATTTCACCAATGAAAAAGAAGCTGTCATCAATATAGGCAGGGCATATGAAACTGAGATTTATGTGAATGATGAGAAGCTGGAGTATTCCATTTCACCGACTGAAGTGAATACGCAATTGGTTACGATACAATTTACGAAAGCCGAATAGTCATCTTATAGATGACTATTTTTGCTCTATATAATAGTAAGGCGGCGGGAAATGGTTCACCCGGCATATAAGATTGGATTTTGAGTTAAATTATACATATAAGCATTATTTTAGATCTAAGACGCATTGCCCAAATGGCAGGCGTAAATTTTGGAGGTAAAAGTTTTGAATCTGCCTAATAAGATTACAGTAGCAAGAATCTGTTTAATACCAGTATTTTTAATCATCATGCTCGTTCCTTTTTCATGGGGGACACTGACTTGGGGAGAATACAGTTTGCCAGTGGCACACCTGGCTGGAGCCATCCTCTTTATAATCGCTTCCACTACGGATTGGATCGATGGCCATTTTGCCAGAAAATATAATATGATTACTGATTTAGGGAAATTTTTAGATCCATTGGCAGATAAACTTCTGGTTTCGGCTGCCTTAATCGTTTTGGTTGATCTAGATTTAATGTACGGTCAATCTTGGATTGCCATCGTGATCATAAGTCGCGAGTTTGCAGTCACTGGATTGCGTTTGGTGTTAGCGGGTACAGGGGAAGTGGTTGCAGCGAACCAGCTAGGTAAAATTAAAACATGGGCACAAATTGTTTCTATTTCGGCTTTATTGCTGCATAACCTTCCATTTGCCCTCATTTCACTTCCATTTGCCAATATCGCATTATGGATTGCATTAATCTTTACAATCTGGTCAGGTTTGGATTATTTTATAAAAAACAAAGAAGTATTTGTTAATTCAAAGTAAAACGAATGGTGGTTTTGAAAAGATGGATGCAGAAATCATTGCAGTGGGCTCAGAGCTTCTTTTAGGTCAAATCAATAACACTAATGGAAGATTCTTATCGCAGCAGTTTGCGGAAATGGGAATCAACGTTTTTTACCATACTGTGGTCGGAGATAACGACCGCCGATTACAACAAGCTATAGAAATCGCTGAATCGAGGGCGAACTTGATTGTTTTTACCGGTGGGCTTGGTCCTACCAAAGATGACTTAACGAAAGAAACGATTGCTCGCCATATCGGGAAAAAGCTCGTTTTTAATGATGAAGCTTTGCAATCCATTGAAGCTTACTTCCAAAAACGGGAACGGCCGATGACGGAAAACAACAAAAAGCAGGCCCTTGTCTTGGAAGGCAGTGAAGTGTTGGCAAACGATCATGGCATGGCCCCGGGAATGGTTTTGTCCAAATCTGGGATTACATATATGCTCCTGCCTGGTCCACCAAGTGAAATGGAGCCGATGTTTTTAAGTTATGGTTATGAAAAAATCATGAATAAATTGGAAAAGCATGAACGGATCGATTCCAAGGTTCTTCGGTTCTACGGTATAGGTGAAGCCGAACTGGAAACGGTGATTGAAGATCTCCTTGTCAATCAAACGAATCCGACAATCGCTCCGCTTGCAGCCGAAGGGGAAGTGACGTTAAGGATCACCGCCAAAGGCCCTTCTAAAGAAAAATGCGAAGAACTTATTTTAGAAACGGAAAAAGAAATTCTTAGCCGGGTCGGCAAGTTCCATTATGGAAGTGATAATACTTCGCTAATAAAGGAACTTGTAAAAGAATTAACGGTCCGCAAGCTTTCAATCGCGGCAGCTGAAAGCTTGACCGGGGGGATGTTCCAAGAACAGCTGACAACCATCCCGGGCGCCGGTAAAGTCTTTAAGGGCGGAATGGTCTGCTATACGAATGATGCGAAGTCCAATGTCCTCGGCGTCAGTGATGATACCATATCTGAGTATGGGGTGGTCAGCGGTGAGTGTGCAATGGAAATGGCCTCTAATGTCCGGAGTAAGCTCGATGCGGATGTAGGCATAAGCTTTACGGGTGTTGCGGGGCCGGACGAACAAGAAGGCAAGCCTGTAGGTACAGTATTTATTGGCATTTCCTATCGGGATGGAAACACTCACTTCAAGGAGTTGAATCTTTCCGGAAGCAGGGCGCAAAACCGTATTCGGAGTGTGAAGTACGGTTGTCATTACCTATTAAGGGATTTATAAACGCCATAAGCAGAGCTTTTTTACAGCTCTGCTTTTTATTTGGTTTTAGAAGTTTGTTTCTTGAAAAATAGGGAAAAAAGAAAAAAGTTAATTCAATGAAAATGTTTTTTTTAGGGAGTAAGTGAAGCGAAATGGAGATTTCCTTAAGCTAAAACGCTTTTTTACAAAGAATATCCCGAAAGAAAAAAACGAATGAATGTTCGACTTTTTGCTTGGCAAAATAGTAAAAAGAGTATATAGTAAAGATAGGTTTTGAGACAGGTTACAAACCTTGATCTCGAATAATTGCTAACGTAAGTACACCTTTAATCGGACAGCCGATTAGTTGAATATAGAGGAGGAAATTGAGTGAGTGATCGTCAAGCGGCTTTAGATATGGCGTTAAAACAAATTGAGAAACAATTTGGTAAAGGTTCGATTATGAAACTTGGGGAACAGACTGATCGTAGGATTTCAACGATCTCAAGCGGTTCTTTAGCATTGGACGTAGCGTTGGGAGTGGGCGGATATCCAAGAGGCCGGGTCATTGAGATATATGGACCTGAAAGCTCCGGTAAAACGACTGTAGCATTACATGCCATTGCAGAGGTACAAAAGACTGGCGGGACGGCTGCATTTATTGATGCCGAGCATGCTTTAGATCCAGCATATTCAGAAAAACTTGGTGTGAATATCGATGAGTTACTGCTTTCACAGCCTGATACGGGTGAACAAGCCTTAGAGATTGCTGAAGCGTTAGTTCGAAGCGGAGCGGTAGATATCATTGTCATTGACTCGGTGGCAGCACTTGTTCCTAAAGCTGAAATCGAAGGCGAAATGGGAGATTCCCATATGGGTCTCCAAGCCCGGATGATGTCTCAGGCACTTAGAAAACTGTCTGGTTCCATTAATAAATCAAATACCATTGCCATTTTCATTAACCAAGTCCGTGAAAAAATCGGTGTTATGTTTGGGAATCCAGAAACGACTCCGGGAGGCCGGGCATTGAAGTTCTATTCAACTGTTCGTCTGGAAGTGCGCCGTGCGGAGCAATTAAAACAAGGTAATGAAATCGTGGGTAATAAAACGAAAATCAAAGTTGTAAAAAACAAGGTTGCTCCACCATTCCGCCAAGCAGAAGTTGACATCATGTATGGTCAAGGGATTTCACAGGAAGGTGAAATCATCGATATGGGTGCAGACCTTGATATCGTCCTTAAAAGCGGCTCATGGTATTCATACAATGAAGAGCGTGTCGGACAAGGCCGTGAAAATGCGAAGCTGTTCCTGAAAGAAAATCAGGATATCGCTCAGGAAATTTCTCAGAAAATCAGAGATCACTATAATCTTGATGGAGAGCATGAATTACCACCAGAAGAAAATGAAACAGAAGAGCATTTTGAATTGCTTGATTAATGATATTTGGAAAAGGCCTAAGCTTATTCGCTTAGGCCTTTTCTGTATATTTTAAGAAAAATGCGAAATTTCCAGCGGATTAAATGGCATTGTAATCAGATTTACAGACTTCTTCCATAATGAATGCTGTACATTATGATGGTTAATATTAAGAAAACTTGAATAATCATTGATACATAAGGGACAAACGCTTGACAATAAAAATTCTCAACTATACAATTAATATGTATATTTTACAATTTTTCAAACTAAAATTTTGAAAATTAAGTGCTGTATATTGAATTTATGTGCAATGTACTTGCCGACAGTTCAACATTTTATGTAAAAAGTTCATAGCAAGGGGAGGTGAAACGATGGAACCCATGACAATCATCTTCACTTTGCTTGGCCTAATCGTCGGTGCAGTTGTTGGTTATTTTATTCACAAATCAAAATTTGAGAGTAGAATAGCAGGGGCAAAGGGCTCTGCAGAACACATCCTTGAGGATGCAAAACGTGAAGCGGAAGCACTTAAGAAAGAAGCCTTGTTGGAAGCAAAAGATGAAATTCATAAAGTTCGTGCCGATTCGGATCGGGAAGCCCGTGAAAGAAGGAACGAATTACAAAAACAAGAAAATCGGTTATTGCAAAGAGAAGAGAATCTGGACCGTAAGGATGAAACGTTAGACAAACGTGAGAGCCTTTTGGAGAAAAAAGATGATTCTCTAAACCAAAGACAACAGCATATTGAAGAGATGGAAAGCAAAGTGGAAGAGATGGTTCGTAAGCAGCAAACAGAGCTTGAACGTGTTTCCGGTTTAACTCGTGAAGAGGCTAAAGCAATCATTATAGACCGAATGGAAAACGAGCTTGCTCACGATGTAGCGCTTATGATTAAAGAAAGTGATACCCGTGCCAAAGAAGAAGCTGATAAAAAAGCAAAAGAAGTCCTTTCTCTTGCCATTCAGCGTTGTGCGGCTGATCATGTTGCAGAGACCACCGTTTCTGTAGTAAATCTTCCAAACGATGAAATGAAAGGACGGATAATCGGACGTGAAGGACGAAATATCCGGACGTTAGAAACGCTAACAGGTATTGACCTTATTATTGATGATACTCCTGAAGCTGTCATTTTATCTGGATTCGATCCAATTAGACGGGAAACGGCACGCTTGGCTCTTGAGAAACTTGTTCAGGACGGACGGATCCATCCGGCTCGCATTGAAGAAATGGTTGACAAAGCAAGACGTGAGGTAGATGAACATATTCGTGAAATTGGTGAACAGACTACTTTTGAAGTTGGAGTTCACGGTCTCCATCCAGATCTCATCAAAATACTAGGACGTTTGAAATTCCGTACCAGTTATGGGCAAAACGTACTTAAACATTCAATTGAAGTGGCCCAGCTTTCAGGTTTACTGGCCGCTGAGCTTGGTGAGGATGAAGTTCTTGCCCGCCGTGCAGGTTTATTGCATGATATTGGGAAAGCGATCGATCATGAAGTGGAAGGCAGTCACGTTGAAATTGGCGTTGAATTAGCAACCAAATATAAAGAGCATCCAACTGTCATTAACAGCATCGCTTCACATCATGGCGATACGGAACCAACTTCCATCATTTCAGTGCTTGTGGCTGCCGCTGATGCATTATCAGCTGCAAGACCGGGAGCAAGAAGTGAAACGCTTGAAAATTACATTAGAAGACTTGAAAAGCTTGAGGAAATTTCCGAGTCCTATGATGGAGTGGAAAAATCTTTTGCGATTCAAGCCGGACGAGAAGTGCGGATTCTAGTGAAACCAGAACAAATCGATGATCTTTCGGCACATCGACTCGCACGTGATATCCGGAAAAGGATTGAAGAAGAGCTCGATTACCCAGGTCATATAAAAGTCACGGTTATCCGTGAAACAAGAGCAGTTGAATATGCCAAATAATTGTTAGTGAAAGACGAAGTGGTGCAAACCACTTCGTCTTTTCTTTTTCCGATATGAATCGTTAAGCGTAATTCTTATAATTACCCCAAATTATGTTACAATACATACTTGAATAATTCATATAATTAGGTGAATCCAGAAAGGGTTTTACAATGAAATTGCTATTTATAGGGGATGTAGTGGGATCTCCAGGTCGTGACATGATCCAAGAATACCTTCCTAAGTTAAAAGAAAAGTATCGTCCGCATATCACGGTCATCAATGGCGAGAATGCAGCAAGTGGCCGGGGGATTACAGAAAAGATTTACCGCAGTTTTTTAGAGTGGGGAGCGCAGGCAGTGACCATGGGAAACCATACATGGGATAATCGTGATATTTTCAATTTTATTGATGAAGCGAAATATCTTGTCCGTCCAGCAAACTTTCCAGACGGGGTACCCGGAGAAGGTATGAAATTTTTAAAATTGAACCAGCATGAAATAGCGGTCATCAATTTGCAAGCGAGAACGTTCATGCCGGATTTGGACTGTCCGTTCAAAAAGGCGGAAGAACTAGTGGCGGAGGCTCGAAAAAAGACACCGATCATCTTTGTCGATTTTCATGGTGAAGCGACAAGTGAAAAGCAAGCCATGGGGTGGTTCCTGGATGGTAAGGTTACAGCCGTCGTTGGTACACACACACACGTCCAGACAGCCGATAACCGTATATTACCTGCAGGCACCGCTTACATATCAGATGTAGGTATGACAGGACCATATGATGCCATCCTTGGTATGGAAAGAGAGGCAGTCATCCATCGGTTCCTGACCAGCCTGCCAGTTCGTTTCGAAGTCCCAAAAGAGGGACGGACCCTATTAAGTGGGGTTCTCCTTGAAATTGATGAGAAAACTGGCAAGGCAAAGAAGATAGAAAGGCTCCTGATTAACGAAGATCATCCCTTTTACCATTGATTCGAACGGATGGACAGTCAAACTGCCATCCGTTTTTCCATTCTTTAATAAATGGTGTACAATCCCGGTTTTCTTTGTCATACAAGTTTTACTTGATGAATATAGTAGCAGTGGAAAGTGTTATAACTATTGAGCCAAGTTAGAATCGGCAGGGAAAACAAGGAGGACTAGGAATGGAAATATTAAAAGTTTCAGCAAAATCTAATCCTAATTCTGTAGCAGGCGCACTAGCGGGAGTGCTCAGGGAAAGAGGAGCAGCCGAAATTCAAGCAATCGGTGCAGGTGCGTTAAATCAAGCCGTCAAGGCAGTAGCAATCGCAAGAGGGTTTGTCGCACCTAGTGGAGTTGACTTGATTTGTATTCCTGCCTTTACAGATATACTTATTGATGGCGAAGAGAGAACGGCAATAAAACTAATCATTGAACCAAGATAATTGCATGTTTGGGTGTCCTGTTTGTCGGATGGCGAGCAGGCACTTTTTTGTCGTGACTTCCAAATGACGAAAGGTCCGTGTCGCTTTATAATGGTATATATAATCATAAAAAAGTACAGGAAGGGGGATTACATTGGAGATTTTTGATGCACATTGTGATGTGCTGATGAAGATGTTCATCGATCCGGATATTTCTTTTACAAATAGTGATAAATTACATATAACAAAGCGGGGTTTATTGGACGAAGGGGGAAAAGTCCAATGTTTTGCCATATATATTCCTGAAAAAGTCCACCCTGATATGAGATTTCAAGCGGCTTTGGCGATGGTGGATATTTTTCATGAAAAGATTTTGTCGGAGCCGGAATTGAAATTTATAAAGACCAAGGCAGACATCGAATCTTTAAAAGAAAAGGAAATCGGTGCAATGCTAACTTTGGAGGGGTGCGATTGCATTGGGAATGATTTGTTGAAACTGAAAACCCTTATTCATCTTGGAGTATCCTCTGTAGGTCTGACTTGGAATTACGCTAACTTGGTAGCGGATGGGGCATTGGAAACAAGAGGGGGCGGCTTGACAGGATTTGGAACGGAGGTGGTCGCGCTACTGAACGAGAAGTCAATTTGGTGTGATTTATCCCATTTATCTGAAGCTGGATTTTGGGACACCCTAAAGTTGGCGAAATTCCCGATCGCCTCCCATTCGAATGCTTATCATCTTTGTCCGCATCCGCGAAATTTAAAGGATGGGCAGATAAAAGCCCTTTTACAGAAAAATGGGGTGATCGGCGTAACCTTTGTCCCGCAATTTCTAGCAAATGGCCCGGTTACGATAAAGGATATCTTGAAACATATAGAGCATATATGCAGTTTGGGCGGGGAAAGACAAATTGGATTAGGGTCCGACTTCGATGGAATCGATCATATGGTAGAGAATTTAACGTCATATAAGGATTATCATAACTTAATAAATGAATTGAACAGGCATTATTCCAGTGAGTTTGTAAAAGGTCTCCTTTTTGATAATTTCACTCGTAATTTTCCGCTTGAAAAGGAAATATCTTAAGTGATTTTCAATTCTTACTATATAGATATGAATAAATATTCTGAAAATATAAAAAATAAAAGCAAAAAGGTTGCAATTTGATGATTTAACCGATAGAATTGAAAGCGTTTAGTACACCTTTCCTAAATTAGAACGATAATTATACATAGTTGAATGTTCTAAGAGAGGTGCGGTTAAATGCATTTATATACGAACGTCCTAAAGGAGTGTAAGACATGATCAATCAACTTTCATGGAAAGTTGGCGGACAACAAGGTGAAGGTATTGAAAGTACAGGAGAAATATTCTGTATTGCCCTCAATCGCTTAGGTTATTACTTGTATGGCTACCGTCATTTCTCATCCCGAATCAAGGGTGGACACACGAATAACAAAATTCGTGTAAGTACTACGGAAACTCGTGCTATCTCTGATGATTTAGACATCTTAGTTGCTTTTGACCAAGAAACAATTGACGTCAATTATAAAGAATTACATGAGGGTGGCATCATAATTGCAGATGCAAAATTCAAACCTGTCTGCCCAGAAGATACAAAGGCAGAATTATATATTGTTCCTTTTACGGAAATAGCAGCCGAATTAGGAACATCATTAATGAAAAATATGGTCGCCATCGGTGCGACATGTGCTGTTCTCGGAATGGAAATTTCCGTATTCAACGATGTGGTTGATGAAATATTCGGCCGTAAAGGTGAAGAAATCGTTAAGAAGAATATGGATGCCATTACTGCCGGATATAAGGCAATGGAAGTGTTGCTTGGAGAAAAACTGGGCGCGATGGAGCTGGAAAAGGCAGACGGCCAAAAACGAATGTTCATGATCGGAAACGATGCTATCGCTTTAGGCGCAGTTGCAGGCGGTTGCCGCTTCATGGCAGCTTACCCGATTACTCCGGCTTCGGAAATCATGGAATACTTAATTAAGAAACTTCCTCAATTTGGCGGGACGGTCATACAGACTGAAGATGAAATCGCGGCAGCCACAATGGCAATCGGTGCGAACTATGGCGGTGTACGTGCCATCACAGCTTCAGCTGGACCTGGGCTTTCCTTGAAAATGGAGGCGATTGGTTTAGCGGGCATTACCGAAACGCCAATTGTCATCGTCGATACTCAACGTGGAGGTCCATCTACGGGACTTCCTACAAAACAGGAGCAATCCGATTTAATGGCCATGATTTATGGTACACATGGTGAAATACCTAAAATCGTCATGGCTCCGAGTACTGTTGAGGAAGCTTTTTATGATACGGCAGAAGCATTCAACCTTGCAGAGGAATATCAATGTCCGGTTATCGTTTTATCCGACTTACAGCTATCATTAGGTAAACAGACGGTTCAGCCGCTTGATTACGGCAAAGTGGAGATAAGACGCGGAAAATTGGTTGACTTTGAAATTGAAGAGCCTGAAAACAAATCTTACTTCAAGCGTTATGAAGTAACGGAAGATGGAGTCTCACCACGGGTAGTGCCTGGTATGAAAAATGGAATTCACCATGTTACGGGTGTTGAACATGATGAAACGGGCAGACCTTCCGAGACGGCCTTGAATCGCAAATTGCAAATGGATAAACGGATGCGTAAGCTGAATAATTTAACTAACACATTCCAAACACCAGTATACAAAAACACACCGCATGAAGAAGCGGATTTATTAATTCTTGGTTTTAACTCAACACGCGGGACGATTGATGAAGCGATCGGCCGTTTAGAAACGGATGGAATGAAAGTGAATCATGCGCAAATCCGTTTGATTCATCCTTTCCCAGCTGATGAAGTCCTTTCATTGGTGCAAAGTGCTAAGAAAGTAGTAGTTATTGAAAATAATGCGACTGGACAATTGGCTAATATTATCAAGATGAATGTCGGACATGTTAATAAAATAAAAAGCATCCTAAAATATGATGGCAACCCATTCCTCCCGCATGAAATTCACACACAATGCAAGGAGATGTTCGAATATGGCAACGTTTAAAGATTTTCGGAATGATGTAAAACCAAACTGGTGTCCTGGCTGCGGAGATTTCTCCGTTCAGGCTGCCATGCAGCGTGCGGCTGCCAATGTGGGATTGGAGCCGGAGAATTTGGCCGTTGTTTCCGGTATCGGCTGTTCAGGGCGTATATCCGGTTACATCAAGTCATATGGTTTCCACGGCATCCATGGCCGCTCACTGCCAATTGCCCAAGGAGTAAAAATGGCCAACCGTGAATTGACCGTTATAGCTTCAGGCGGTGACGGAGATGGTTTTGCAATCGGGATGGGACACACCATCCATGCGATCCGCCGTAATATCGACATTACGTATATTGTCATGGATAACCAAATTTATGGATTGACAAAAGGCCAGACTTCTCCTAGATCCGCTGCTGGATTTAAAACGAAATCCACTCCTGAAGGATCAATAGAACAGGCTGTTTCACCTATGGAATTAGCATTGTCAGCTGGCGCTACGTTTGTCGCCCAAAGCTTTTCCACTGACTTGAAAGATCTTACTGCGATCATTGAAGCAGGGATAAACCATAAAGGATTCTCCTTTATCAATGTTTTCTCTCCTTGCGTAACATACAATAAGATCAATACGTATGATTGGTTTAAACAAAACTTAACTAAATTGAACACAATTGAAGGCTATGATTCATCAAATAAAGAACAGGCCATGCAGACTTTGATGCAGCATGACAGCCTTGTGACAGGGATCATTTATCAAGACTCTTCACGCCCTTCGTACCAGGAATTAGTGCCAGGGTATGCTGAAAAAGCGCTAAACAAATCAGATTTGACACTGGATCAAGCGCACTTTGATAAGCTTGTTGCTGAATTTATGTAAAAGTTAAAAGGTTCACCCCTTAAGACGGGGTGAACCTTTTTTTATGACTAATTGGAAAGCTCAAGTAGAGAGAGTCACTATACTCTCTAAATTAGAATCCGAAGAAATTGCAACGATTCCTTCTACGACAATGGTGGTCGCGGTCACGGTCACGGTCACGGTCCCGGTCCCGATCGCGCCTATTACAGCCCCTCACAGCACGACAAAAATTGTCTGCGATTCTATCGTTATCTCTGTCCCGATCGCGGTCCCGATCCCGATCGCGGTCCCGATCGCGGTCCCGATCATGGTCCCGATCGCGCCTATTACAGCCCCTTACAGCACGACAAAAATCGTCTGCGATTCTATCGTTATCTCTATCCCGATCGCGGTCCCGATCATGATTATTGCATCCACATGACATATAAGTCACTCCTTCATTGTTTTTGTTGTACAAGATATCTTATTCGAGAGCGGACAAGATGCTATAGAAACATGACCCATTTAACAAAAATGTACGAATGCCTAAAAATCATCATTATTAATGTGAAAAGGCCGGTACAAAAGTGATTATGGTATTTTTGTGATTGATTTTTCATATCTTTACATATTAAGGTAGATGAAAAAGCACAGCCCTATTTCAGGGGGAATGTACATGTTGAGAGGTAAAATGAAAGCGATCGTCAAACATCACCGAGGTTATGGGGCACAATTACAAGTTGTCGATATACCGGACATTCGTGATGACGAGGTCTTGATTCGAGTGAAGATGGCCTCGATCTGCGGAACGGATATTCATATTTTCACCTGGGATGAATGGTCACAAGGAAGGGTGAGCCCGCCATACGTATTTGGGCACGAATTTGCAGGGGAAGTAATCGAGATAGGAGCAAGTGTCAGTAATGTTTCAGTTGGTGATTGTGTATCTGCCGAAACACATATAGTTTGCGGTACATGCAGGCAATGCTTAACCGGACAATTCCATATCTGTAAAAAAACAAACATTATCGGTGTGGATAAACAAGGGTGCTTTGCAGAGTACATAGCTCTGCCAGCCAAGAACTTATGGAAAAATCCAAGTGATATGCCACTCGATATAGCTACCATCCAAGAACCGATGGGGAATGCCGTCCATTCAGTGCTAGCTGGCGAGGTGCTGGGTAAAACGGTGGCAATAATCGGTTGTGGTCCAATTGGGCTTATGGCGATTGCTGTAGCAAAGGCCGCAGGTGCTGATAAAGTAATCGCTCTTGATATTAATGATTATCGACTTCAGCTAGCCAAAAAGATGGGTGCCACACACCTCATTCATTCAATGAATCAGGATCCAGTGGAAATCACGAAAAGCATTACAAGTGGGGACGGGGTGGATGTTGTTTGTGAAATGAGCGGGAATCCAGCAGCTATCCAACAAGGGTTCAAGATGGCGACCAATGGTGGAAGAATATCCATTCTAAGTCTGCCTTCTAAGCCCGTCACGATTAATATAACAGAGGATATCGTATTCAAGGGTCTTACTGTCCAAGGGATAACTGGAAGGAAGATGTTTTCAACCTGGCAACAGGTTTCAAGTCTGCTTGAAAGTGGCAAGGTTGATGTAAAACCAATGATTACCCATCGGTTCTCACTCAGTGATTTTGAAAAGGGATTTGAACTGATGATCAAAAGCCAGTGTGGTAAGGTTCTCCTTATGCCTTGAATACCTGAAAAGGTGGAAATTGCATGGTCTGCATTTGAAAAATCTTGAAAGGGGAAAGCGTCATCCAAGAATGATAAGAAGAGGCTAAATTCGTCATAGCCTCTTCTTTCATGTTCTTATTTTCAATATTTGTGAAAAATTTCTTACAATTGAAGAAGCCACGACAGAATGATTGTTTCTTGCTGTTAAAAGCTTTATACTATGATAATGTGGATATATCACACTTAATAGCTAATATTTACTGGAAATTCTTAAAAAGGAATCCGTATAAATCCATTTGAAGATAGGTCTTGGAATAGTTGGTGAAAGAAATAAACTAACTATTTTGAAAGGAGATTAACTATGAACGAGAAACAACGATTAGAATCACAACAAGTACAGGCTGAGAATCCAGCGGACAAAAAATCCGAAAAGGACTTCAGTAAGTACTTTCAAGCCGTTTATATTCCGCCTTCCTTAAAGGATGCGAAAAAGCGGGGAAAAGAAGAAGTAGAATATCATGATGACTTTGCCATTCCTGAAGGTTTCCGCGGAATGGGAGAAGGTAAAAAGTTTTACATTCGTACTTTTGGCTGTCAAATGAACGAACATGATACAGAAGTCATGGCGGGCATCTTTATGGCACTTGGTTATCAGGCGACAGACTCGGTGGATGATGCTAACGTCATTTTACTTAACACTTGTGCGATTCGGGAAGGCGCAGAGAATAAAGTGTTCGGTGAATTGGGGCATTTGAAATCATTGAAATTGGAAAAGCCGGATCTACTGCTTGGGGTTTGCGGCTGTATGTCACAAGAGGAGACAGTTGTAAAGCGGATTCTAGAGAAGCACCATTTTGTAGATATGATTTTCGGAACGCATAACATCCACCGCCTGCCGCAAATCCTTAATGAAGCGTATCTTTCCAAGGAAATGGTCATTGAGGTTTGGTCTAAAGAAGGTGATGTAATCGAGAACCTTCCGAAAGTGCGTAAAGGAAAAACCAAGGCATGGGTCAATATCATGTATGGCTGCGATAAGTTTTGTACATACTGCATCGTACCGTATACGAGAGGGAAAGAAAGAAGCCGCAGGCCTGGAGATATCATCCAGGAAGTCCGTCATTTAGCGGCACAGGGTTACAAGGAAATAACCCTGCTTGGACAGAATGTGAATGCTTACGGAAAAGATTTTACGGATATCGATTATCGTTTCGGCGATTTGATGGATGAAATCCGCAAAATCGACATTCCGCGCATTCGTTTTACGACAAGCCATCCCCGTGATTTTGATGATCATTTGATTGAAGTACTGGCTAAAGGCGGAAATCTCGTTGACCATATCCATCTTCCAGTTCAATCGGGAAGTACGGAAACACTTAAAATCATGGCCCGTAAGTATACACGCGAACAATATTTAGAGCTAGTTAAAAAAATCAAGGAAGCTATCCCAAGTGCATCGCTAACCACGGACATCATTGTAGGCTATCCGAATGAAACGGAAGAGCACTTTGAAGAAACGATGTCATTATACCGTGAAGTTGGTTTCGATGCAGCATATACTTACATCTACTCACCACGTGAGGGAACACCGGCTGCGAAAATGCAGGATAATGTACCGATGGAAGTGAAAAAGGAACGTCTGCAACGCTTGAATGCCCTTGTAAATGAAACGTGCGCATTGAAAATGAAAGAGTATGATGGACAGATTGTTGAAGTGCTCGTTGAAGGCGAAAGCAAGAAGAATGCGGAAGTATTAGCAGGTTATACAACGAAAAATAAGCTCGTGAACTTCAAAGGACCAAAATCCGCTATTGGCAAAATCGTAAAAGTGAAAATCACCGGAACGAAAACATGGTCATTAAATGGGGATATGGTTGAAGAAGCAACGGCGATTGAGGTGGAGTAATATGACTAAATATACTAAAGATGACATTCTGAACAAAGCGGCCGAGCTTGCTGAAATGATCGCCAGCACGGAAGAAGTCGATTTCTTTAAACGGGCAGAAGCTCACATCAATGAAAATCAAAAAATCCGTGAAATGATCGCCAGCATCAAGAGTTTGCAAAAACAGGCTGTAAACTTCCAACATTACGGCAAAGAGAAAGCATACAGTCAAGTGCAGGCCAAAATTGATGCACTGGAAAAACAATTGGATGAACTTCCGATCGTGCAAGAATTCAAACAATCCCAAGTGGATGTAAATGATCTTTTACAAATGGTCTCTTCACAGGTATCGAATAAGGTGACGGACCTGATTATTGAATCGACCGAAGGCGATGTCCTTCGCGGTGAGACAGGTTCACAGGTACAAGCAGGCGGCGGAAGCTGTTCATGAATAGTAAAAAAGCCCTTCTGGTTTCAGAAGGACTTTTTTAATATGCGGAAATCCTTATACAGTGCCCATTCGTGACACATATCCCAAAACATGCGCATAAAATAACCTAGGTTTAAAACATTACAGCAGTTTTCAAACAATTAAAATTCTACGCACAATAGACTTTTACCACGCATAGGATGAATGGAAACTGTATGAGGAGGGTTCGCTAGCATGTCACAATATAGAGAGATAATTACTAAAGCGGTGGTGGCAAAAGGACGTAAATTCACAAAGTCCTCTCACACCATTTGCCCGGCTCATCATCCTTCTAGCATTCTAGGTTGTTGGATCATCAACCATAAATACGATGCAAAGAAAGTCGGCAAAAAGGTAGAAATTCACGGCAGCTACGAAATCAACGTCTGGTATTCTTATAACCATAATTCGAAGACGGAAGTTGTAACTGAAAAAGTGCAATATACCGACGTTATTTCGCTGAAATACCGTGATCCCGATTATCTTGATGACCATGAAATCGCTGCAAAAGCTGTCCAACAGCCGAATTGTTTAGAAGCATGCATCTCCCCATGTGGACAAAAAATCATTGTCCATGTGGAAAGGGAATTCTTTGTGGAAGTCGTCGGCGAAACGAAAATTTGTGTCGCTGTAAGTCCAGATGGCCGCTGTGAGGATGACTGGGGCTCTGATTTCGATGATGAGGATTTCGAAGATTTAGATCCGGATTTCCTTGATGAATTCGAAGACGAATAGAATATAGAAATTAATACCGGATGACATTCCCTTCATCCGGTTTTATTTAATTTGAAGCGGGACAAGTCCCTATGGCTTTGCAGATACAGCTAGCTTACAAATTGATTTACCATGCAATTTCGAATACAGGCCATGTTGCATTTTCGTATGTTATAATGAAGGACATAAATGTGTAATAGATTTTAGTTTGGAAAGGTTTTGAAGGAATGGCTGGATATACTCCGATGATACAGCAATATTTAAAAATTAAGGCAGAGTATCAGGATGCCTTTTTATTTTTTCGTTTAGGCGATTTTTATGAAATGTTTTTTGACGATGCACTGAATGCATCACAAGAGCTCGAAATCACATTAACGAGCCGAGAAGGTGGTAGTGAAGAGCGAATTCCGATGTGCGGCATTCCGTATCACTCGGCTGCTAATTATATTGATATATTGATAGAAAAAGGTTTTAAAGTAGCTATTTGTGAACAAACCGAAGATCCGAAGCAAGCCAAAGGTGTGGTACGCAGGGAAGTTGTCCAGCTGATTACCCCGGGAACGAAAATGGATAGTAAGGGTCTTCGTGAAAAGGAAAATAATTATATTGCCACCATCACTTATTTTACGGATGGTCAGTTTGGCTTTGGATACAATGATTTATCGACAGGGGAAAATAAGGTTACATTGATTGAGAGTTTCGAGGAAGTTCTGAATGAATTTGCCATCCTTGGTGCGAGTGAAGTGGTCATTGCCGAGGATTTCAATGAAGAATGGAAAAAAATGCTTCAAGAACGGGGCGCAGCCGCTCTATCCCTAGAGAGTAATTTGGTTCAAAGCGAGTCATTCGCTCCATTGCTTCATTTGTTAAAAGACCAGAAACTGGCGACAACGACCTCACGTTTATTGAATTATCTATACCGTACCCAAAAACGCAGCCTGGATCATTTACAGCCAGTGCTTGCATATGAAACATCACAATATATGAAAATTGATTATTATAGCAAACGTAATTTGGAATTAACTGAAACCATTCGTTCCAAAGGTAAAAAAGGCTCATTACTATGGCTGCTTGATGAAACAAAAACAGCCATGGGCGGAAGGATGTTGAAGCAATGGATTGATAGACCGCTCATTAATAAAAAACAGATCGAGCGGAGACAAAGCCTTGTTGAAACCCTGAAAAATCAATACTTCGAACGGCAGGACTTACGTGAACGCCTGAAGGAAGTGTACGACTTGGAGCGGCTTGCCGGAAGGGTGGCCTTCGGGAATGTAAACGCTCGGGACTTGATTCAACTGAAACGTTCCTTGCAACAGGTGCCGGTCATTCGTGAAATCGTGAAGTCAATGGCTTCCAATCAGGATATTTCAATCCTGGCCGATAAATTGGATCCTTGTGAAGAAGTGACGGATTTACTTGAAACGGCGCTTGTAGAAAACCCTCCATTGTCCGTGAAGGAAGGGAATATCATTCAGGATGGTTTCCATAAGGAGCTGGATACATACAGGGATGCCAGCAGAAACGGGAAAACTTGGATTGCACAGCTTGAACGCGAAGAGCGGGAACGCACCGGGATCAAATCCTTGAAAATCGGATATAATCGTGTATTTGGCTATTACATTGAAGTCACACGAGCAAATTTGCATCTGCTTGAAGAAGGCCGTTATGAACGGAAGCAGACTTTAACGAATGCCGAACGTTATATCACACCTGAATTGAAAGAAAAGGAAGCTTTGATTTTACAAGCAGAAGAAAAAAGCATCAGTTTGGAGTATGACTTATTCCTCAATCTTCGTGAAGAGGTCAAAAGCTATATCCCTCGCTTACAGGATTTGGCGAAAGGCGTCAGTGAACTGGATGTCCTGCAGTGCTTTGCGACGATTAGTGAAGAACGCCATTATGTGAAGCCTGTCTTTTCCGATGACCGAAGAATCGTACTGAAGGAAGGCAGGCATCCAGTGGTCGAGAAAGTCCTTCAATCACAGGAATATGTCCCCAATGACTGCTTTATGGATGGAGATCGGGAGTTACTCTTGATCACAGGGCCCAATATGTCGGGTAAAAGTACGTATATGCGTCAAATAGCGCTAACATCGATTTTAGCGCAAATTGGATGCTTCGTATCCGCAAGTATAGCTGAATTACCTATTTTTGATAAGGTATTTACCAGGATTGGCGCGGCAGATGATTTGATTTYCGGTCAAAGTACATTCATGGTCGAGATGCTTGAAGCAAGAAATGCCATCATGAATGCGACAGAAAACAGTTTGATATTATTTGATGAAATAGGCCGGGGAACATCAACTTATGATGGGATGGCGCTTGCTCAGGCCATCATTGAATATATTCATGAGGAAATTGGGGCAAAGACACTCTTTTCGACTCATTATCACGAATTGACTGTATTGGCAACGGAACTCCCAAAATTGAAAAATATCCATGTAAGTGCCATTGAGCAAAATGGAAATGTCGTTTTCCTTCATAAAATTAAAGAAGGGCCAGCAGATAAAAGCTATGGAATTCATGTGGCTAAGCTTGCTGATTTACCGGAGCAGTTAATAGATCGGGCAGCTGCTATTTTAGCCCAGCTAGAGAATGAAAATGGACAGGCAAAGGCGAGTCCTGAACAGCCTGCTGCTGAAAAAGCACCTATTGCCGAAGCTGCCCCTGTGTCATCCGTCAATGAGGCACAGCTTTCCTTCTTTGGGGAAGAAGCTCCTAAAGGAAGGGTGAATTCTTCACCAAAGGAAAAAAAGGTGCTGGATGACATAAAATCACTGGATATCCTTGAAATGACGCCGCTTGAGGCAATGAATACCCTTTATAAATTACAAAAGAAACTTAAATGAGAATTAAAGCGAGGCGATAAAAATGGGAAAAATCATACAGCTTGACGAGGCTTTATCTAATAAAATCGCAGCTGGCGAAGTTGTTGAACGCCCAGCCTCAGTCGTTAAGGAACTTGTGGAAAACGCAATAGATGCAAACAGTACCATTATAGAGATTGAATTGGTGGAGGCTGGACTTGGTTCCATTCGGATCGTGGATAATGGCGATGGGATTTTACCTGATGACATAGAAGCGGCATTTAAACGTCACGCCACTAGTAAAATAAAAGATGAAAATGATCTCTTCCGAATCCGAACACTTGGCTTTCGCGGTGAAGCAATGCCCAGTATTGCTTCAGTTTCCCGTTTTGAAATGAAAAGCAGCACTGGCGAAGGGGTAGGAACGCGCATACTTCTTGAAGGAGGCATGGTTAAGGAACTTGAGGCTTCATCCAGCCGTAAAGGAACGGATATCCTGGTTTCCGACTTGTTTTTTAATACCCCTGCAAGGTTGAAATATATGAAAACCATTCATACCGAGCTAGGAAATATTACGGATGTCGCTAACAGGCTCGCACTTTCACATCCCGATGTTTCCATACGGTTAACACACAATGAGAAGCGTATCCTCCATACGAATGGTAACGGTGATGTCAGGCAGGTGCTGGCGGCAATCTATGGTACGAATATTGCCAAAAAGATGATTCCGGTTCAGGCAAGCTCCTTGGATTTCAAATTATCCGGATATATCGTCATGCCCGAGATCACCCGGGCTTCAAGGAATTACATTTCAACCATGATAAACGGGCGCTTCATTAAAAACTATGCGCTCGTGAAAGCAATCCTGGATGGGTATCATACACTTCTTCCAATTGGACGTTTTCCAATCGCTTTGCTGAATATCGAAATGGATCCGATTCTTGTCGATGTCAATGTACATCCATCCAAAATGGAGGTAAGGCTCAGCAAGGAACAGGAATTGTACAGTCTTGTATCGGAAACGATTAAATCTTCGTTTAAAAAGATGTCTCTAATACCAAGTGGATATACACCAGCAGCAAAGCCGGAACAGGTGAAAAGTGAGCAAACCACTCTGGAATTGGACCATGTTGTGGAAAGCGGCAAGCGAGTCCTGGAAGAAGCCAAGAAAGAAGCTTCCCTCTTGAAGGATACCTTGATACGAGAAAAGCAGGAACAAAAGAATTACGTCGATCATAATGAAGATTTCAATCTTGAACCAATAAAGGAAATAATCTATAGCACTGAACAGCAGCAAATGGAAGATGTCTATGTACCGGTCTTACAAGATGATGAAGGCAAACCATATTTCGAGTCAGCTGAAAAGTTTACAACCTACACTGTCGAACAAGAGGAGGAAATCGAGGCGAATGAACCGGAAAGCCGCATCCCTCCGATGTACCCGATTGGGCAAATGCATGGAACATATATTTTCGCCCAAAACGAAAAGGGCTTGTATATCATAGACCAGCATGCTGCTCAGGAACGGATCAAATACGAATACTTTAAAGAAAAAGTCGGTCGAGTTGAAAACGAGCTACAGGATATGCTGGTCCCCATCACCCTTGAATTTTCGACAGATCAATGTATCCGGATAAATGAATATCGGAATGAGTTGGAAAAAGTCGGCGTCTTTTTAGAGGAGTTTGGCTATAACGCCTATATTGTCCGATCGCATCCACAATGGTTCCCTAAAGGAATTGAACAGGAAATCCTTGAGGAAATGATAGAACAATTGCTATCGATGAAAAAGGTAGATATCAAAAAATTGCGCGAAGAAGCAGCCATCATGATGAGCTGTAAAGCCTCCATAAAGGCAAACCGTCATCTGCGCAATGATGAAATCCAAGCACTATTGGATGAACTGAGGCGGACAACAGACCCCTTCACATGCCCTCATGGAAGACCTATCATCATCTCATATTCCATATATGAAATGGAAAAAATGTTCAAACGGATCATGTAATTAAAAGCGATGGAGAACCCTTATGTAATAGGGTTCTCCATTGCTTTTTTAGTTAAATGACCACAAATTGACCACATTTATTGGTCCATGCTCTTTTTTCCTAGAGCTTTTGTAAAGTTTTCTGCTGAAGAGTCCTGATTTTGAATGTGCTAATCTTTCTGATACCACTTTAGCATTTTCTCCGATCTCCAACATTATAGTTGCATGTGTATGGCGTAAATCGTGAAATCGTCTGAGAACAAGCTGGGTAAACCAGTCATTAAAGAAATTTAAGAGTGGGCTATGCCTGCTCTTTTTTATTAGAAGGCTATGTTAAGGATGTTGCTGATTTTCTTGATGAACTAACGGGTGCGTTATCTGAATATCGGAGCTGTCTTTAAGGCAGCTTTTTGCTTATGGAACTATCGGGGCAGTTTAGTGGAAGAAGCGTAATTTATTCGTAATGTGAATTAATTGCAATACAATACAATTTGCTACCACTCTTTATGAAATGGTAATATTTAATAAAAATTATATCTGATCCCTATTTCTATACTTCTTGCAGCTCCATTGTCATCATTTCTGGGTGTTTCAATTGATAGTTTAATAAATCTTCCAAAAGATGAATATTTCCCTTTTTTAAATGGAGTAATTATTGGCACATTATATCTCGTTGTAGCGTTTTTTAATCTTCTGAATCCACTCGTATGCCGCAATGGCAGCTGACAATCTAGATCCTTTTTTTAAATCTGAACTAGGAACAGGGAAGCTGCCACTTTGTAAGAACTTTGTTTCCTTCGAATGGAAGTAAGCTTTGATAATAATGTTCAACTTCCAACACCTCAATGACACATTAAACGAAATTATTTTATTCTTCCTTATCGAAAATATAATCTAGGTTACCCCTCTATTTTATTAATTAGTTCCTCCTCTTCACTCAACATATTTATAAATTTTATTAAGGATGCAGGTACATACTTATCTTTTCGATAAATGAAAACTGTCTTAACTTTTCCATTCGGAATTGAGTGTTGTCGAATGATTCCCTCTTGTACCTGTTTTGAAACAACACTTTGCGGAAGCATACTTATACCTAGACCAGCTGCGACACAACCGATGATCCCATCTATAGTGCCAAATTCCATTATCTTATTGGGTATCATCTTCTCTTGTTGTAGCCATAGTTCAAACTTTTCCCGATAAGCACATCCTGCATGAAATACAAGCAGCTTCCTTGTTTGAATATCTTTGATAGAAGATATAGGAGGATGAACTGTATCTGTAATGAGCATTAGTTCTTCTTCGAATACTTCTTTCTGAATGAGATCTGGATGATTAATGGGTCCAGCCACAAATGCTCCATCAAGTTCATTCTGAAGGACTGCTTGAATATTTTGTTCAGTGGAGCCTGTTTTTAAAGTTAAATCAACCTCTGGAAAATCTTTGTGATACTTTGAAAACAAGACTGGTAAGCGAACTGCTGCGGTTGTTTCCATTGAACCAATAATTAACGGACCTCTGGGTGTTTGATCATCATTCATCATATTTTTGGTCTCTTCTATAAGATCGAATATTTTTTCTGTATATGTTAGCAACATGCTTCCTTTGTCAGTTAATGCAGTGCCACGATTATGTCTATAAAAAAGAGTTGTTTGAAGATCCGATTCCAACTGCTTTATTTTCATCGTGATATTTGACTGTGCATATTGAAGTTCTCTTGCTGCTTGAGAAATGCTTCCCATTTTAGCAACACTGTGGAAAATTTTTAATGAGTGCAAATCCAAAATAATCTCTCCTTGGTTGATATATCTTTTAGCCATCATTATGAGTGATGCCAAATATCGATTTTAAGTATTATACCATATAGCAAAAAGAAGATATGCTTATAATATCCTACATTTCAGTTGGACACTCTAAAACCATTATTTATTTTGAGGGGAGATACAAGATGCCATTATTACGTTTTGATTTAGTAGAAGGAAGAAACGAAGAAACTTTAAAAAAATTATTGGATTCGGCTCACCATGCGATGGTGGAAGCTTTCCAAGTGCCTGAAAGTGATCGTTATCAAATAGTTCATCAGCACCCGCCGCATGAGCTAATAATCGAGGATACCGGACTGGGGTTTAAAAGAAGCAGAGACCTAGTAATTATTAGTATTGTAAGTAAAAAAAGAACTGTAAAACAGAAAGAAACCTTATACTCACTTCTTGCTCATAAACTTGAATCGGACTGTGGGATTTCTCCACAGGACTTGATGGTTTCTATAACAGAAAACAGCGATGCTGACTGGAGTTTTGGACGAGGGGAAGCACAGTTTCTAACAGGTTCATTATAGTTAATTGGAGGAGAATATTTGAAGAATCAAACTTATCATTTTTTAATAGGGGGAATATTTTCATTAATCATTGCTATGGGGATTGGAAGATTTGCATATACTCCCATTCTTCCTCTTATGCAAAAAGAACTTTCTTTATCAAATACAGCTGCTGGTTATATAGCAACCAGTAATTACGCAGGATATTTGCTTGGAGCAATTTTAGCAGGTGCCATTCCTTTTAAGAAGTATAGAACCATTTTGTTAAGAATAATTCTAATCATCAGTATCTTAACCACTGCCGTAATGGGTCTCTCATACTCTAATTCACTTTGGAATGGACTTCGCTTCCTATCAGGATTTGCCAGTGCTTTTGTATTGGTCTTAGCCTCTGGTATCGTGTTAGATAAACTTTCAACTATAAGAAAAACAAGTTGGTCGGGGATGTTTTATGGGGGAGTAGGTTTGGGAATCTTTTTATCAAGTCTAATGATTCCGAGTTTAAACCATTTATTTCGGTGGGAAGGAACATGGTTAGGACTAGCTGTTGTGAGTGGAATCCTTGCTATCTTTGTATGGATCTGGCTCGATGAAACCCCTAACGTTGTCGAGAAGAAAAATAAAAGAGATATTATTGGAAAAGTGCCCCCCGCTAAATGGCTTATATGGCTGATTATTGCGTATGGTTTAGAAGGATTGGGTTACATTGTTACAGGAACGTTTATCGTAGCTATCGCTGAAAAGACCTCATACTTTCATAATGGTGCCACCTTAGTTTGGATGCTGGTGGGTTTGGCTGCGACTCCATCCTGTCTCATCTGGTCTTTACTAGCTAAAAAATGGGGATTCATTAAATCTTTAGTGCTTGCAATGGCTCTGCAATCCTTGGGTATTGCGATGCCAGCCTTTTGGATGTCAAAAACAAGTTTTGTCATAAGTGCTTTATTATTTGGAGCCACGTTTATGGGTATCACCACCCTGGCTACAACATTGGGAAGGGAAATGAATCCTTCTGATAGCAATCGGACTATTGGCATGCTTACCGCTATTTATGCTATTGGACAGTTGATAGGACCAACCCTTGCTGGAGTCTTATCATCACTCACACATGATTTTAATGTTGCTTTTATTGGAGCAGCAAGTGTTGTCTTCTTTGGGGCAATTTTGCTTTCAAGCGGGATTCATTTCGAGATCACCCCTAACGTTCAGCCATCCAATATTAAAAAAACAGAAGAGAATTAATAAGGATTTAAACATACAAAATTGGGGGAGTCATTGATGTTAAATAATGAAATGATGAAGCGTTTGAAGATTAAGAATCCTATTATACAAGCTCCTATGGCTGGCGGGATCACCACTTCGGATTTAGTAGCCGAGGTATCCAATGCCGGGGGACTTGGAATGATCGGAGCAGGCTATCAGACACCCATACAATCAAGAGAGCAGATTAGAGAAATCAAGCAGTTAACGTCAAACCCTTTTGGCATCAATCTATTCGTGCCAAACGAATTTAACATTACGCCTTACGCAGTCCAATCAGCTAACCAGCGTTTACACACGATTCGTAAGCAATTACATTTAGAACAAACAGACAGCTTTGACATTCCTGAGTATGAAAAAATCTATGAAAGTTTCACTGAACAAGTTAAGGTAGTCATTGAAGAGAATGTATCTATTTGTTCCTTTACATTTGGTATTCCTCCTAAGGAATTGATGGCTGAATTAAAACAGCATAACATCACTCTTATAGGAACAGCTACAACGGTTAGGGAAGCCGTTGCAAATGAAAAAGCGGGAATGGATATGGTTGTTATGCAAGGCAGTGAAGCTGGCGGGCATCGCGGGAACTTTATTGATGGTCATCAAGAGAGCCTAGTAGGTTTAATGTCACTTATTCCGCAAGTTGTTGACAATGTAAGCATACCTGTTATCGCTGCAGGAGGAATTATGGATGGAAGAGGATTAATGGCTTCACTCTTCTTAGGAGCACAAGGTGTACAAATGGGCACAGCTTTCTTGACTTGTATAGAAAGTGGGGCACACAAGGTACATAAAGAAGCCATATTAAATGCTGATGAAGACCAGACAACCTTTACCCGTGCCTTTTCTGGTAAATGGGCAAGAGGTATTAAAAACAAATTTATTGCAGATATGTCGGAGCATGAATTGCTTGTACCCGATTTTCCTGTTCAAAACCTATTAACTCAAGAAATTAGAAAAACGTGCAGTAGACAGAATAATCAAGACTTCATGTCACTCTGGTCTGGCCAGAGCCCAAGATTAGCTAAAAATCAATCTGTTGTATCATTAATGAAAAATATTATTACAGAAGCAAAAAACATAAATCTATTATGAGATGTTACGAGGTTAAAAGAATTCGGCTTTTTAA
Organism: Peribacillus sp. 05N428; assembly: GCF_056397085.1. Lineage (NCBI taxonomy): Bacteria > Bacillati > Bacillota > Bacilli > Caryophanales > Bacillaceae > Peribacillus > Peribacillus sp. 05N428. Next base: position 20,330 of record NZ_JBFTMS010000011.1, on the reverse strand, counting down.
GCGGATCATGTAATTAAAAGCAACGGAGAACCCTTATTAAATAGGGTTCTTCATTGCTTTTTTAGTTAAATGACCACATTTATTGGGCCATGCTCTTTTTTCCTAGAGCTCTTGAAAAGTTTTCTGCAGTGGAGTCCTGTATATCGAGTAACTGAGTTAGTTCCTGTTTATAAAGTCAAGTAATAACTTGTGTGAATACTTTATATCACTATTTATTTCACTATCTTCTACAGAGCCTAAAATAAGCAACGCTTTTTTTATTATGATTTCATCAGTAACAAACTCACCGGTAATTAACTGAACTAAATTTTGAGAAGCGCTTTCTTGAATATATTTATCTGAGTTAGTTTCAAGAATCATAATTAGTGTAGATGCGAGTTCTGTCAAATCTTTATAACTACATCCCCATATGCTTATACCATCTAAAGTCTCCTCAGTATCTTTACTTTTACACAACTCTTTTGCACGTTCAACGGATAACTCATATCCACCGATGTATATGGACAAATCTTCTGTTGGCGGTTCATATAAATTTTCAATCATTTCATTAAAAGTCTTAAAGATAACGGAAGTTTTGTTCTCTTCAGTGTCTATAAAAGTGATTTCTGGTTCATCTTTATTTTTTCTATAATCTAATACAAGCCAAGTGTGTCCTTCTCCGGAGATTGTTACAAAATCTTTTTCTTTAATTCCCCAGTCATTAAGAAGGTATTTTGATTTATAAATTCCTTCATTCTCTTTAATTCCAAACAGAAAGTCTACAACAATATGATCATCAGCGTAGGAATTTTTAAAACTAACTGGTAAAGCATTGTATTTTAAATATCCCCCATTTTGGATTTTTAATAGTTCAATATATTCTTTTGGGAGATTAATGTTTAAATTTGCTTCAGCATCAAGGATATCTCCTGCTGTTCATTCATTTAGTTTGTATTCATCAAAATCCATATCTTCGAATTCTTCAAAAATAGATTCCAAGTATCTCACTCTCCATATTACTTAGTAATTAATATTATTGCTTTCAGTAATTTAAAGATTTCATCACTCTTAGTTTTTTTCTTTTCAAATAAATCATCCAAAAGTAAAATCTCAACTGTTTATAGGCTTTTCAATTGTAGGGTAATTCCCCATATTTATCCAAGAAAATGTTTTTATTAATTAGTATTGATAAAATTCCAATAAGCCTTTTAGATGAGACCTTTGATGCACTATTAAACTACGGATGATTAAATTTAATAGAACTAGTTGAGCACTTTGATAAGGGTAGGTTCCTTTAAAGATAGGAGGAGTTCTGACCGCAAAATTGAAGTGAATAATCTGTGCTGTATTGGGAGGAGCAATTTGAGGATTTCTTATATTATAAGAAGAAACTCGGTAGAATAAATAGAGAAGTATAACTGATAATTGTAACCAAGCGTATCATGAATGGCCATAAATCACATTAGGTGACTACCATAATATAAGATGTGGCGAAGTGAAAAAAACAGATCATGTAATTATAAGCAATGGAGAACCCTTATGTATGGAGTTCTCCATTGCTTTTTTCGATTCCGATTTATTAGTTGTAAAGGCCCTCGAACAGGGGTAATCATGCTCCCAATATCTATCTTCAATAATAATAATACGGGGGATTGAGCTGATATTGATAGTTGTAAGCCGGAGCAGTATACATTTGGTTATCATAGTGATTAATAAATTGAGGATATTGCTGCATGTCTTCTTCGGCCGCTCGATGGCAGTTGGCTGGCGGACCGATGAATGTTGATGGCTGAACTGGTGCAATTGCTTTTTTCCATTGGTTTTCATCCATGCAATAAGTATGGGCCATAATATTTGCAGGCGTCAATTTCAAGATATCTGAACCGAGGATCACCTCAGGTGTTGGTGCATTAAAAATGGCGAGCAGATGTGTATTATCCGCATTAGCCACTTCATAATGCCACCAACCTTGTGGGACGTTGGCTACTTGACCGGGTTTAATGGGATAATTTTGAATTTGCTTTGTGAATGGATTCAGTAATGAAACGGTTGCCGCTCCAGAAATGCAATACACTAGCTCGGCTGCATCAATTGAACACCCTCGAAAATGTTTCATTATTAGATATCTACAGGGGTGCTGATGATGCTGTGATTAAATGAATGATAGGCCGTGACTTCGTGTAACGAATTAGTTGTAGTTATTATATCAATATTATTTATATTTTTTAAAACTGAAACTACTAAACTGAATTTTTAATATAATCAAACTTTTGATGAACATAATTTTCCCATTGCGTGACTTTAAATTACAGTGATATAATGTTCTCTGTGATTTTAAAGTTTAACATAGGAAGTGGCTAAATTGTCGAACAATTCAAAAGAGAGTAAATTCGTCCCGTACGTCTCTGCATCTAAATCTCTACCGGAATTGACTGCAACTGCAATCATTCTAGGGATCATTCTTGCAATCGTATTCGGGGCGGCAAATGCATACTTAGGCCTACTTATTGGTTTAACTGTCTCTGCTTCAATACCCGCGGCGGTAATTTCAATGGCCATATTAAGAGGGGTTTTTCGCAGGGATTCAATATTAGAAAACAATATTGTGCAAACGATGACCACGGCAGGTGAGGCTATTGGTGCCGGTGCTGTATTTACCATTCCGGCATTATTCATGTGGGACATGGACGTGAGTCAAGCATTCATCATTTTCGTGGTATTAACTGGGGGATTTTTAGGGGTCTTCATGATGGTTCCCCTTCGCCAGCTTTTGATTGTAAGGGAGCATGAAACATTACCTTATCCAGAAGGTACGGCATGTGCCGAGGTCCTGAAGTCAGGAGAAAAGGGTGGTACAAGCGCCAAGCTAATCGGAGCCGGTTTGGTAATTGGCGGTGKTGTTAAAGGGCTTGGAGATGGATTTAAGCTTTTCAAGACAGAGGTTGAAACAGGGATCACGAATTTTAAAAATGCAGTGGTTGGTCTTGATGCCTTTCCTTCCCTTTTGGGTGTAGGGTACATTATTGGACCGCGAGTTGCAGGGCAAATGCTAGGTGGGGGTTTATTAGCCTGGGTCGTTTTAATACCGGCCATCAGCTTTTTTGGCGGAAACAATGGGACAGCCATTTTCCCTTCTGATGTACCGATCGGTGAATTGGATGCATGGGGAATTTGGGATAATTATATTCGCTATATTGGTGCTGGTGCCGTTGCAACGGGCGGATTGATCACTTTGATCAAAACATTACCAATACTTTTCAGTTCAGTTATTGATACTCTTAAAGGCGTAAAAGCCAATAAAGGACAACTAAAATCGGGTTCTATCCGTACAGAACAAGACATACCGGCTAAATACGTTTGGTTGGGTACGATCATCGTAATTTTAATCATTGCTTTCACACCTATAACAGATGTAGGAATCATCGGTGCGATTGCAATCGCGATTTTTGGATTTTTATTCGTGACAGTGGCTTCAAGGGTTGTTGGAATCGTCGGAAGTTCTTCTTCCCCTGTTTCTGGAATGACGATCGCTACTCTATTGATTGTAGCGATTGTCTATAAGGCAACTGGTTTTACTGGTACGACTGGAATGGTAGCCGCTTTAACCGTCGCTGCGATCATTTGTACAGCGCTTGCGGTTTCAGGTGATGTTTCTCAAGATCTAAAAACAGGATATATCGTCGGCGGAACACCATGGAAACAACAAGTTGCCATGATGATCGGTGTTGTTGCGTCGGCTTCTGTCATTGGTTTTATCCTGGTTCTTATGGATAACGCATATACGATGGGGTCTGCAGAACTGCCTGCACCTAAAGCGGCACTTATGAAAATACTTGCCGAAGGTGTTCTAGGGGGAGATTTACCTTGGACTCTGATCTTTATCGGTGCGGCTATTTCCATTACATTAGAGTTTTTCGGTTTGAATTCACTTGTTGTTGCAGTGGGCATTTACTTGCCGGTTCATACCAGTGCCCCAATCATGATCGGTGGATTTATTCGATTCTTCGTTGAGTTCTTCTCGAAAACAAAAGAAGCGCTTAAAGCACGGGTTGACAGAGGTGTATTATTTGCCTCTGGTTTAATAGCGGGTGAATCATTGATTGGTGTTCTTATTGCCATATTGATCGCAGCAGGTATCCAAGTTCCGGCTGCGGCTAAATTAGCCAGCAATTTGCTACCATTCTTATTATTCCTTGCTCTAGCTGGATTGCTTTGGTTCGTATCCAGCAAAGGGAAAAAAGAAGATGCTTCGTAAACGCCAATCAAAAAAGAGGAACCTGTTAACCATGGTTCCCCTTTTGGAAAGACGCGTCACTATGGTGCAAGAATCTTCGGAAGCAACTTTTTTGATCATTCAAAGGACCAATTTTGTGGAACGAATGACCATTCGTTTCTTAAAACAGCCATCAGTCCGTAAAATCAAGCTTGATAAGTTTGGAGCATATGCCATTAAACAGATGGAGTTTCAAAGGAATGTAAATCAGATCTCTGAAGCGATGAGTGAACATTTTGGCGAGGAAGCAGAACCAGCCTTACCGAGGTTGATGAAATTCCTGGAAATTCTAGAGGTTCATGATTGGATCATATGGGATGATGAAGAAGAAAAATGAAAAAAAAGCTGAAGCACTTCTGGGTGCTTCAGCTTTTTACTGTTTTGGTACAAAATTTACCACACATGCAATTTAAGAAAATAGACTAAAGGTATAATTATTTGTAATAACTTTATATGCGTTGTATTCTTGTACTGTTAGTCATGACTAATAAAGCAAAACTATTCACATTTTGAAGAGCAGGTGGGTTATCATGGGAAGAGTACAAGGTAAAGTAGCATTAGTGACAGGTGGAGCTTCAGGTATTGGGTTATCCATATCGACACTAATGGCTAAAGAAGGCGCAAAAGTCGTGATTGCTGATTTTAATGAAGCAGGAGCAAAAGAAGCGGCCGAAAACATTAAAAAACAAGGTGGGGAAGCAGCTGGAGTATTTTTGGATGCTGGACAAGCAGACTCCATCCAGGCAGCAGTCGACTTTACCATTGAACAATATGGAACGGTTACGGTACTCGTTAATAATGTGGGTTTAACTAACCTGCATAAAGATCTGGATGTCGTGAACTTAGATTTGGAAGAATGGGATCGACTTATGGACGTGAATTTAAAAAGTGTGCTATTGGGAAGCAGGTTTGCGATTCCTCACATGATTAAAGCGGGAGCTGGTTCGATTATCAATACGGCCTCCATGGCTGGATTTACAGGTGACTCCGTACGATCCGCATATGGTGCGTCCAAAACGGGGGTAGTGAATTTGACTCGTTATATCGCTGCACAGTATGGTAAAGATCATATTCGTTGTAATGGATTGGCACCAGGTCTCATTTTAACTCCTGCAGCGAAAAATAATATGCCTCAGGCCGTACTCGATATTTTTGGCAAATTCAATGCATTGCCATATCATGGTGAAGCGGATGATATCGGTTATACCGTACTATTCCTTGCATCTGACGAGTCCAAATTCATTACAGGTCAGACGATCCAAGTGGAAGGCGGTCATTATATAGCCAACCCAAGCATCTCTGATTTTAATGATTATGTAACGAAAGCAAAATCCAATTAATTGTCTGGACATTCATATAACAAAACCTTACCCTGGATAAGATCAACACTTTCCGGGGTTTTTAGTTAGGAAGCCCTTTATTAAAAAACATGAAGCAGGTGCATATAATAATGGAAGTAAAAAATTATGATGAAATGCTGAACATCAGGACGGAAGGTGAACAAAAAAATTTCAATGATTCTTTGCATTATCATCGATATGAACCTACGCCATACAGCGCATTAGAACATTTATTCAAAGAATATCCACTGAAAAGAAATGATCGCATTGTGGATTTTGGATGCGGTAAAGGACGCTTGAATTTTTTGATCCATCACTTCTATCAATCATCTGTGGTTGGCGTGGAAATGAATGAAAATTTCTATAAAGAAGCGATCGAGAATCTGAATGGCTACATGAAAAAAAGGAAAAACGACAATAACAATATAGAATTCCACTGTTGCTTGGCAGAAGAATATGATATTGATACGCAAGACAATCATTTTTATTTCTTTAATCCGTTCTCGGTACAGATTTTCATGAAAATCATCCATAACATTTTACTTTCCTTTGAAGAAGAACCGCGAAAAATCGAACTGATATTATATTATGCTTCACAGGATTATATTTTTTTCCTCGAAAATCAAACCGCTTTCGAGCTGAAAAACGAAGTGATGTTACCTGGCTTGACTGAATCTAATCCTTTTGAGAAATTCGTCATATACCAATTGTTATATTGAATGGATATTGGTTTTTCGATGTTAAAAACACCCAAGCAATCTCTCATGGATGCTTGGGTGCAAAGAGTGAAGCCAATAAAGGCGCTTAATTTAAAGCGGATTGTAAAATCCTTATTACTTTTTTTCTTTTTGCATGCTCCTATTTCATTTTTTATCACTTTAATTTTATGCCCTTCCATTTCCAAGGATGAATCACTTTGTCTATGAAGAGCGAGGTTCTAGTTTATAGTTTGTAAGCCATAGTGAACATAAAAAAATTAATTCAAATGCATTGGTAACAGCCGAACTTTCTATGGGAATAGGAATGGCACTTCCAACTATCATGACTATAACCCCTAAAAGCATCCAAATCCAACGTGTTCTTATAAATATGTAGATGCTAATCACCAATAATATAAAGGTGACAATAAGCACCATTAAAGGTGGGCCAGAAGATTCCTCACTAACATATCTTAAAACTCCATACTCGTAGATTGGTACAAATGTCTTATGCATATTTTCAATAAATTCATAGATGATAAGCCCAGCTGTAAGGAAAAGGAAAAAGTAGGGTGCTATCGTTTTTTTTGTAAAAGGAATATGTATCCTTTTTGCCATTCCCCATCCAAACAAGATCAATGTGGGAGTGATAAATCCATGACTCCAGAAACGTAAAGCATTTAATGACTTTAACAAAGGGCCATCACCAATGAACTTTCCCGAGGCAATAATTAAGTTATCCACGATAAGCCCGAAAGTAACTAGAAGAAGAAAGCCTGAATACGAAAAGAGTTTGCTGTCCTGTCGAAGTAACACCATTCCCATGATAAAAAGAATCATATAAACGATTGAATAACAAAAATATAAAATAGTATCCAACTACATCACCCCCTATATGGTTTTTTCCGTACTATAATAGAACAAAACATAAAAGTGCCCTTTTAAATATAATTTTAGTTTATTGTGAAATTCATATTCAGGAAAGATTGTAAATACCTATATCAGAGAATATAATGGGTAGGCTTTATATGTGCTTTTTATAAGTATCAAGGGGCTACATAAGAAACTTTATATTTAAACAAGGATGGAAGCATTGCATCAAAAATACCCATAAATAGCGATATTACTGTTAAGCAGTCATTGAAATACGTGTTAACCAGCTTCTTTCGCGCCTTGATTCTTTTTTAGATTAAGTAGAGATGACTTATCCGTCTACATGAGGAAAAAGACATAAGATATTCAAAAGAGAAGGAAGTCAGACGTAATGTTCGTTCTATATAGCCCATAAGGAAATGAAGAGCAATACTAGTATCTATGTGCGTTAGTAAAAGTACTTAGAAATAAATTTTAGGGATAGTGAGGTATAAAATGAAAAAAGTTATGAAATATATTCTCATTAGTATAATTCTATTAATAATTATCGCTTTCGGCGGCTTTTATATATGGTCAGAACAAACATACAAACCATCAGATGAATTGTATGCGTTAGTTGGAAAGGGGGATATAAAAAAGGAAAATGGGTTTGTCACATTCGAACCAACAAAAAACAAGAAAGTGGGCATTGTCCTGTATCCAGGTGCTAAGGTTGAGCCCGAAGCATACGGTTATTATGCAAAAGAATTAGCGAAAGAGGGATATACAGTCGTTATCCCGGATGTAAGGTTCAATTTCGCTTTGTTTGATAAAAATAAAGCGACGGAAGCTAAAGATGCATATCCAGCAGTGGAGAAATGGTACGTTGCTGGACACTCGTTAGGAGGAGTGGCTGCCACTGCATATGCTTATGAAAATCCAAAAGAGGTGGAAGGGATTATCCTCCTCGGTTCATATCCCAGTGACTCGAATGACTTTTCAAAAATGAAAGTTCCTATGCTATCGTTATATGCAGAATATGATGGGCTATCTACAGTAGAGAAGATTATGAAGACAAAGCACTTACTATCTAAAGAGGCAAACATGCATAAGATAGCCGGGGGAAACCACGGTCAATTTGGTGTATACGGAAAGCAAAAGGGAGATAATGAAGCGACTATCTCAGCTAAGAAACAACAAGAAGAGATGATAGCTGTCACAAAAAAATGGCTTGATCAGAATGGGGAGTAAGCCTTATTAAATGCCCTCAATGAATTAAAATTGAGGGCATTTTAATACCGAAATATATTTTGACTTGGAAAGAAAGACAAAAGAAACGGATGGATTCTGGGGATACAAAGAGCGAAGCAATCATACCAAACTGTAAACAAACTCAAAAAAAATGAAATTTTTGTCTATAGTTTTTTTGAGTGATTATAAGGATTGTGGCTGCCGCAATCAGCTGAGGTGGCAGAAGCTTCTCTTCGTTAAGATATGGGTTCTTTGGCCAGTCATGTGCCATTTTTGAATCTTGCCATGTCCAATTGGGCATCCTTCTTTTTTAATTTCAGGAAAGATAAACATCACCTGAATCTACATTTATTTATCCCCTTTTAGTAGTCTAACTCAAAGCATGCTTTCTTTTCATATCCGAATATCGTTTAAACATTTTTTGTCAGTTAGCCTTCAGAGGTAAGGATACATTAATATAGCAATTAGAAGATGGCGATTGAGTACTATGGTAGACGGTTGGCATAGGCCATTACCATTCATTCCAAACCAAATAACTTCAAGGGGAAATAAAGTTTTCGAGAGAGTTCCAGAGATGCCTACTGATATAACCAGCGTGTTTCCATAAAATGCTCCTATTCCATTTTTCTTTTCTTTAAAAACCATTTTACTAATATTGATAAAGTAAACAATCCACCAGCAGTAAGTGACACGGCCGATATTACTTCCTGCCCTGTAAGGGAGAGGGCTTTCGCCAAATCTACTGAATATGAAAGTGATGAGACTGTCAGTAATTTTGATAGGGAAGCTATCAGGATAAATCTTCTGAAAGAAACGCCGCCTATCCCCGCACCGAGGCAAATGATTTCATCTGGTAGAATCGGGATAATGAACAGAAGGAATAGGATGGCGGTTTCATTTTTTTTCACATACTCCTGATAGCTTTGCAAGTGCTTTTCTTTAACTAATTTTAAAGCAAGCTTTTGCCCTCCAATTCTAGCTAAAAGGAACATGGTTGCTATTCCGGAAATAGTTCCGGAATAGCCTAGGTATGCTGCGTTAAATGAGCCTAATACTGCACTGCCAGCAGGAATCGTCACAGCTTCAGGCAAGGGCAGCACGATTGGCTGAAGGAAACAAATAAGGAGGAAAAGGAGCTTGCCCATTAGGGTACTTCCTCCTAAGACGCTCTTCAAGCTGTTTGCATCTGTCAGCAGCAAAAACTTCGTTGTATAAAAGATCAAACAGACTATAATCAGTAATATGCTCAAGTTCACTAAGGCGAGCCTCGTAAGTTTTAAATAGTTTACTTTTTTCCTAATTATCAAGACAAGATCAATAGACAGAATGACTATTAAAATGACTGTAACTATAATTTTATAAATTATCAGCAACGATGGCAATAACACATACACGCACACAGCTGCAAAAGCGACCATCAATAAATGCGTCCACAATTCAGGCAGTTTCTTTTCAAGAATCACAGAATTCTTTCTCCTTTAGGTGAATTTCCTTTGTGTGATTAAGTGTACTGGCTAAGCCATCTTTAGAAAACGGACCTGGGATTTAACGAATAGTAAGACCTGAGGCTTAGATTTCTTGTGGATCTGCCAAAAATCTAAATGCAGCAACCTGCTTTGCAAGATCTCCGATTAATCATTTGCCCTTTTTTATTAAGAGTGTTATTGAGATTAAGGATGCTATAAATATGATATAACCAAAAAAAACGGAAGAAACCCCGTACTTGTATGAAATTCGTATGAAATCCCCTTTGAATTTTCGCCTAAAGTTAAGGGATTGGGCTCTACGCGCCCACTATGTTAGGCCATTTTTGCATCTCACCATGTCCAATTGGCTATCTTCTTTAAATTAATGGAAGCCTTCATTTTACGAACCAAATGGTTCGGTGGAACCAGTTGATCTAAAGTAATCACTTCAAGTTGATCTCGTTGAATGGAATCCTGTTTAGAAAGCATTCTCATCACCTCAAGTTTTAATGCTTCTATTTTAAAGCAAAAAGACTCTAGGCAAAAGTGTTCTATCTAGGTAAGCCGAAGTTGATTGGAACGGAAGGTACGAGACTCCTGCGGGAAAAGCTCGTCTAGGGGAGACCCCTCAGGCGAAAGCCGAGGAGGCTCCCCGACCGCCCGCGGAAAGCGGGTGCCCTACGTTCCAATCAACGTCCAAATTGTACAATCCATAAAAATAGACAAACTCGATTTTCATCGAGTTTGTCTACAGTCTGCCCCCCCCGTTCTTGTATGACGGGGTTCAGTTTATCGCAAAAGTCCTTCGGGATTAAGTTTATTTTATGAGTAATAAGCACTTAAGCAATATTCCCTTTTTTAATGGATGTTTAATTTACAACATATTGTGAATTCTTTTGGGGCTCATATTGTTTTTCTATATAAATTTGATGCCAAGTCATAAACGTCAAAATGGTCCAGAGCTTCCGGCTGTTGTCCGTTTTATTATTTACATGGTTTTCAAGTAATTTCATAATTTGCGCTTTGTTAAAAAGATAGTCAGTCGGGCTTTCCTGGATTAACCTTATTGCCCAATCGTATAATTCATCCTTCAACCAATGTCGTATCGGAACAGGAAAGCCTAGCTTTTTTCTGCTCCATACATGTTCCGGCACTATCCCGCGGGCAGCTTTTCGGAGCATGTATTTGGTCGTTCCATTTCTAACCTTTTGATCCATATTAAGTTTTGATGCCGTATTGAAAACGCATTTATCCAAAAAGGGAACTCTCACCTCTAAAGAATTCGCCATGGACATTTTATCAGCCTTCAATAAAATATCACCTTTTAGCCAAGTTTGAATATCAATGTTTTGCATTTGGGTTATAGGATCATACCCCAAAGAACTTGAATAGATGGGATTTGTCACTTTCTCATTTTCTAGTCCGTTGAGATAATTCACAAGTATTAGTTTTTTCTCTTTCTCGCCGAATATGTTTGCGTTCCCGATATATCGGTTTTCTAAAGGTGTCACTCCACGCTCTATAAAACTCTTTCCTCTAACACCTTCTGGCAAAACAGAGGAAATCGCCTTCAACACTTTGTTCAATGGTGTTGGAAAATAGGAAAACATGCGCAGGGAATGGGGCTCCCGGTATATATTATATCCGCCGAATAATTCATCTGCCCCCTCACCGGACAAGGCGACCTTGACGTGTTTTTTAGCTTCCCGGGCGACAAAATATAGTGGAACGGCAGCAGGGTCCGCTAAAGGGTCATCCATATGCCAGATGATCTTTGGAAGTTCCGCCAAAAATTCTTCAGGACTTATAATATAACTTATATTTTCTACATTCAGTGCGGCTGCTGTTTCCTGTGCAACGTTTATTTCACTATATCCATCTCTTTCGAACCCAACAGAAAAAGTTTTGATCTTAGGGTTAATCTCTTTTGCGATGGAGCAGATAAATGATGAATCAATCCCGCCCGATAAAAATGATCCAACTGGAACATCACTTCTCATATGGACGTTTACGGAATCTATCAGAGTGTCTTGTATTTCATTTATGACCTTTGAATCGTCTATATTGGAAGGGTGAAAAATAGGTTTCCAGAACCTTTTTATATCCATTTTCTTTCCAGGTTCTTTAGTGAAGTAATGCCCAGGTAATAATTTTTCAATATTCTTGGATAGGGTCGATGGTTCTGGAACATATTGAAAACTAAGAAAATGCTGTAATGAATTCATATCCAGCTCTTCATTCATGGCTGTCAAAATACTCTTTTTTTCTGATGCAAAATAAGTAACATCATCTTGCTCACAATAGAAAAAAGGCTTGATTCCAAAGTGGTCCCTTGCACCAAAAAGCTTTAGCCCGATTTTATCCCAAATGACAAAAGAGAACATGCCTCGCAATTTCTGGACAGTTTGCTCTTTTTGGCTACTAAAGAGGGCCAATATTACTTCCGTATCAGAATCTGTCGTAAACTCATATCCTTCATCAATGAGTTCTTTTCTTAGTTCAATATAATTATAGATTTCGCCATTGAAAATGATCCAATATCTTTCATTTTCATATGAAAGGGGTTGGTTACCATTATCTATATCGATTATGCTTAATCTCCTAAATCCAAAATTCACAAACTCATCAAAGAAATATCCTTCATCATCCGGTCCCCTATGGGTAATGATCGTGTTCATCTTTTGAATCGTTTCTTTCATATTTGAATTTATGGCTTTCGGATATTCGTGAATACATCCAACAAAACCGCACATAAAATCCACCTGCCTAATTAATTAATAGTAAGAGATTTCCTAGTAACTTTTATTGAGAGATGAAATAGGTATAAAGTTGAGTATCAATCAAAGAAATAGTATATCCCTAGTCTACAAGGTTAGGTTATTATGATATATTTGTCAATTTTACTCATAAAATGAATGTTTTTGTAATTATGTAAATCTGTATCAGCTACACAACAAAAAGAGGCAATCGTTATGATTGCCTCTCAGACTGTAGACAAACTCGATGAAAATCGAGTTTGTCTACATTTTTTTGGCTTGTACAAATTTGGACGTTGATTTCCACTTCAGGCACTCGCTTTCCGCGGGCGGTCCGGGAGCCTCCTCGGCGCAATTGCGCCTGTGGGGTCTCCCTTAGACTCGCTATTCCCGCAGGAGTCTCGCACACCCGCTCCAATCAACTATGTTTAAAATTTTAGATGGGAACTCCTATTGCCTACAGTCTTTTTTGTTTTAAAATAGAACTATTAAAACTTGAGGTGATGAGGATGCTTTCGAAACATCATTCTATTCAGCGAGATCAACTTGAAATGATTACTTTAGATCAACTAGTGCCGGCGAATCATTTGGTTCGTAAAATGGAGGCTTCCATTGACTTCACTTTCATTTATGATTTGGTGATAGATATGTATTCAGAGGTAGGACGCCCAAGTATTGATCCAGTTATTTTAGTTAAACTGACATTCATTCAACATACCTTCGGTATTCGTTCCATGCGTAAAACGATTGAAGAAGTTGAAACAAATATGGCTTACCGTTGGTTCTTAGGCTATGGTTTCCATGATAAAGTACCTTCTACTCCACGTTCGGGAAAAATTATGAACGACGCTTTAAAGATACAGATCTGTTTGAACAGATTTTCTATTGCATCTTAATGACAGCTACTGATAGAAAGTTAATTAGTGCTGAACACGTATTCGTCGATTCCACACATGTGAAAGCCAATGCGAATAAGCGCAAATTTGAAAAGAAAATCGTACACAAAGAAACACGAGCATATCAAGGACGTCTTCAAGATGAAATAAAACAAGATCGTGAAAACCATGGAAAGAAGCCTTTTACACCAGATAAATTTGATAAGGAAGAAACCAAAGCAATTAAAGAAAGTACTACGGAGCCTGAGAGTGGCTACTATGTGAAAGATGAACGAACAAAACAATTTGCCTATTCATTCCATGCGGCCGCAGACCGCAACGGTTTTGTATGGGGAACGATTGTAACACCTGGTAATACACATGACAGTCATATTTTGGAGCCACTTGTTGAGCAAGTGATTGAGAAAGTTGGAAAACCAGAAGCAGTTGCCGCAGATGCAGCTTATAAAACACCAGCGATTACAAGATACCTTATTAACAAAGAAATCACACCTGCTTTACCCTATACATGTCCTCGTACAAAAGAAGGATTCTTTCGTATACATGACTATGTTTACGATGAACACTTTGATTGTTACCTTTGCCCTTCGGGAGAAACTTTAAAGTACTCAACAACAAATAAAGAGGGCTATCGCGAGTACAAATCGCCAAACAAATTTGTGCAACATGCTCATTTTTATCACGGTGTACTGAAAGCAAAGAACATCAAAAAGTAGTGACACGGCATATCTGGCAAGCATATGTGGAAGAAGCAGATCATCTGCGTCATCATCAAGAGGTAAAACCTATATATGCGAAACGCAAAGAAACGATTGAGCGTGTATTCGCAAATGCAAAAGAAAAGCATGGTATGCGTTGGACTACTTTAAGGGGACTTAAAAAATTGTCGATGCAAGCGATGCTTACTTTCGCTGCCATTAATTTAAAGAAGATGGCCACTTGGACATGGCAAGGTCCTAAAATGGCTTAACATAGTGGCTCGAAGAGCCCAAATCTCTTAACCTTTGGTCAAAATTTCAAAGGAATTTCAAAAAGGGGTTCGGAATTTTTTAATTCCGAACCCCTTTTGTCTACAAACTGAGAGGCAATCGTTATGATTGCCTCTAAAAGAAAAATAAGTTTGCATGCAGTTTTTATTAAAAAAACGTTCCAGTTGATTGGAGGGAATTCAACGTTCCAATCTTACAAACACTAAAAAAAATCGAGTTTGTCTACAGACTATGATGCCTTAATTAATTAGGCATCCGTCTTATTTCAATAGTTCCGCTCGATGACAAAGTGAGCACGATCGCCTCTAAAGAGAGTTTTAGAGTATTCAATGACCGATCCGTCATTCTCATATGTGTAAGTTTCCAATGAAAAACAAGGTGAGCCGTTCGGTACGTCCAATTTGTCAGAAATGGAATCGTCGGCAAGTGAAAACTCCAAGTGTTCGACCGTTTTTTTTACTTTTAAATTGAATTGTGTCTCAAGTACTTTAAAGAGTGATTTTTCGCAGGCTTCGATATTAAGTCCGGGTGTTTTATACCAAGGGAGAAAGGCAATTTCATATTGAAGGGGGATATCGTTTACGTAACGTATCCGTTCCAGTTTATTTACGGGGTCTCCAATATTTTGTTTGAAAAGCTTGGCAAGGGTAGCGTTTGCTTCAATCACCTTTAAGCTAATGACCTTTGTCGAAGGGTTTTTTCCTTGCATCGTGACTTGCTCAGAGAACTTTTCAACCGTGCTTGAAAGAAATTGCTTCACTTTATTTTCCGAAACGAAAGTCCCTTTGCCCTGAACACGGTAGATGTAGCCTTCGACGTTCAATTGCTGTAAGGCCGTGCGAACTGTTGTCCTGCTTACTCCGTATATTTTACAAAATTCTGCCTCAGTCGGTAATTTTGTATTTGTTTGATATTCGCCATTTTTTATGAGATCGATAATCGATTCCTTGACTATGGAATGTAATGCCGCTTCTTTATTCATGGTCTCCACAGTGATTCCTCCTATGTTCATTCCCAATATATACATATAGATTATCTCGGATAAGTTCAATAATCAACTTTAATTCACAAATTTGTAGTAACAAATTAAAAATTGTGTTGATATTTTCTCAATTTGTAACTACAATGTAGGTATGGAGGCAATAATACCCATTTCACTCAAGGGGAAGTGATAAAAAAGTAACATCGGTTATTTATAAGAAAGCGGTTTCAACTCACTTGAAAATACTGAATAATCAATCATTAAAAAGGGGGGTAATTTCAATGAATATATTATTATGTTGTTCTGCAGGGATGTCTACTAGTTTATTAGTTACCAAGATGGAGGAAAGCGCTAAAAAACAAGGGGTAGAATGTCATATATGGGCTGTCGGTTCTACAGAAGTGAATAATGAAATAGATAAAGCTGATGTGATTTTATTAGGTCCGCAGGTTAGATACCTTCTTTCCAAGTTACAGGAAGCGGGGAAAGAAAAGGGAATTCCTGTCGCAACCATCAATCCGATGTTCTATGGACTATGTAATGGTGAAGAAGTGCTAAAACAAGCCACTACTTTAATAAAAGGAGAATAAGGATATGATGACTTTTATTGATAAGTATATTATGCCTGGGGCGGTAAAGGTAGGAAATAACCGGCATTTACTTGCAATTCGTGACGCATTGATTGGAATGATAGCGATTACAATGATCGGGTCATTCGCCGTCCTGTTTAATAATCTAGGGCAAGTCATCAAGCCTTACGGAAGAATGATGGAGGCCATCTTCGGTCCTGCATGGAATACGCTCGGCGGTGATATTTGGTTTGGAACATTTGCATTCATGACGGTATTCGCTGTATTCGGCATTTCTTATAAATTGGCACGATCATACGGTGACGATGGTTTTGAAGCGATGCTGGTATCCGCAGCCTGTTTCTTCTTACTATTGCCTCAAATCGGAAATGTCACTTTAACCATCGATGATAAGGATGTTACTGGCGGGGCATGGGGTTTTGTAAGCGTAAACTATTTTAATGCTACAGCCCTCTTTACAGGAATTGTCGTTGCCTTGATAGCCACTGAAATATTTGTGAGACTTTCCCGGGTAAAATACTTAGTCATCAAGCTTCCTGATGGAGTTCCTCCTGCGGTTGCCCGTTCATTTGCAAAGTTAGTGCCGGGAATGGCAACGATCTTTATCGCTGGTATATTCGGACTGCTGTTCCGTAAAGCTACGGATGGGCAGGTATTGAATGACTGGTTGAGTAAAGTGATCGTATCTCCATTACAAAGTGCAGTAGATTCATTGCCATTCGCTATTTTACTAGTATTTCTTGTTCATTTATTATGGATGATCGGTTTGCATGGACCCAATATCCTTGGCGGGATAACGACACCGCTCTTTGAAAGTTCGGGAGTGAAAAATATCGATTTATATGCAAAAGGTGTCAAAGACATGGACCAATACGGCGTATTGGCGGGTTCTTTCCTGGATGCATTTGTATATTTAGGCGGATCTGGTGCAACACTGGGCCTCATCATTGCAATGATCATTGCCGGCCGGAAACGGTATAAACAGATGATTGCACTCGGAGGGGCACCAGGAGTGTTCCAGATTAACGAACCCATTCTTTTCGGATTGCCTATCGTTCTGAATCCAATGTGGTTCATCCCATTTGTTCTCGGCCCAGTAATTACAACGGTGATCTCTTATATCGCGGTAAGCAGCGGAATGGTTTTCCCGATCGTCGCTAAGATTCCATGGGTTACCCCGCCGATTGTGGGTGGATTCCTGGCCACAGGCGGACATGTATCTGGAGCGGTCCTGGCTGCAATCAATCTAGTCATTTCAACAGCTATTTATTTACCATTCGTTTATGCTCAAGTGAAGATAGACACCAAAAATGAAACAAAGCTTACAAAAGATTCAGAAACGCTAAGCCTTTAAGAAAGTAGTGATGAAAAATGGAAAAAGAAGAATTATACCAGCTATCCTTTCAATTGATTTTATATAGCGGGAATGCGAGAAGCTTTGCAATGGAAGCGTTGCAGGAGGCAAAGAAGAAGGATTTTGATTCTGCCCGTTTGAAAATCGCCGAGGCGGAAACGGAATTACTGCAAGCCCATAAATACCAAACCCAATTAATCCATGCTGAGGCAGGCGGGGACTCTTTTGATCTTCCCATTATCCTGGTGCATGCACAAGATCATTTAATGACAGCGATGACTATGAAGGATCTTGCAATTGAAATGATCGATCTACGCGAAGAATTCTTACATGCAGATGCTGTGAAGGAGAGGACTGCCGAATGAGCAAGGGGTTGAAGATCGTCACGATTGGCGGAGGTTCGAGCTATACGCCTGAACTGATCGAAGGTTTCATCAAATATCATGAAGAACTTCCTGTGAGTGAAATTTGGCTCGTGGACATCGAAGCGGGAAAGGAAAAGCTTGAAATTGTCGGGAATTTGGCAAGAAGGATGATTGAAAAGGCTGGTGTGAATATTGAAGTCCATCTCACGCTGGATAGAAAGAAAGCGCTTAAAGGCGCTGATTATGTAACAACCCAGCTGCGGGTTGGCCAGCTCGCAGCCAGGGCTCTTGATGAAAAGATTCCATTGAAACACGGAGTGATCGGACAGGAGACGAATGGACCAGGCGGGCTTTTCAAGGCCTTTAGAACGATTCCCGTCATTCTGGATATTGCYCATGAGATGGAGGAATTATGTCCGGAAGCATGGCTGATTAACTTCACGAATCCTGCAGGAATGGTAACGGAAGCAGTTCTGCGTCACAGTAATATTTCCAAAATCATCGGACTCTGCAATGTGCCGATTGGGATGGAACGAGGTGTTGCGGATTTGATGGATGTAGAGCCATCAAGGGTCCGTATCGACTTTGCTGGGTTGAACCATATGGTTTACGGCTTGGATGTATTCGTTGATGGCGAGAGTGTCAAAGATCAAATCATCCAGTTGATTACGGATCCAGCTAAAGCTGTCACGATGAAGAATATCCATGCAATGGGCTGGGAGCCGGAATTCCTTAGAGCGTTGAACCTGTTTCCGTGTCCATACCACAACTACTATTATAAAACGGGTGATGTGCTGGCCCAAGAATTGAAGGATGCGGAAAAAGGGGAAACACGTGCAGAGGTCGTTCAAAGACTTGAAGCAGGCTTATTCGAGCTATACAAAGACCAGGATCTGGCTATCAAGCCGCCGCAGCTTGAAGAGCGCGGAGGTGCCTACTACAGTGATGCGGCTGTGCGGTTGATTTGCTCGATGCATACGGATAAGCGAGATATTCAAGCGGTGAATACGGTCAACCATGGTGCGATTGAAGGCATCCCGTACGGATCGGCGATTGAAACCAGTTGCGTGATAACTAAGGATGGTCCTAAACCAATCAATGTAGGAGAGCTTCCTGTCGCTGTCCGCGGATTAATTCAGCAAATCAAATCCTTTGAAAGGGTAGCCATCGAAGCTGCAATTTCGGGGGACTATGATACTGCGTTACTTGCCATGACGATCAATCCACTCGTTCCAAGCGACCGGGTTGCAAAACTTATCTTGGATGAAATGCTGGAGGCACATAAAGATTATTTGCCGCAGTTTTTTGAAAAAAAGGAGTTGCAGGATAATTTATCATGATAGAAGTCCTTGTAAATGCAGATGATTTCGGGTTAACTAAAGCGGTGAATTATGGGATTTTGGATAGCCACAAATATGGAATTGTCAATTCGGCAACGATCATGATGAATGCGAAAGCAACGGAGCATGCGATTGAAATCGCCAAGAAAACACCATCGTTGAAGGTAGGTATTCACTTAGTCCTGACATGGGGGAAACCTTTGTTGAGTGATGTTCCGAGTTTGGTTGACGAATCTGGTTTCTTTAAGAAGCAAGGTACGGTATATGGGGATCCTGCCGGCATTTCCTTGAGCGAATTGGAGAGGGAGTGGTCAGCACAAATCGAAAGATTCTTGGAATTTGGCCTATTCCCGACTCATTTCGACAGCCATCATCATGTACACGGGATCAAAGCATTTCTACCGGTTATTAAAAAGCTGTCAGATAAATATGGATTGCCAGTGCGTAATGCCGGAAGGCACCTTGCAGGGATTCAAACCGTTACAGATGTATTCCTGGATGATTTTTATGGAGAAATGGTGGTTGAAGATTACTTTCAAAACTTGAAAGGGAGGATAATGGATGGGGAGAGTGTGGAGATAATGACCCATCCTGCTTATATGGATGAAGAATTGATGGAAGTCTCCTCTTATAATGATATACGCTTGAAAGAAACCAGGATTTTGACAAAGGCTAAATTACCTGAGGGATTTTCACTTAGATTCAGCATCAACCAAGTAAAGATTTGATTTCAAAAGAGGACCATTCATCAAAAGATGAATGGTCCTCTTTTATTGTGCTTTATCTTAGAATTAATAAGCCAGGCTGAATAGGGCTTTGATGTGTGATAGGTAGCGAACATTACTTGCTTCTTTCATCAATGTAGCCGGCAGGCCTTTAAGGGACGTGTTATTGGCCCCAACGGTTGCCACCGCATCCTTACGGCCTAGGCTCGCAAGTGTACCTGAGTTTACAGGTGAGAATACTTCAAGTTTCTTGCCTTCAAAGGCTGCATATAGGTTGTATCCAACAAGCTCACCCATTTGCCAAGCATTTTGTGCAGTAGGAGCGTATGGACGGCCGCCTTCTGGAGGGAACGCAACGGCACTGTCGCCGACAACGAATACGTCATTATGGGATTTGGATTGCAAATACTCATTGACGGTTGCTTTGCCGCGATCCACTTCAAGGCCTGATTCGCCTACGATAGGAAGAGCCGC
>NZ_JBFTMS010000010.1:0-161737 GCF_056397085.1 Peribacillus sp. 05N428 | reverse complement strand
GAAAAGGAATTAGATGATTATATTCATTACTATAACCACAAACGAATGAAGGTAAAATTAAAAGACCTGAGTCCGATAGAATACCGAACTCAGGTCTTAGAAGCTGCTTAAATTATATGTCTAACTTTATTGGGTCAGATCAACTCGATGAAAACCGGGTTTTCTACAGTTTTTTTATGCTTTTACAATTTGAACGTTGATTTCCCCTCCAGGCACTCGCTTTCGTCTCTAGACGCGCTTTTCCCGCAGGAGCCTCGTGCCTTACACTCCAATCACATATAGATAGAACTTATTCCTACATTCTTTTTTTGTATTATATAGAAGTATTTAACTAGGTGATAAGGATGCTTTCTAAACATGATTTTATTCAGCAAGATCATTTATAATTTGGTGTAAGATATGTATGAGGTTGGACCCCCCTTTTTATCCGCTTCAAGAGCGTCAACTCCGATCTCCTCCAATTGCATTTGCCACTTGTCATATGGGTATTAAATTAAAACAGACGCACTGAACCCTGCAGCGCGTCTGTTAGCTTGTAATGATTATCCCCACACAGTCATTGCCACTACCATAAAGAACCAGATAAAAAGGTATGTTTAGTGATTAAAAGATTAATCGCAAAAAACCCCCTTCTAAAAGGAGGTCCCTAAACGCTCATACTCAAAAGAACTCGTGATATAATGCCTGAATTGCCGTCTCTTCGTTGTGCCCTTTCACACCGAACATCATGCTTACCTCCGAAGAGCCCTGGTTGATCATCTCAATATTCACCTTTGCTTCGGCCAAGGCTTTTGACGCTCTTGCCGTTGTACCGACATTATGGCGCATTCCTTCCCCTACAACCATGATCAAGGCAAGATCATGCTCCACATTCACTTCATCGGCATGAAGCTCTTTCTTGATTCGGGAAATGATTTTCTTCTCGGCATCCCCTTTCATCTGGTCCTGCCTAAGAATAAGCGTCACATCATCGATGCCTGATGGAATATGCTCATATGAAACTCCATAATCCTCGAGGATGTGCAGCAGTTTCCGGCCAAAACCAACTTCCCGGTTCATCAAATATTTGCTAATGTAAATACTGCAAAATCCTTTATCACTCGCAATCCCAATAACCGGCCCGTTCGTATTATCCCGTGTATTCACAATGCGGGTCCCTTGTGCCGCCGGATTGTTCGTATTCTGGATATGGACAGGTATTCCCGCACGGAATGCAGGAATCAGCGCCTCATCATGAAATACCGAGAAACCTGCATAAGAAAGCTCACGCATCTCACGATAGGTTAGTTCCCGGATTCCCTTCGGATTGGAAACCACATTTGGATTCACCGCATAAACGGCATCCACGTCCGTAAAGTTCTCATACAAATCAGCCTTGACCCCATTAGCAAGAATCGAACCCGTAATATCGGAACCGCTTCTTGAGAAGGTTAACACATCACCATCTAACGTATATCCGAAGAATCCTGGAAATACAACGATTCCTGGCTCATCACGCAGAGCATATAACCGATCATAAGACTCTGGCAGCACCCTGGTAAATCCACCTTCATCCGTTACGATCAAGCCTGCCTTCTTCGGATTGATATACTGCGCCTCCACTCCAAGGCTTTGGAAATAACCTGCGACCAGCTTCGCATTATTATCCTCGCCACCGGCCTTCAAGGCATCCAGATAGCGCTTCGGGTTAGATTGATCTGCATGCAGCAGTGCCATTAAATTTTCATGAATCCCTGTGATGACACTCTCGGATATATCCAACTCTGCAGCAATGCTCGCATAGCGGGATACAACATCTTCTATCAAATGCTCTCCGTTATCCCCGCGCAGCTGCTGTTCCGCAGCTTCAATCAATAAATCCGTTACCTTTATATCATCGGAATTGCGTTTTCCTGGAGCGGAAACGACCACAATCTTCCTCTCTGGATCAGAAACAACAATTTCGAATACCTTCCTCAACTGTTCACCTGACGCAAGTGAACTTCCACCAAACTTTGCAACTTTCATCTCGACATCCCCTATTTTCGTAAATATTCTGTCAAAATTAACTCTCCCTATTATTACGCTTTTTCTCGAAACAATCAAGTGGAAATTCCATTATAGGAGGACATTTGTACTTTTAAAAAGGACAGAATGACAGAACCACTGATCGAAATTAGCTATAACTAAAAAAAAGACAACGGGCATATGCCCATTGTCTCTCCATTCTTTAGCGATTATCCACGGTTTCCGGGTATAAGTCATGATTCATCAAGCGGTAATTCGCCATTTCCTCATACTTCGTACCTGGTTTCCCATAATTCGTGTAAGGGTCGATGGAAATTCCGCCCCTTGGTGTAAACTTGCCCCATACTTCAATATATTTAGGGTCCATCAATTCGATTAAATCATTCATGATGATGTTCATGCAGTCTTCATGGAAATCACCATGATTGCGGAAGCTGAATAAATAAAGTTTCAAAGACTTGCTTTCCACCATTTTCACACTGGGAATATAGCTGATGTAAATGGTAGCAAAGTCCGGCTGGCCCGTGATCGGACATAAACTAGTGAATTCCGGGCAATTGAATTTGACGAAATAATCCCGGTTCGGATGCTTGTTATCGAATGATTCAAGGATTTCAGGAGCATAGTCGAATGTATATTTTGTTCCTTGATTCCCAAGCAGTGTGATATCTTTTTTTAATTCTTCTTCTTTTCTTCCAGACATGAAAAGTCCTCCTAATCCCACATTTCAGGGAGATTCATAAAATGGGCCTCTATATAACAAAAACCATATCTCCTCAAAGATATGGTTGATTCGCGAAAAATATCAAAGCCATAGTTTTTTTAAGAGGGTGATGCTATGAACCTCTCCCGTATATCGGGAAATATTTTAAAATTGTCATAGTAAATATAGAAAAAATAATCTAATCTGTCAATCATACATTTTAAATTTGGTTTGATTCTTGATGGCATTCAGCTTAAAATGTAGAAGAAGTTTATCCTACACGAAGGAAGAGATTAAGTCAATGTGGATTTTTGCAGCACTCATCACGAGTTTATGCTTCGGAATCAATAACAGCATTTTTAAATGGAGCAGCGGAAAAGGGTATTCCAAGATACATATCCAATTTTTCTTTTATTTTTCAGCATTTATTTTGTCCATTGTTTATGGAGTATTAATGGATGGTTTGCAGATGAAATGGCTGTCCATCATGCTTGGTGCAGCAATTGGTGTACTGAACGCCAATGGTAACATCCAGATGGCAAGCGCCTTTGAAAAGGGTCCGGCAAGCTTGACATCTCCATTAATCGCAGCGAATGCCATATTCCCCATTCTCTGTGCAGCTTTAATTTTTCACG
Organism: Peribacillus sp. 05N428; assembly: GCF_056397085.1. Taxonomy (NCBI): domain Bacteria; kingdom Bacillati; phylum Bacillota; class Bacilli; order Caryophanales; family Bacillaceae; genus Peribacillus; species Peribacillus sp. 05N428. Next base: position 158,392 of record NZ_JBFTMS010000010.1, on the reverse strand, counting down.
AACATATTTCTTCCTTGCAGTGGAGTGGAATCGCCTGCATGTTTATCGCTACATTAGTCATCCAATATACACCTAATGCAAAAGGTAATCATCAATATGTCCCATGGATGATGCACACATTACTCTCCATCTTATCTTTTGGTGTGCTCGGCATTCTTATGACGACATCAACACGTCTTCATTTAAACTCCCTTGATATCCTTGTATCAATGTATGGAGGCGGAATGCTTTATCTTCTTTCGGCTCTAGCCTTTAAAAAAGAAAAAATCAAGCTAAAGGAAGTCAAAATCGGTTCCTTAGTAGGCTTTTTAAGCATGATAGGCTATGGATGTTATTTCTTTGCGTTGAACACCGGCATCGCAAGCATCATTTTCCCTGTCGTCAGCCTGAACTGTTTGGTTGTCGTATTCGCTGGATGTTATATATTCAAGGAAAAACTAAAAACCTATCAAATTGCCGGTGTTCTAGCGGCATTAATCGGTATTATTTTAACTAAAATATAAATATAGTTCGTATAATAAAAACGACCTGGCTGTCATGTATTTAAGCCAGGTCGTTTTTTATTTAACCGGAAAATAGAGTAGGTCAAAAAAAAAAGTGTTGACACCTCCTGAAAAATATCAGATAATTTTGAATATTAACTTTCTCGATTTTACTGCTTTTGAAATGTTTGATTATCCTTCTGCCACGGGTATAAAAGAAATAGGTACAACCACCTCATTTAATTCTGAATCAGGAAAGGAAAGATGCATAATGGTAAAAGTTACAGTAACAGTTGATTTCCAAGGAAAATCTTATCAAACTAACGTCCTAACTAAACCGGGTACTGATCATGAAGTAATTTTACAACAAGCCCTTCATCAAGTTGAAAAACAATGGAAAGCATAAAAAAGCAGGCATCGCAATAGATACCTGCTTTTTTTTACCTTAAATACTATTCAAAATACTTTTCATATGCACGATTAACGACCCTCTTGCAGCAATTCCCTCCTGCTTAAAAACACTTTTAATTATTATTATTCAAAAGACACTAAAATTAAGATGTCAGTTTGTGTACTAGAATTTTTTATTATGAAAAAATTCCCAATTGAAATGGGATTATATAATAAAAGTCTTTTAAAAAGACGGTCTTTTAAAGGCGCGTCTCAGCTGTAGACAATTTAACCGTTAATTTCCACTCCAGGCACTCGCTTTCCGCGGGCGGTCAGGAGCCTCCTCGGTGCCTTTGCGCCTGCGGGGTCTCCCTTGGACTCGCTTTTCCCGCAGGAGTCTCGCATCTTCCGTTCCAATCAACTTTGTTTTAAATTTTAGTTAGAACCCTTTTGTTTGCAAACTCAAAGACGGTCTTTTAAGGACCGTCTTTTTAATGTTCTATTAAACTAAATTTCTTATTAATGGCATGGAACGTTCTTGGAGGCTATCGGAAAACAGACTATAAGAAATGAGCTTCTTCCTGTACTGTTTAACTACATCCACACGGTCGCTGTAAATATATACAAATAACCTAACATCCTTTTTGCCTCTTTTAGTATCAATGACCAATGGAGTCCCGCTGTTCTCTGGATGTAAAAACAATTGCTCGTTCCCTGGGAATATATGATTTTTCTTCAAAAACCTAGCTTTATTAAAATAATTAATAACTTGAATTTTTTCTTCACCTTCTAAACGTTTTCCGTCAAAGGTTACGATCGCATTCCCGCCACTAATTTCTGCGTGTATTTTAAATTTGCTGATAATCCAATTAACTGCATCGGTTGGAAGACAGGAAACCAATATTTTTAACAAACTTAAGATAATTGTCAAAATCAAAACCGGCAAAGTCAATTCATCATCTCCGCTACATTTATAAATTAATTCTTATATCACTTATTATATCAAAAGGGGCTGACCGTTTTTCTTAGTAGATGTGTCCGTTCTATTAACGTTTCACATTAGTTATACCGCTGTACTTAAACTAACGGGTTCTCGAAGAAGGGCATTAGATAATCAAACTATTATTTAAAAGTGTATACTAAATCAAAAAAAAGAATCCATTTTTGAATCATTTGATTACAAAAATGGATTTTTATATACAACTAATATGTTTATTCAGGAGGAACCTTTGATCTAAAAGTAAAACATAGTTTTCTAGCTAAAGCCATTAGGACAAAGCCAAACTCTGTACATTTAGAAAATGGGCTAAGCAGCTTCAAGTACGTTTAAACAAAATAAAGGAAATTATCTTTGAAATTAACTCAATTCATCCCCTGCTTCATTACTGACATTTCCACCGGCAATATTAAAGATTTTTTTTAATATTTTGCTTTTTCACGAGAACCATACAAACAATAATCAAAGTAAAGGCCGTTAAGGCTAAAAATGGGATGGTTACAAAGCCAAACCAGTTAATATATTGGGCATTACATGGCACACCGTTAACACAAGGCTTTATTCCTGCAAAACTCGGAACTTTTTGTATCAAGTAATGGTAAAAAGAAATAAACCACCCAATAATCGCCATAGGCAATACAAACTTCTTTACTGATGAGTCATTTTGAAAGGTGCCAATTCCAAGTATTAAAGCTAAAGGATACATTAATATGCGTTGGAACCAACATAGTTCACATGGAATAAAACCCCGGATTTCACTAAAATAAAGACTCCCTAGCGTAGCCACTGTTGAAACAAGCCATGCTAAATAGAGAAAAAATTGTCTATTGAATCCCGCCATATCTTCCTTCATTATTCATTACCTTCTAGCTCTTGCTCAATAAGGCTTTTTATTTTTTCATAATCAAAAGGATCTTTTAGCAAAGTACCATTCACCACTATTGAAGGAGTTTGTTCTATTTTAAACTCTTCCACTAATTCTGTATCCTTATTTACTTCTTCCATCACTGATTCCTGTTCAATATCTGACTTCAATTTATCTGCATCAATGCCAGGTATACCATCAGCTACTTCAAGTATTTTCTCTTGCGTTATCCATAATCCATCATGATTTTGACTTGGCTGTTCCTTAAATAAACCTTTGTGAAAATCCCAATACGAATCTGGAGAGTTTTTAAAAACTGATTCAGCTGCGACTGCACCTAACTGTGATTCCTCTCCGTGAAATAGTGTATTTATATAAGAAAATTTCACTTTTCCAGTATCAACATAATCTTCAACTAACTTAGGGAAAACCGTTTCTCCCCATGCCTTACAAGATGGACATTTGAAATCACCAAATTCTACAACGGATATAGTGGCATCTGCTTTTCCTATAGTCGGCTGTCCTTCAATAGGAGGTTTTTTTCCTGTGGGAGATTCATTGGTTGTTTCTGATTTCAAATTATTAATAACAACAAGTGCAGCTATTATTGCCAAAATAACAGTAGTGAGTATAACTGCAATTTTAAAACTAGAATTTTTACTTTTCATCTCATTTCACCTCATATATGTATTTTAATTAATGATTTTCAAACTTTATTGTATGCTAACCATTAAAGTTAAATAACTAGTTACGACGCATAGTACGCTCATCGTGAAACTCAAAAGAATAGGAGCCCTTTTTATGTATGACATTACGGTTAACCCTAAAAAAATTAATCCGGCTATCAATAACATCCCACTATCAATTCCTATATTTAGGACAATTTCCAAATCGCGCGTTATGATTCCTTGATAGAAAAGGTCAAACAATCGAGAAACTCCAGAAGATGCTACTGTCGTTTCAACATCATGCGGGGGAGATTGTTGCCCTAATACTGCCGTTACTGAAAAAATCAAGAATACGATTACACTTTCGGATTTTGTCCAAGGGATTGGGTTAAAGCTTTCATTTTTTCTTAACCTTTTTCTCATCAGAATACTATTTATAAAGGCATACGCCAACAATGGAATGATTAGCAAATGTTTAATTAAAAGTGCTTGTCCATAAGGAAGGATCCAAGCATTTGCATAATCATTAAAATCAATCACGATGCTCATTAAGAATAGTCCCGATATAGCCGTTATAAGAAAACAAATTATCGCTACCGGTGTAAACCATTTTAAGAAGTTTAACCAATTTAAATGATTTTTTGAAAACCAACTAACTATAATTAATATCCCGACCCAAAGTGTAACAGCAAGAAAATGAGCTGTATGTGCAAGGAATCCTTTCCATTGTTCTATGGAACTGGCATGACTGGACCAACCTAATGCAAGAATTAATACAAAAGTAAAAACGATACCTATGTATGTATATAAAAGTTTCTTTCGATAATCAAACCAAACGATATAAACAAATAATATATTCGTAAGGATATAGGTGAAAATCCATGCTTTTCCCACCTCAAAAGTAAAGAGGACAGATTGAAAGGTTTGTCCTAATCCAACATCCTGATGTAGAACCAAAATCAGTTGCAAAACAGGGATAAACGAAAAAATGGCTATACCTGCTGTTGCAATCATTAACACACCTTTAGGTACGTTAATATCTGGACGATAGGCACTTGGTACAAGACGTAGAACAAAACTGCCTATAAGCAAGGAGAAACAAAGATATAGTATTGGTTCACTAATCATTCCCAAGGTAAGCATATACTATTTTTTCCTCCTCACGAGCCATAGGAAACTCCCTACTGCCAGTACAAATAAAACACCAACAATGGACGGAATAACGTAAGAAGGAATGTTACTTTGTTTAACTTTTACCTTCTGTTCAGGTGGTGTATTTGTAGTTTCCTTACTCTCTTCAGTTTTTACAGGATCCTCTTGTACCGATTCCTCCTGGTTATCATTTGAGGATTCATCACCAGGGACCTTCACTGAGAAAGCAAATTCTCCTTCAATTGGATGTCCATCCGCGCCAATGATCTCCCAATCCACTTTATAATTCCCATTCTCTAAGGGCTGGAGGAAAGTGGCCCACATTTCATTACCTTCAATTACAAAATTTCCAAGATTAACAGGTTCTCCCTTTGAATTTAAAACATTAACCTTACTTGTCTGTTCCACTTTTGTTTGAAAAATGAGAGTCAGTTCCTGTATTGGCTTCGTTAGTACTTCACCATCTTTAGGTGTCGAGTCCTTCAAACCAGTATGCGCCAGTGCTTGACTTGAGAATAAGGTAAAGAGAAGTAAAAATAATAAAGAAACTTTTTTTGCCATCCCACAGACTCCTTATAAATATTTTATTTGTTCAGATTGACACATATATTAACCGTTGCTAATATGATGATAACAAAACACATTAGTCCTGTCTAATATGTGTTAGGAGGTAATTATGCAGAATCTTGATATAGACCTTAAGGTAAAAATGATTCACGGATTTTCTAATAAAACAAGGATTCATATTCTCGAAAGTATAAAGAATCAAGAAAAAACGGTTTCTGAAATTGTAGAAGAAGTCAGTGGGAATCAATCGAATATTTCACAACACCTTGCGTGTTTAAAGGGTTGTGGAATTATTGTAGGAAGGAACGAAGGGAAATACTGCTACTATAGTCTACGTAATCAACAAATACGAGATTTATTGACGATGTTCGATGTCGTTCTTGCAGATGTCCAAAATGATGTTTCATGTTGTGAGCGACAAATAGATTAGGAGTGTATAAAATGGCTGACAAATGCTGTAACTCAACTAACGATACAAAAAATACAGAAAATAAGACGGAAAGTTGTTGTAGTCCTGCTGTTAATTTAAATATAAAAAAAGAAGACTCAAGTTGTTGTGCCAGTAACAACGATTCAGTAAATACCTTTAAGTCAATACCTGTTTTAATTCAAGGGAAAACTAGTTGTTGCAGCAGTGAAACATCCAAGGAAACAGGGAATGACCTAGAAAAAGGAGACTGTTGCAGCATTCTCCAAACGATTGAACATACACCAGAAACTAATAGTAGTTGTTGCAGTGAAACAATGACGAATGAAGATAAAAATCCAGTGAAAACAAGCTGTTGCAGTAGTAATGAACATCAGACAATAGAGACATTCTTAAATCCACTTCCTTCTGGCGAGAAGATGGCATACAGAGTTCAAGGAATGGATTGTCCTGCTTGTGCAAAAACCATTGAAAAAGGATTAAGCGCTTTAAAAGATATTGAAGAAGTAAAAGTCAATTACAACACAGCAAAAATGCAGGTAGCTGCAAGCAACCTTGATGCCTTTATCCCGATCGAGCGTGAAATCAAAAAGCTTGGATATTCTGTTGAGCCCTTAAATCAAACAGGGAATGTAAAAACGTTCGCAATTGAAGGCATGGATTGTAGTAGTTGTGCTAAGAGCATTGAAAATCACTTGAATACCCATCCATCCGTTAATAATGTCATTGTTAATTTCTCGACTGGTAAAATGAAAATTGACCATTCCAATAGTGTCGAAGATATTATTTCTGAGGTTTCTAAAATTGGTTATAAAGCTTCCTTACAATCGAGAAATATACCGGTACAACCTACAAAAAACAAAAACGAAAATGGCTTAATCATAATGTCTGGTGTATTTATTGCCCTCGGTTTTATTGGTTCTTTTAATGGTGTTTCTACTTTGATGAGCACAATATTGTATGCCATTGCAATGGTGATAAGTGGTTATAAGCCTGCTCGAAGTGCATTCTATGCCATTAAAAGTCGTTCATTAGATATGAATGTTCTAATGTCTGTTGCGGCAATTGGGGCAGCTCTCATTGGTGAATGGCTAGAAGGGGCTACCGTAGTATGGCTATTTGCGATTGGAAACTTGCTGCAAACAAAATCCATTGAGCGGACAAGAAACTCCATTCGTAACCTTATGGAATTAGCACCTCCTGAAGCTTGGGTCAAAGTTGGTTCTGAGTTAATCAAGAAGCCGGTTGAAGAAATATCCATCGGTGATACGATCATTGTCAAACCAGGCGATAAAATTCCATTAGACGGGGAAATCATTCAAGGAGAATCAAGCGTCAATCAGGCTCCCATTACAGGAGAGTCCATTCCTGTAGATAAGGAAATTGGGGATATCGTATATGCAGGAACTATAAATGAAAATGGTTCCCTTGAGATAAAAGTAACGAAATTAGTTGAAGATACAACCATATCAAAAATCATTCACTTAGTGGAGGAAGCTCAGGAACAAAAAGCCCCAACTGAAGCCTTTGTAGATAAATTCGCAAGTATTTATACACCTATAGTATTCGTTTTAGCATTGATCATTATGGTGTTTCCCCCTTTACTTGGGTTTGGCACTTGGGGAGAATGGTTTTATAAAGGGCTTGAGCTATTGGTTGTAGCGTGTCCTTGCGCCTTAGTAATTTCCACTCCTGTCGCAATCGTATCAGCCATTGGAAACGCGGCGAAGCACGGAGTCTTAATTAAAGGGGGAACGTTTTTAGAAAAAGCAGGGGCCATCACCGCCATCGCCTTTGATAAAACGGGCACTTTGACTGAGGGAAAGCCCAAAGTATCTGAAATCAAGACGTTCAACGGTTCTGAAGAGGAATTACTATCGATCGCTTTGACACTAGAAGATTACTCCACACATCCTATAGCCAAGGCAATTGTACGATATACAAACGAAAAAGGCATTCACTCTAAAAAGGGTGAATTATTCAAGAGTATTGTTGGCAAGGGTGTTCAAGCAACTATTGAAGACACTGTTTTTTATGCCGGTAATCTTAAACTATTTGAAGAAATCAATGTATCTGTAGATGATGTAAAGCACGATGTTTTGGAAATGCAAAATAAAGGAAAAACCGTAGTTATTATAGGAACACAACAGCAAATAATCGGGTTAATTGCTGTTTCTGATACTTTAAGAGAAACAACGGTTTCGGCTTTAGAGGGATTAAAACAAAGTGGAATAAACCAAACGGTAATGTTGACTGGGGATAATGAAGGTACGGCTAAAATGATTGCTTCTGAAGGTAATATAAACCGTTATTTTGCTGAATTATTGCCTGAGGATAAAGTAACTGCCATAAAGAAATTACAAGACGAGGGTCATAAGGTAGCAATGGTAGGGGACGGAATCAATGATGCACCTGGACTTGCAACGGCTGATTTAGGCATTGCGATGGGCGGGGCAGGTACTGACACCGCAATGGAGACAGCAGATATTGTATTGATGGCTGATAATCTAGATAAACTTCCTCATACAATAAAGTTAAGCAGAAAGGCTTTAACTATTATCAAACAAAATATCTGGTTCTCCATAATAGTTAAAGTAATTGCATTGGCCCTAATCTTTCCTGGTTGGCTTACACTCTGGATGGCAGTATTAAGTGATACAGGTGCTGCTCTCATTGTTATTTTAAATGCATTAAGATTGTTAAAATTTAAAGAATAGATATTTCCGAGATGTTTCTCATAGAAACATCTCCTTTTTATATAAAAAGTCTTGTTAAAGAATTATGTTGATTTTCTTGTTCAATTATAAGATGCTATTGTGTTTAATAGTGGTTGATAGACATAAGAATTTCGAAGGGGCAATGGAGTTGCTAAAGCAACTCTTTTTCTTTTTGGAAATCCCTCAGTTAATTAAGTATTTCTTACGATTCGCAGGATTTCATTCCACTGGGTAGAGTAAGAAGATTGAATAAAAGGGACAACGGAAGTGTTATTGACATAAGATATATATTCTAATTATTTCAGCCAGGGCTAAGAGAGGACCAATTAAGCCCCCCCTCTTAGCCTTGCACGATTCATATGAAAACATGTCCCTATAGTGCCCTCACCTAACCGTAAGCTGTTTTTTTATATAAAACCATTTTCTATTGTTCATGTTTCCAACTTGTAGATTGTCCTGAAGAAGGGCAATTAGGAAATTTTTGTCCTGCCTTTAATTCAACATGATCCCCATCTGAATCAATATAATGACCTGTTTCCATTACGTTTTCACCAGTTTTATGAGAGTGATGATGTTCTTGATTATGAGCCATAAATATCCTCCTATTCACATTGTTAGAATGAAAACTTAACAATCATATAATGCCCTCAAAGTAAATCATTATTCATAATGTACAAATGTTTCCGTTTTGGCACCAATCTCGACTTCTCTAATAATTAGATCAGAAGTATTGTTAAAATTCATTTTTATATTGATAATATTCTTCTCGAGAACCTCCTGCAAAGAAATGTACATTGTTCGTTTAACCACCTAAAATTTAATTGCTTTTAGTATGTTCATAAAAGAAATAATGTATTTATGAAAAATTTTTGAAATACCTCCCATTTAGTTTAATGTACATTTGTTTACAATATTCCCATGACAGTCCCTACCCCATGCCCATCAAGCGAAGTTAAAATCATACCCTCAAAATGAAAAAACGCTATGCTTATCGTAAGAAGTTTACGAGAAAGGATGGCGTTTTGAATCGTATCATTTCAAATGAACTGAATCTTTTCGCACAAGAACTACTATACTTATCATCTCCAGTAATCCTACAAGATATCGCCAAACAAGTGGGCTTTGTAGAAGTGTTAGTTGAATATCTGGTCTCTCTTTTAAGCAGTCTTATTTAATATTTAATTAAACTAAACTAAGCGGCGGGAAAGCTCTCTTTAAGAATATTGATACTGTGATTAATCCCCCCCCTATTTATTAATGGGTTTTACTTTTTGGTAAGAAAACTTGTAATGACATGTTAACAGTTAAACATGCAAAGAAAAGGCAGCCTTTTTGTGTCTTTAGAGAAATATTTACTTCATTCAAATAAATGTTTGAATAATAAAAGGAATTGGGTATAATATAATCAAATAAACATTTGAATGAGGTGTGGTTGTATGAGTAAGAAAGATACCTGTGAAATATATTGCTATGACGAAGAAAAGGTCAATCGCATACAGGGGGAACTGGAAAAAGAGGACCTTTCTAGTGTTGCCCAATTATTTAAGGCTCTTGCAGATGAAAACAGATCAAAAATTTCCTATTCTTTATGCCAGGATGGAGAGCTTTGTGTATGTGACATCGCCAATATCATTGGTTCTACTGTCGCAACCGCATCCCACCACTTGCGGACCCTGCATAAGCAAGGGATCGTGAAATACCGCAAAGAAGGAAAGCTCGCGTTTTATTCTCTGGATGATGAACATATCAAACAGTTAATTGTGATTGCCTTAGCACATAAGAATGAGGTGAAAGTCAATGTCTGATCAGCAAGCAAAATTATCTGAAGAAGAAAAGAAAACCTATCGTGTTCAAGGATTCACTTGTACAAATTGTGCAGGTATCTTTGAAAACAACGTTAAACAATTACCAGGTGTTCAAGATGCTAAAGTAAACTTTGGAGCATCTAAAATTTATGTTCAAGGGAATACAACGATTGAGGAATTAGAAAAAGCAGGATCATTTGAAAATTTAAAAGTTCGAGACGAGAAAGATCAAAAGGTAGAACGTGAACCTTTTTGGAAGCAAAAAGAAAATATTAAAGTCTATATTTCGGCAATATTGCTAGTGGTTAGTTGGTTTCTTGGTAATCAATACGGGGAAGAGCATATTCTTCCGACGATTGGTTATGCAGCATCCATTTTAATTGGAGGGTATTCGTTATTTATTACAGGTCTAAAAAATCTAAGCAGATTTAAGTTCGATATGAATACGTTAATGACCATTGCCGTTTTAGGTGCTGCGGTGATTGGTGAATGGGGAGAAGGAGCAACAGTTGTCATCCTCTTTGCCATCAGTGAAGCATTAGAGCGTTATTCAATGGATAAAGCTCGTCAATCTATTGAATCATTGATGGATATTGCTCCAAAGGAAGCATTAATCCGTCGTGGAAATGAAGAGATGATGATTCACGTTGAAGATATTCAAGTCGACGATATTATGATAGTAAAACCTGGTCAAAAATTAGCGATGGATGGATTAGTTGTTAAAGGTACATCCACATTAAATCAGGCTGCGATTACGGGAGAGAGTGTTCCTGTAACCAAAACAATTGATGATGAGGTCTTCGCAGGAACATTGAATGAAGAAGGATTATTAGAGGTTAAAGTAACAAAACGGGTAGAAGATACGACTATTTCAAAAATCATTCATTTGGTGGAAGAAGCTCAAGCAGAACGGGCACCTTCTCAAGCGTTCGTTGATAAATTCGCGAAATACTATACACCAGCTATTGTTATTTTGGCGTTTTTGATTGCGGTTGTACCCCCATTATTCGGTGGGGACTGGAGTGAATGGATTTACCAAGGTTTAGCCGTATTAGTGGTTGGATGTCCGTGTGCATTAGTTGTTTCAACTCCAGTTGCAGTCGTTACGGCAATAGGAAATGCTGCTAAAAATGGTGTATTAATTAAAGGCGGTATCCATTTAGAAGAAGCAGGAGCCCTAAAAGCCATTGCTTTTGATAAAACAGGAACATTAACAAAAGGGATTCCAGCTGTAACAGACATCGTGACTTATGGTGGAAATGAAAATGAATTGCTTACCGTTACAGCAGCCATTGAAAAGGGATCACAGCATCCACTTGCTTCAGCGATTATGAGAAAAGCAGAAGAAAAAGGATTGAATTTTAATGGAGTGTCGGTTGAAGAGTTCCAATCCATTACAGGTAAAGGCGTAAAAGCAAAAGTAAATAATGAGATGTATTATGTAGGAAGTCCAAATCTTTTTGAAGAATTGCATCAATCAATTGAAAGTACAATCAAAGAAAAAATTACGCGTATGCAAACCGAAGGAAAAACCGTAATGGTGTTAGGAACGGAAAAAGAAATTCTATCTCTAATTGCCGTAGCAGATGAAATGAGAGAATCATCAAAAGAAGTCATCAGTAAATTGAATCGTATGGGAATTGAAACGGTGATGCTAACTGGTGATAACCAAAGAACCGCAGCAGCAATTGGAAAACAAGTTGGTGTTTCTGATATTAAAGCTGATCTACTACCGGAAGATAAGCTGAATTTCATTAAAGAACTTCGTGGTAAACATCAAAGTGTAGCAATGGTTGGGGATGGTGTCAATGATGCACCAGCACTTGCGGCATCTTCGGTTGGTGTGGCGATGGGTGGTGCTGGAACTGATACAGCATTAGAAACTGCTGATATCGCATTAATGTCTGATGACTTAAGCAAATTGCCATATACCATTAAATTAAGCCGTAAAGCTTTAACGATTATCAAGCAAAATATTACCTTTTCTTTAGCAATTAAATTACTAGCATTGCTGTTAGTTATGCCTGGTTGGTTAACACTATGGATAGCAATATTTGCTGATATGGGAGCAACCTTAATAGTAACATTAAACAGTTTACGCCTAATACGGGTAAAGGAATAAAGATCAATAAAGGCTTCCCAAATGGGAAGCCTTTATTAAACGATCCGAATGCCATTACTCCCGTATCAAACGATATAACTCACCTACATTTGAAAACATGGAGTTGATTAAAGTTAGGGAAAATTTTTTCAGCAATTGAAGCATTTTTTCGTAACGAATATTGATGATATCTTTGTTTTGATGCTGTGTTATAGCAAGCTTGGAGAATCAATATATTTTAACGAGGTTTTAAAGGTCCATTTGTTCATCAAAAAACGGTCTTAAAACCTTAACTTGGTTTTAAGACCGTAGTAACAATTCCCCCGGCTAATTGGGCTTTATGGAAAATGTGTGATCTCCCCATACTTATTCTTATTGAATACTGAACATGAGCGACAAGTATATGGAGATAACAAGAAATAAACTCAAAAATAAAGACGCGGCAGGAACCTTTTTGATATATGACCATAAAACAAGGATGAAGAAAATGGCCGAGATACCAAACAAGGATATGTTCATGAAATTAAGCTCAAATTGAACTGGCAACGACGGTGGTAGTGTTCCACCATAGATATACTGAAACAAAGGAGAAACTCCACTACCATTCACCGTCGTTTCAATCTCTTTCGGTGGCTCTTGCTGCCCTAGAACGGCTGTGGCTGTAAAAATCAGCAATAACAAAATGCTCTCTGCCTTTGTCCAGGGCTTTGGATTAAAGTTTGATCCTTTTTGAAGGTGTTTTTTTATCCAAAAACCATTAATGTAAGCAAATATCAAGATTGGTACGATGATTACATGCTTAATTAATAAAGCCTGTCCATAGTTCAGCATCCAAGAGTTTGCATAATCTTTGGCATCCACGATAAGAGACATAATCAGAAATCCTGATAGGATTGTCAGCCCAAGACAAATGATGGCTGTTGGTGTAAACCATTTTAAGAACGCTAACCAATTCTCCTGATTTTTTGAAAACCAGCTGACAATTAACAGTGTTCCTACCCATACACTCACCGCTGTAAAGTGAATCGAATGATAAATAAAACCTGTCGACTCATTTAGAGACGCAGGATGGCTGGCCCACCCAATCGTGAAAATGAGTAAAACGAGAAATATAACAGAAATAAACGAATACCTCTTATTTTTTAACACAGGAAAGAAGGTCACGAACAGGTAAAAGAAAACCGAAATGATGAAGGTGATGATCCACGCCTTCCCAACTCTAAAGCTTAAAAAAACATCTTGAACTCTTAAAGAAATACCCGTGTCATTAAATAGCATAAAGATTAAATAAAGTACTGGCATTAAAGAGAACAGCATAATGCCTATTATGGAAAATTGAAGCCATCCTTTATGAATATGAATCGATGGCCTTTTGGTTGATGGTATCAAATGCATGATAAACGTTCCCATCAATAAAGAAAAACTTAAATATAATAATGTTTCAGTAAGATATAACGCGTAGATCATTTTTTTCCTTTTCTCATCAACCAGACAGTCACGAAAATCGCTACAACAAGTAAAATTCCGACTAGTATCGGCATGAAGTTAGCATTCGATTGAGATTCTTCTTCCACATCACTTGCAGCTGGTGCTTGTTCTGATGCCTTTTCTGGTTCTTCGATTGTTTGAGATTTATCTTCATCCGATTTTGTTGGGGACTCGGTACTCTCCTTATTTGCATTCGCTTTCGCCACAGTAAAACCATATTCCCCATCGATGATGTGTCCGTCTTCCCCGATGATATTCCATTTCACTGTATACTTTCCGTTTTCTAACGGTTCATTAGATGCACCGGTCAATTTATTTCCATCCACTTTAATGTCTGAAACCGGGATTTCCTTTTCACCATCTAAAAGTAAAGTGAAGGAACTGCCAGTCTCCAATCCCGTTTCAAACTCCATTGTGATTTCCTGAATTTCCTCTGTTATCGTGTCTCCATTTGATGGAGAAGACTTCTCTAACCCGGTATGTGCAGATACTGAAGTAGAGAAAGCGAACAGCAGAAAGAATAAAATATAGAATGACTTTTTCAAAATAAATGACCTCCTTATTTTCACCAGAAATTCCATCTAGTGATTAAAACCATTATGCAGTCTTTATTATCTGCAAAAAACTAACTTTTCAAAATGAAAAACAGGCTCTTTACCATGAGAAAATAATCTTCTCATTTTGATGTCCACTTACTATAATTGCTTCTTTGGCCTGATATGTAATCCAGTTGGTAAGTAGTATGCCCAATCTTCTTAAACAAAAAGATTCAAGTACCGACCCCCCTTTTAGAGGATGGATTCGTGTACTCTGCACATGATTTTCTTTAATATCATCACCAAAATCTCTCCACTTCTGACTCCCCATTATCAACAAGCTAATGTCCAATGGCTCTACCAACATCAATTTTATTGGTCAAATGTGAAGAAAGAATGAAGAATAATGGTATATTTATAAGCATTTATCTTTAAACCTTTTAAATACTGCCTTTTCGATAATAGATCGTAACCGAATCATGAAAATTTCACCTTTTCGAAGTGAAGCACCTGTTAGTTGATTATTTTAAGGTGCAATAGAAAAAAACACTCCAGTCAAAACTACGGTTGAATATCCCCTCCTGAGCAAAAATTTTTAATTACATATCCTAAAAAAAGAGTTGACATAAAACTTGTACACACCTTAAAGTATAGCTTATACAACAAAAAGTTTCCCTAAGGAAACTTTTTGGAAGGAGGTCAAGTAATGTCGGATGAGAAAAAGGTTTCCCGCAGAGATATTTTAAAGATGGGGACTGCTGGTGCGTTTGGAATAGCTGGATCTTATTACTTAAATAAAATGGCACAAATCCCAACTATGGCTCAGGCATCCAATGGTTCGTCTAACAAGAAGAGCAATCATTCCAATCATGAAAATATGAATGATAAAACAATAACAACAGGTTATAAAATGGCTGAACGGCTCCTTACTGAGTTTGATTATGGAAAAGTTACCAAGCTTCCAAACGGACAAATACTCCGGGAATATGAAGTCGAGGCAATTGATAAGGAAATCGAAATTGCCAAAGGAATTAAATTTCCAGGCTGGACGTATAACGGAACAATTCCAGGACCATCTTTTCGTTGTACCGAGGGGGACCTATTGCGGTTTCACTTTATTAATAAGGGTAGCCATCCCCACTCTATTCACTTTCACGGAATTCATCCTCCAGAGATGGACGGTTTAACTTCCATTTATCCTGGACAGAAATTCACGTACGAATTTGAAGCGAAGCCTTACGGATTACAAATTTACCATTGCCATGTACTCCCCCTAGCCCGCCATATTCATAAAGGCTTATACGGTAATTTTATTATTGATCCAAAGAAGCCAAGAGAACCGGCATTAGAGTTAAACATGGTTATGAATGGATATGATTTGGATTTAGACGGTGAAAACGAGTTTTATACGGTGAATGGCTATGCTTTCGCATTTATGAATCACCCTATTAAAATCAAAAAAGATCAACTCGTAAGGATTTATCTAAGTAATTTAACAGAATTCGACTTATTAAATTCGTTTCACTTACATGCGAATTACTTTACGTATTATCCAACCGGGAGAAACGATAACCCCTCCCAGTTCACAGATACCATCATGCAATGTCAGGGAGAACGTGGAATTATTGAAGTTCGTT
Organism: Peribacillus sp. 05N428; assembly: GCF_056397085.1. NCBI lineage: Bacteria > Bacillati > Bacillota > Bacilli > Caryophanales > Bacillaceae > Peribacillus > Peribacillus sp. 05N428. The sequence goes on along the minus strand of NZ_JBFTMS010000010.1, from coordinate 142,560 downwards.
TTCCATATAAGGGAACATATATGTTTCATGCTCATGTTAGTGAATTTGCTGAGTTAGGCTGGATGGGATTCTTTGAGGTCGAGTAAAAAGGAGGGATAATATGAAGAGCAAATGGCTAATTACTGTTTTAATTCCGTTAGTATTACTTATAGGGGTGCTAGGATGGGTGCTAAAGAATGGAGCAGGTGTAGAAAAAGACCCTGCAGCACCGATTGAAGTCTTGAACATTGAACGCATCAAGGTAACTAAAACCGGTTTTGAATTATCGGTTAGCAATACAGGGCCAAAACCATTAACGATTTCTCAAGTGATGATCAATGATTCAGTGTGGAATTACAATGTCTCTCCTCAAGCAAAACTTGAACGATTTGAAGATGGAAAGTTGACCATCTCTTACCCATGGGTGGAAGGTGATCCACATACCATTAAGTTAATCACAGAGAATGGGATTATCACGGAAGGTGAAGTTGCAGCTGCCACACTCACTCCAGAAACCACCTGGAGCAACTTTCTTAATTACGGCTTAATTGGATTTTACGTTGGAATTGTCCCGATCACATTGGGGTTGTTGTGGTATCCTTTTATGAAACGTTTCTCACGAAAATCTATAAATGGGATCCTTGCCCTTACCGTTGGGCTCCTTTTATTCTTATTTGTTGGGACTCTGGCTGATGGATTTGAAATTGGTGCAGAAGCACCTTCTGTCTTTCAGGGCAATATGGTTGTGATTATTGGAGCTTCCTTAACCTTCTTATTATTGATTGGCTTTGATCAGTATCAGCAAAGAAAGCAAGAAAAGAAAGGATATTCTCCTTTTGGTTTGGCTTTGTTGATGGCTACCGGAATAGGACTTCATAACTTTGGAGAAGGTTTGGCGATTGGTTCTTCCTTTGCACTAGGTGAAGTTGCTTTAGGAACCTTTTTAATCATAGGGTTTACCCTTCACAACATTACGGAAGGGATTGGAATCGCTGCTCCTTTATTAAAGGCCACACCTCGATTTAGAGACTTTCTTTTACTCGGAGTTATCGCAGGTGCACCCGCCATTGTAGGTACTTGGGTTGGCGGATTCATCTTCTCACCAATTTGGGGCGCTTTGTTCCTTGGTATTGGAGCAGGGGCAATTCTTCAAGTAATTTATGTAATAACGAAAATGCTCATTGAAGATCATAGAAAACATAATGAAGTATCTGTTTCATGGTTAAACCTTTCTGGTTTCGCGATTGGACTATTAATCATGTACTTTACTGCATTTTTCGTGAAATTTTAAGGGATGCCTTAATCTTGTTTGGACTCATAAATAATTCCCGATCTTGGTAGCGCTATGGGTTCAACATTGTTGAATAAAAATTAACCAACGCTGCTAAAACTAATTAAAAGGAGCTTCATTGGTAATGAATCTTGGTAAAAAAAAGAAGTAATTTTGGACGATGGTGGATAAACAAAAAGACATAAATGAATTAGAGTTAGAAAGAGTATCAAATATAAGTAGAGGTACAATTTTAAAATTATGTAGCGATCCGAATCATCAAAAATTTTCACTGTGATTAAAATAATATCAGGGCTTAAAAAAACTTGATAAGAATATGGATTTAAATGATTTTTTTACTGAAGTTATTCTAAAAATGATCTAAAAGGAATTACAAAATTTAATTACTTGGGGGAAGTATTATGTTTCAAAGTATAGGTATACCGGGTTTAATTTTAATACTTGTCATTGCCTTGATTATTTTTGGACCTAAAAAGCTGCCGGAAATCGGTAAAGCCTTTGGACGTACTTTAACTGAATTCAAGAGTGCAACCAAGGAATTAGTATCTGATGAAGGAAAAGAAGAGGGGGAAAGTCCTGAGTTAACGACTGTTGAAAAGAAGCAGGATAAATCGTCAGTTTCATAAGTAAAAAGTAGACGAGGCAACTCGTCTATTTTTTTTTCATCTTAAAGGATACATCCTGCCATGAAAAACAAAGAGATAAATCTCATTGAACATTCGGAGGAACTTGGTCTTTGTTACTTTGATGCATGGTCTGTACATGTGGGGGTTATACTAGCAGCCTTATTTTTGTTTGATAGAGTACATCATAGACTTCTCGGTATCGTAACCTATTAGTAGAACAATAAAAATAATAAAAGCCAGCTCTTTAAAAAAAGAACTGGCCGCTATCTCTATTACATTCTTTTCGCTCCTAAATATCTCTGTTTCCAATAACTATTATCCATGGAGGAAATGCTTACACCATTTGATGAGGAGCTGTGTATGAATTGATTACCTCCAATATAAATACCAGCATGTGAGGCACCAGGTTTGTAGGTTTCATAAAAGACTAGATCCCCAACCTGTGGTTTGGACACCTTTGTCCCCTTTTTATAAATTTCAGATACCGTTCTTGGTAAAGTGACATCCGCACCTTTATCGAAAACGTATTTTAGGAATCCGCTGCAATCAAAACCTTTTGGTGTAGTTCCACCCCATACATACCGTACATTCAAATGTTTCTTTGCTTCATTCACTATCGCAGTAGATTTATTGCTTGTTTTATTTACATTAGCTACGTTAGAGCTCTTCTTTTTTACCCCCAAAGCTTTATATGTATTCGGCCCTACAATACCATCAGCTTTTAAACCTTTACTTTTTTGGAACTTTACAACTGCACTTTTCGTAACGGTCCCAAAATATGTAGTTGTATTCTTACTCTTAAAATACTCTTTTTTCTTTAGAACCTCTTGTAATTGTTTTACTTCGGTATGAGTCATTCCACTTTTTAAGGTCCGATCGCCCAATGCAGCATCACTGACCAATGGATTTGATAGTAACAATCCCGTCACAACAACGGATGCTATGATTTTCTTCATTATCTATTTTTCCCCCGATTAGATCTTTTTTATTATTTTATCACCATTAAATGACATGCACATTTACCTAAATTTACATTATCATTACAAAATTATGCAGAAAGAGTGCAGAAATGACAAAATACCTATAATACCCCAACCACAAAAATCGATAAGACTGTAATTCATCATATAATTAATTACATTTTTTTATATGCAACCCCATTAATTGTTTTCAAGGAAGCTGAAAATTACAATAGGTAGATTAATGTGCGGTTTGTCGGATGTGTTAACATTGGACACTATTAATCGTCGAGCATGAACTAGCATAATCAATAGCGATTTTCTTTTGTGGTTAAATTTTGGATTTTTTTCTGCTAATAAAACCACAAAATAACCTCAGTAAAAAGAGCTTATCCCTCTAGGGATAAGCTCTTTTTTATGGTTTAAGTCTATTCATTTCGTTCAAACATTATTTTGCCGGTGATAACTCACTCTCTGTTACCCATTTATGATTTTTAACTTCTTCTCCACCGGTAGTCGGTATGTAATCAACTACATATACAGTCGTTGCTTCGGCTGAATCAATTTTAGCTTTCGCGCCATCCATTCCTTTCATATGAGCTGCATCTACTGTAACTTCTGTTCCATGTTCTAAAGGTTCATCCCTAGCATCTTTAATCTCTTCCTGGATAACCCATTTATGATTTTCCACTCTTTCTCCACCAGTTGTCGGAGTATACGAAATAGCATAGACCGTCGTATCGTATGCACCCACAATCGTTGCTTTGGCACCCTTCATACCTTCCATGTGATCTGTTTCGAGAATGGCTTGACTTCCAACTTCATAGGTTGGATTCTTTGCCTCTTTCAAACCTTCAGGAACTTCTTCTGAGCTAGAATGGTCCATATTACCATGGTCCATGCCTTCCATGCCTTCCATGTTTTCTTTGTTTTCTGCTTTCTCAGCGCTTTCTTTGTTTTCATCTTTCGCGTTAGAGCAGGCAACCAGCACTAAGAAAAGGGCTACAAATATCGATAAGCTGATGGACATTTTCATTCTTTTTTTCAACATGTATTTGATTCCTCCTTTGGATAATCATTTGTGTTGGCTGCTAATTTGTAATAGAAAATAAGCTTCATTTTAAATGTTTCAATGATTTCCCCCTCCTGTCTAATTTGTACCATTTATATTTTTTTTTATGACAAGACATTCGCTATTCCTTTGGTACCCACTTATATCCAACTCCCCAAACAGTTGAAAGGTATAAATCTACAGGAAATTTTGCCTGCCTTAATTTATCTCGGATATTACGGACATGAGAATCTATCGTCCTATCTTCAGTAAAAACTTTATTCTCCCAAATGCTTTCCAATAAATGTGCCCGTGAAAATACTTTATTTGGATTTTTCAATAATATCCCCAGTAAAGAAAACTCTTTTGGAGTGAGTTGAATCTGCTGTTCTTCATACGACAATTCATGAGATTCCTCATCCCACTTCAATCCCTTGAATTGAATTGCCTTCGTGTTTTTATCGTCCATTCTTCTGAAAAGTGCATCTATTCTAGCCAGTAATTCCCCCTCGTCAAATGGTTTTGTTACATAATCGTCTGCCCCTAATTGGAAACCTCTAACTACATCCGATTTTTCATTTCGAGCAGTCAGCATAATAATCGGTACTTTAGAGAATTCACGAATTTTGGCGCATGCATTCCAACCATCCATGTCCGGCATCATCACATCTAACAAAATTAAATCGGCATATGAGTTTTTCATATGAACAACAGCTTCAAGTCCGGAGTTCACCTTGATACATTGATAAACCGGAGATAAGTATATACTCAACAAATCAAGCATTCTTGCTTCATCATCTACAAGCAATAAGGTTTTCATTACGGCAACTCCTTTAACGAAATAAAAAAGGCTGTCCCTTTTCCTTGCTCGCTTTTTATCTCTATCGTACCTTCGTGTGCTTCCAGTAGTTCTTTGACAATGGAAAGTCCAAGTCCTGACCCTCCAGTGTCCCTAGATCGAGATTTATCCACTCGATAAAAGCGATCAAAGATGTAAGGAAGATCACCTTTAGGAATCCCACGACCTTCATCTTTTATAATCAGCAATACCATTCCCTTATCACTTTTTACAGATATACTCGTTTTGGCATGGGGTTCGGAGTATTTGATCGCATTATCTAATAAATTAAAAATTACCTGTTCAAATCTCATAGGGTCTATTAGGACATTTACATTTTTTTTGCATTCAACGGCAAGTTCCATTCCTTTTTCCGTGAAAGCAGGTAGCATCTTCTCACATATAGAGTTTAAAAAGGAACAAAGCTCTACTTCCATGCGATCTATGACAAAAGTATTTTTGTCTAACTTAGCCAAATCAAATAAATCTTTCATCATATCAGACAGTTTTTTTGTTTCCTCAAAAATAATGCTAAGATACTGATCGCGGATGGTTTCGTCTATATCTTTTCTCCTTGATACATCCGCATATCCCTTAATATAGGTAAGGGGCGTCCTTAACTCATGAGAAATGCTGGCCAAAAACTCATTTCTTTCCTCTTTTAGGTGTTTTAAGTCCTCGGCAAGAATTTTTATGGATCTGGATAACTCCCCCAGCTCATCATCACCCATGTCAGGGAGATTGACAGAGAAGTCACCCTTGCTAAGCTTTTCAGTAGCCCGCTTCATCCTGATCAGAGGCGTCGTCAGCGCTTTAGATAAAAAGAGGATGGTAATGATCATTAAAGTAAGAATCATGATGGCACCTGCTATAAAATGGTGGTTCAGTCGTGATATTAAACTTTGAATCTGATCCGTACTCCGGAACATGTACACATTTCCTTTTTGATTTTGGTTAATTTTAAAAGGCGTGACCGTGGATATATACTTTTCACTTTTCCACCTGTTTTCCAGTATCTCTCCATCACGTGGGACTTGCCCTATTTCTTTGGTTATAATTTTCTGCTCTTCATTATCAAATTTTGAGGACGTAATTATAATGTTTTGATTTTGATCCGTGATAATGACCTCTGTATCAGCTTTTGCTTCCATTACAGCAATGTGATGTAAGGTTTCCTCTTTATAGGAATTTTCAAGCACGTCCCGATGACTATTGCCTCTTGCCTGAAGTGCAGCTAATTCTTCTTCTATTCGGGAATCTACAATGCTTGTATGGAGAAAAAAGAACAAAAATATTTCAAGAATAAGCATGGCACCTAAAAACCAAAGCCCGAATTTCAGGGATATTTTATTCAAATTAATCACCGCTTTTTCGAATTACTATCACCATCATAATGAAAAAATATCAAAAAATTGTGCAGTTTTTAAGGAGTTTTTGATATTTCGTTAAATAATAGTTGAACTGGGTAGAATATGATTGTTGAACAACAAAATACTTAGGAGGTTTTATTATGAATACCACATATGAAGATTGTATTAGAGCATGTCTTGAATGCATGGAGGCCTGTAATACATGTTATGATGCATGCTTAAAGGAAGAAAATCTTAAAATGATGGCTTCTTGTATAAGGATAGACAGGGAATGTGCGGATATCTGTGCGTTTGCAGCTAAAGCTATGCAATCCAACAGTCCCTTTGCCCATCAGATTTGTCAACTTTGTGCAGACATTTGTGAAGCATGTGGAAATGAATGCAAAAAGCACGATCATGATCATTGTCAAAAATGTGCGGAAGTATGCTTTAAATGTGCAGAAGCCTGCCGAAAAATGTCCGCTTAAGGAAAAGGTGGACATTATAAATATGCGTGTGACACCTGAAAACCCATTTCCAAGACTTTAGGGAGATGGGTTATTCTTTTTCCCACCTTAAAAACAAAATGGTTCCACTTACTACATATATTTTTATCTAGTAAATATAGAATCGTTTCTTTTAAACGAAAATCGCCTCTTGACCCAATAACCTTTTTAGGACAGTCTGTATCGCCAATGTTCTATCTGTATTTTCCAATTATTGTAAATGACTTCCGATAATGTTCCACAGGTTTGCCAAAATATTGACAAGCCTATAGACCATTATATCTAGTATTCAGTCGTTATAATTGGTGTACCCATTGTAATTTGAACATTATTATTTTTTGATTTCCTTAGACCAATTTGAACATTAAATGACTTTCCTGTTTTGGTATGAATCCTTTCATCAAATTTACTAGAGAGAGCTGAGACGGAAATAAAATCTCTTTCTGATACCCCTTCCACATAACTAGCAGAAAATGAATCCAGCAAATTACCTTCAAGTTGATTAAGTTTTTGTGCACCCTTTTTCCCCACCACAGTAATATACGGATTAACTTTTTTAAATTGAACTGGTATGTACAAATCTTTAATTTTGTTTAAACCTAACCTATTGTCGCCTGTAACTTGATAACTTAGACTAACATCAGATAGCTTCCCATTTTTAATTACGGAAAAGGTAAATAGTATTTCCTCTTGGTTAGTTTCTTTTACGCCTTTAATAGTTTTATGGTGAATATCATTTCCTTCTTCCGACCAGGTAAATGAGTCATCGCTTTTTATAGTAGTAACCATCCGGTTCAGATCATCATCCTCTACATTTTCCATTATTGTCCGGTAATATATTCTCCACTCCTTAACTTTTATTTTGTTTTCACTAGCTACATTTAAAACATCATTGAGATTATGATATACATCAAAATTCTGACTATATGCACCTTTTGTAAAGATTAGGAAACTAAATAAAATTAAGAAAGCTACTGCATTGATTTTCATAAAATTCACCTCGCTATTATCATTGACAATAACAAGCTACAATATACTGACATTATCAAACTAGTAAGCACGGAACCACTAACCGGAACAAAAAAAATGGTTTTCCAAGCCCACAATGATCTTTGAAATAATTGAGGACCACGGTTTAAAAGATATACTAAAAGACACGACTTTTAATCGACCAGTCTCCATTAGCAGTTTACTGTTCACCTTATTAAGCAGTAGATACATTAAGATCGAAGCGACCCGTTAATATGGAACTATATCAAAATCGATTGGCAAAATATAATTCAAAACGGGCAGAAAGCTAAGCTTCTGCCCGTTTTTTTACTCACTCGTTGTTTCACCTTCAGTGCTTTTGTAACAGTCACTGAGAATCTAAGGGCCCTCAATTCCTCTCCTAATTCTCTTAATATGCTGTTTATAAATTCCATTTATTTAAACTATTTTCACGTTCAACTTTTCGACCATTTACGTCAATGAAATACAAATGTAATGCTTTTATATTATTTCTTGTCGATCCCTGATGATATAATAAATCCCAGTAAAATAATGCTATTAAATTGTGCTAGATAAAAATAAATGTGTACATAAAAAATGAATTTGAATCTGAATAGTCCCCATTATTATTGACCTCGTGTGATCAGTTTATCCTTTGTTTTATATTTGGTTGCTTAAAATGCTTAGATATAGTTTCCCTAAATATAAAACTATTAATTATAGTGAAAAAACATACAATTTTTATGCTTGAAATGCATTCATTTCTGTTGGTGTGACAACTCGCTAATAATAATTTAATACTGAGGTATTTTTGATGCTATCTTCTTTTTGAAGATTCGCTTTAAAACTGTATGGGAATCTTTATATAGGAACAGATTCAAGGGCATTACCAGGAGGAACAAGAGATTGAGAAAAAAGATTTTATCGTTAGGATTTGTTGCCTTAATAGGTACCGCTACCATAACTAATCCAATAACCCAAGATTTGACCTATGCAAGCGCAGACCTAGAGCAAAAAAAAGAAAATATAAAAAATGAACGTTCCGATGTAGATACAGACATTAAAAAGAAACAAAATGAACTATCAAATCTAGAGGACAAGCAAAGAGTCCTTGATAACGAAGTAATGGAACTCGATAAGGAAATGAAAGATACCAATGAGCAAATTCGTGAACTTCAAGGTGAAATGGATGAGACTAAACAAAAGATTAAGGAATTGAAAGTAGAAATTGCGGAATTAAAAGAACGTATAAAAAAAAGAAATGCCATTTTAAAAGAAAAGGCACTTGCCTTGCAAGAAAGTGGTGGTGAGGTTGAGTACATAGAAGTGCTACTAGGTGCAAAGGACTTCAGCGACTTCGTAAGTCGTGTTGGTGCGGTAAGCACAATGGCCGAAGCTGATAATGAAATATTAAAGGCTCATGAAGAAGACAAAAAAACACTTGAGGAAAGTGAAACGGAACTAAATAACGAATTGAAAGATCTCGAAATCGGACTCGCTGATTTGGAATCATTAAAACAAGAATTAAAAGGACAAATCGCTAAAAAAAATAAGCTTATTAATCAAGTAAAAAAACGACAACAAGATACGGAAACATCCATTTACGAATTAGAGGACGAAGCGACCTTCCTTAAAGAACAGGAGTCAGCCATTCAAAGTGAAATGGATCGCCAAGAACAACTAGGACGGGCCAAGAATTCAAAGCCAACTGTCACGAGTTCATCTCAATCGGACATCACGAGTGGTAATTTCATGTGGCCGGCAAAAGGGACATTCACTTCCGGATATGGCTCTCGTTGGGGTAAACTCCATGGAGGGATTGACTTGGCGAACCCTGCAGATAATGTGCCTATCGTCGCGGCAGCGGATGGGACAGTTATTCGTTCCTATTATTCTAGTAGCTATGGCAATGTTGTTTTCGTCTCCCATAATATTGAAGGTAAGGTTTACACCACCCTGTACGCTCATATGGATTCACGACTGGTAAGCAACGGACAATCTATAAGTAAGGGGCAACAAATCGGATATATGGGGAACACCGGCCGTTCAACAGGTAAACACCTACATTTTGAAATACATGATGGTGCCTGGAAAAACCCTATTAATCCTATGCAATTTTTAAAATAGAAGGGCAACTCCTGAAATCGAAGGGTTTTAGGAGTTTTTTTGTACCCTAAAACGGCGCAAATGTATTTTACATTTATGCATCCCCTTCCAATTTTTTCGATTTGAATACCAAACAGCAACGTTAATTCCCTCCTTCCATGTTAGATTGTTGGACAAATTGAACTGTATATTTATTAAGGAAATTTCAAAAATTTTAATGTTCCTATTTACGAAATTACACAGATTTCACTGGTATGTGAAAATGCTCTCAATTCGTTTTTGAAGTCACCTGCACATTAGGCTTTATGTGAACTCTCTGTTTTTCAAATTTGTGGCCCTGATCATCTTTCACATGGGCGAAAATAGGAACAAAAATTTGCTTGGTTTTTACTTAAGTAAGACAAGACCATGTATGCGTATAATAATAAATGCAGGAATTTCATATGGAATGCTTCAAATATTAATCTTTTTTAAAGGATGGTTTAAACCATCCTTGCCTTCTTAACCTTATTAATGCCTAACCACCATAGGAATAACATGAAAGGTAACATCCAGTATATCGTAAAACCACCCTTTAACAGTATCAAGTTATATAGCCCATGTAAGATGAATGGAATGAAAAAGGCCAAGAACAAATAAGGACCTGCATTAGATAGCGAGAATTTTCCTTTACCAAGATAATACCCCATAATCACGCCAAAGAGGGCGTGGCTCGAAACCGGCAGTAATGCACGGCCCATAGCAATATGCACACCATTTGCAAAAAGATACAGGATATTTTCTAATGTGGCAAACCCTAATGAAACAGCTACCCCATATACAATCCCATCATATGGCTCATCGAATTCGACATGGTTGTATATAGTGAAAAACAAAATGAACCACTTGAAGAACTCCTCTATAAAAGCGACCGTCAGAAAGGAGGACAAATACATATTTTCAATTATTTGTTCCTCCTCCATTATATATTCCATGAACATTAGAGGGAAAACCAGTAATGCCCCGTATAAGAAGGACCTTAACACCAAAGATAATGGCTCTGTTTCATTCTGGTCATTTAAATAAAAATAACAAAGCAAAGCCAGCCCTGGCGCTATGGCGGCAGAAAGTAAAACCAGCATGAATAACTTCTCCCAACTTTTTCTAAGTTTCACAATGGTAAAGCTGTTACACCTAAGGCTTTGGTTAACCACCCACCTTTGCCAATTCAATCAATTATTGTTTTTATTTTTTTAAGGTGATCCTTTAACGATGTTCTTCTTTCATAATGAAAAATTATAATCTGTATATATTTTACTTGAAAAATACCCAGCTGATAACTGATTCAAGTGTAATTTTCAGAATTGAAGAAAAAATCTTGGTTCACGTATCCGTATTACAGCCACAGCTTTTAATTATTTCAAATGCTATTCAAGGGGCGCTGCGATAGCTCTTAATTAGTTTTGATAGCATCGATTATGACGACTCAAAAGTTCCTCGGAAAATCAAAAATTCAAACAAATTAATAAGATGGTAAATTGAATAAAAAACAGAAAGAGGCCCATTACAGGCCTCCATCTTGTCCTAGATAGTAATGAGCGGGGTAGTAAACTCATTACGTATATTATACAAAAAAAGTATGCATTTTGTTTGCAGATTCTTTGAATTTTATTAGGCAATTCATATTTTGTGGCCCTCACTTTACAAGTAGCAACATGATTATTCTGAAGTAGGTAAACTCCCCCGTGACCCTGTACACCTTTTCCTATGTTTCAGAGGTAATTCATTTTTTCACCTAGGGGAAAGCAAATGGTGTGACCCTGGTTTTTGCCGAAAATCTTATTTATGTGCAAAAAAACTGGGCGTCTTGATGACGCCCAGTTTTACCGGAATGGATTATTGGAATCCCCAAATCATTGTTAGCATCGTACCGAAAATTGTAGCCAATGCAACGAACAATCCGTAATAAACATTTGTGTAAATCGATGCTTTATCTTCAGACTCTCCTGCGTGCATGAACAGAACTAACTGAAGGCCTGCTTGCATGAAGGCTGTCACAAGTAAGATGACGACTCCCATCTTAAGTGAAAGATCGAACACTAACACTGAAAGTGCAACCACAGTCAGGATTAGTGAAAAAGCAAATCCCATTACTTGTCCACGTGGGAATAGTTCTTTCATATTACATCATTCCTTTCAAATAGATGAAACTGAATATGAAAATCCAGACAACATCCAAGAAATGCCAGTAAAGAGAAAAAATGAACGCTTTGTTTGTGGTTTCTGGAGTCAAGCCGCGTTTTTTAATCTGAAGGATAATGAATGTTCCCCAGAATAAACCAAGTGTAACGTGAGCTCCATGTGTACCTAGAGTAGTAAATAAACTAGATAAGAAACCACTTGTTTGAAGAGTCGCACCTTCATGAACATACTCCACGAATTCATAGATTTCGACTCCTAAAAAGCCTAAACCCAGAAGAAGTGTAATAATGAAGAAATTGACCATCGCTTTCTGTCTACCAAGTCTCATTGCATGGATTGCAAGGCCAATGGTAAAACTACTTGTTAAAAGAAAAACTGTTTGGAGCATTAGGGTTGGTACTTGAAATAGTTCTTCCCCTGTAGGACCATCTCCGGTACCTTTAACTAGTACAAAATAAGCGGCGAACAATGTAGCGAAAAGAGCTATTTCTGCTCCTAAGAAAATCCAGAATCCAAAAATCTTTAAGCGATTTTCTTCCGTGCTATATTCTAGTGGCAGCGAGTTATCTATTTTCATTACTTAGCACCTCGCAATTTATTTTCAGTTTCTTCGATCTCTTTAACAGAGATATAACGTCCGTGATCTTTTTCGAATGAACGGTGAGCCATACAAGCAAAGATACCGATCGTTGCGATGATTGCAATGATCCACATGCTGAATACCATTGCAAAGCCCCAAACGAAGAAGATACAGCTCATGATAAACGGCACGCCACTGTTATTTGGCATATGAATCTTTTCTACCTTACCACCAAATAATTTAAAGCCTTTTTTCTTTGCATCCCAGAATGCTTCTGTAGAATCAACTGTTGGCACAATTGCAAAGTTGTATTCTGGTATTGGTGTATGTGTAGCCCACTCTAGAGAACGTGCATCCCATGGATCGTTTGAAATATTTCTTGATGCATAACGAGTGCTCCAATAAATGTTGTATACGATAAGCGCGAAACCTATTGCTAAGCCAACTGCCCCAATGAAAGAAAGCATATTCAATGGACCATAGCCAGTTGATTCAGAATACGTATACATACGACGTGCTTGCCCATCTAAACCAGTGATGAACATTGGGAAGAATGTTACATTAAAGCTGATTGTGATAAACCAGAATGCCCATTTCCCGATTTTTTCGCTTAACATGAAACCGAACATTTTCGGCCACCAGTACGTAAAGCCAGCAAGTACGGCAAATACAGTACCAGGAATCAATACGTAGTGGAAGTGAGCTACTAAGAACATTGTATTATGGTATTGGTAGTCAGCACTTGCCATGGCAAGCATAACCCCTGTTACCCCACCGAGTGTGAAAATCGGAATGAAAGCTAAGGAGTAAAGCATTGGGACGGTAAATACGATTTTACCTTTCCAAAGTGTGAACAACCAGTTGAATATCTTAACGCCGGTCGGAACAGCGATTGCCATCGTTGTGATGGAGAATATGCTGTTAACCATTGTACCTTGACCCATTGTATAGAAATGGTGAGCCCATACAACGAAAGATAGAGTGGAAATAGCTACCATGGAGATAACCATCGAATTATATCCATACAGGTTACGACGTGCAAAAGTCGAAATGATCTCACTGTAAATACCAAAGGCAGGAAGAATTACGATATAAACTTCAGGATGTCCCCAAACCCAGAACAAGTTCGCCCAAAGCATATCGCTACCGCCATTGGACATCGTAAAGAATTGAGTTCCGAATAGACGATCCATTGTCATCAACGCAAGTGCCACTGTCAATACAGGGAAAGCGAAAACGATAATGAAGTTTGTGATCAAGATAGACCATGTGAACATTGGCATTTTCATTAAGTTCATGCCAGGAGCTCTCATTTTCAGGATTGTTACGATAAAGTTGATACCTGTCAGTAATGTACCGATACCAGCTATCTGAATGGCAATTGCGTAATAGTTCGAACCGACTGATTCACTGAAATCGTTACTTGCCAGCGGGAAGTAAGATGTCCAGCCTGCATCAGGAGAACCACCAACTACGAATGAGATGTTAAATAGCATCGCACCCATGAAAAATAACCAGAAGCTTACTGCGTTTAAACGTGGGAATGCTACGTCACGCGCTCCAATTTGTAATGGTGTAACGATGTTCATTAACCCAATGATAAATGGCATTGCCATAAACAGGATCATCACGACCCCGTGTGTTGTAAAGATTTCATTATAATGCTGTCCATCCAAAAGACCGTTATCTGGAACAGCCGTTTGAGCACGCATCATGAGAGCATCGGCGCCACCACGGAAAAGCATAAGTAGTGCTGACAAGATGTACATGATACCAATACGTTTATGGTCAACTGTTGTTAACCACTCACGCCATAAGTAACCCCATTTTTTAAAATAGGTAATTCCTGCGACAACCGCGATCATAGTTAAGCCAATGGCAACCATCGATGCATAAATCGCAGGACTTGGATGAGGTACGGCAAATCGATCAAAGTAATCCATACTCTTTGTAACTCCTTTCGTAACGTTATTACATTAATGGTAATAAGTTAAAGCCTGCTTTACTATCGGACGTTCCTTAAATAATAATCATTCATGGTTCATGTTACTGTGGTCAGAATTTGTTGAACCTTCGCCTTCATCGGATTCTTTAGAATCATTTTCAGTTTCACTAGTATCTGATGATCCGTGGTTACTATGACCTTCTGGAGCTGGTGAAAACTTCAAGTGAGTTCCAGTGTATGTGGATTGCCCAACATGACCGGGCTCTAATAATTTATTGAATTTCTCTTCTGTGATTGGTTCAGCAGTAGCTTTAATTTCATCTACCCACTTAACATACTCTTTTGGAGGCATCACCTTAACGTTGAACGTTTGCTCGGCAAAACCAGACCCACTGAAGTTTGCATTTCGACCCATATAGTCACCTGGAGCATAAGCTGCTAAGTGTAATGTGTTAACCATATCGGACATCGCATATTTTTGTCCTCCAAGTTGCGGAATCCAGAAACTAGAGATTGGTCCGTACGAATAAAGTTTAAATTCAATCGGTCGGTTCGTTGGTAAAAACAGGTAATTGACTGTTTCGATATCTTCTTCCGGATAACTAAAGTGCCACTTCCAATTCGATGAAGAAGCATAAATAATTAATGGTTCCTTATCTTCATATCCTTTCGGGGTTGCCTCGACTTCAGAAGTCGATTGAACAGTAACAACTGAAAGGAAAGCGACGATTAAAATTGGGATTGCAACCCAAATTATTTCAAGAGTCTTACTTCCTTCAATGTGAGGTGGTTCATAATCTTCACGCTGTTTGGAAGCACGATATTTCATTATCATGAAGATATAAAGTACAACCACAACAAGAACGACAAACGCCATTGTCCAAATTGATATCATAATGACATTTGCTTGTGTCTCAGCTACAGGACCCTTAGGATCTAAGATCATTAATGGGTTATCGCAACCGGTAAGCACTGTGGCAATGGTAAAAAGTATAGTTAATAAAGCCCATTTCATTTTCATAGTACTACCCCTTTCTTATATAATAAAATTCCAATTGTTAATTATTCGGATAAAGTGTTACCATATTCACATATCCCGACATACTCATATTAATCCCAAGTTAAAAAAAAGACAATATAAAGTGACATCTGTCACATAAAGTTCATTAAAGAGCAGTAAGAAGATGGTAATTGAACAGAAATGTTCGAAAATCTTTCTGAAATGAAATATAATAACTATTTAAAATCTACTTGTTGAGGAGTTTACTTTTCTTTTAAGGATTTACTAGTGATTCAGCCATTTATCTTATTTTAATATAATTCTGTATAATTTTTACATTACACCTTAGCAATAACTCAAACTGAATATTCACTAATAATTTTCAGTTTAAGTGGTCCTTTCCATAGTCCTACTTAATCCTACTTTAATCAATGGGCCCTCACACCACCTTCAATAATCTGAATTTTCTGATAAATAAATTTAAATATTTGACTATGTTCTCTAACCATAACTTCAAATATAAAATGTTATTCCAAAATATCCACTCACAAATTTTTCATATTTCTTTCCTGGTGCATGAAATTTCAGACTAAGAGGTAATTTTAAAATCTCATTTAAGAATGCAATAGCCAATATCAAAAAATGAGTAAATGTTTAAATTTAAAAAAATTCTTAAAAGGTTGGATTTCCTTTGACAATTTAAGCATATATCCCATAATATAAAATAAAAGTTGCGCATGGTAAAAAAAAATGTAGAGGAGAAATATTGATGGAGTTGTCTAAAAAGTTATCATTGTATGATGGAAACAAGGGAGATTTCATCCGCATCAAACATTTAAATATTGTTGGCGTCATGCGGCGAAGGTTACTCGATTTAGGATTTGTTCCTGGAGCCGTTGTCGAAGTGATTCGCAAAAGTCCGTTAGGTGATCCTATTGCCTTCCGTGTAAGCCAAACATCCATTGCTTTAAGAAAAGAGGAGAGTCAAAAGATAGAAGGGGAGTTGATTCAATATGAGTGAGACGTTTCGAATAGCCCTTGCCGGAAATCCCAATACAGGCAAAAGCACTTTATTTAACCTTCTTACAGGTTTGAGGCAGCATACCGGGAATTGGTCTGGAAAGACTGTCGATATGAAAGCTGGAACCTTTTCTTTCAAGGAAAAGCAATATGAAATCATTGATCTTCCCGGGACCTACTCCCTATATTCAAATTCGTTGGACGAAGAAATCGCCAGGGATTACATCGTGTTCGAAAAGCCCGATGTCACTATTGTAATTCTTGATGCGACAGCAATGGAAAGAAACCTGAATTTGGCGTTACAGGTATTGGAAATGACCGAAAAAACAATCATCTGTATAAATTTAATGGATGAGGCGGAGAAATTAGGAATCCATATCAATGAAAGGGTTTTAATGAGGCGATTAGGCGTTCCCGTCATTAAAATTTCTGCACGAAACAAAGAAGGTATACCCATGTTGCTTGATACCCTTGATCGTTTATTAATGGGAGAAATACAGTGCACCCCTTTCCATATGCCCTATGATGATGAAATCGAACAAAGGATAAAATCTCTTGAACCAATGGTGCAAAAGATTTTCGGCGCTGGCCTTCCTACTCGATGGCTTACCTTACGTCTCCTGGATGGGGATAAGGACTTGTTGAGGCAAGTGGAAAAGAGAAATACCATAAATGAGGTATATAAATAATGGAGATGAACACATCGAAAGAACAGCATAATATGGATGAACTATTTCAACAGGCGGACCGTCTTTCCTCTTCACATATTCGAGATCGAATAGTCGAACAGCTGTATAAACAAAGTAATCAATTAATCAAAGCAGGAGTTACTTTCTCAAAAGCCCAACATAACGAGAGAACGGAAAAATTGGATGCTATTTTCACTTCTCCAATTTTCGGCTTTCCCATCATGTTGGTTATGTTGGGGACGGTATTCTACTTAACCATCGCCGGGGCCAACATTCCATCTTCAATGTTGGCCGACTTTTTCGGATGGGTTGAAGGTTATTTGACTGTTTCCTTTAATAATATCGGCGCACCTGATTGGCTACATGGGGTTCTAGTACTTGGATTATATCGCGGAACAAGCTGGGTGATCAGTGTCATGCTTCCACCTATGGCCATTTTCTTTCCTGTCTTTGCCCTACTTGAGAATTATGGATATCTTCCACGAGTAGCCTTCAATATGGACCGATTATTCAAAACTGTAGGAGCCCACGGGAAACAATCCCTTACAATGGCGATGGGGTTCGGGTGCAATGCAGCAGCCGTCATGTCCTCCAGGATCATCGAATCTCCTAGGGAACGTATGTTAGCCATCTTAACCAATAATTTTGTCCCTTGTAATGGACGTTGGGGAACGTTGATTATTCTATCTTCCCTCTTTATGGCCTCGGGTTTCACTGGGGGGATGAATTCAATAGTGACGACTTCAGTGATTGTTGGAATTGTGATAGTCGGCATAATGACCACATTCCTTGTATCGTGGGTACTTTCCAAGACGGCTCTTAAAGGGGTTCCCACACATTACACTCTGGAGCTCCCTCCTTATAGGAAACCAAAATTTTTCGATACGGTCGTGAGGTCGTCTTTGAACAAATCGCTATCTGTTCTCTATCGTGCCATAAAAGTGGCAGCCCCTGCAGGTATCTTAACCTGGGTTCTAGCTAATATACAGATTGGGGATATGAGCATTCTTTTATACATCGTTAACTTTCTGGACCCGTTGGGACAATTAATCGGACTGGATGGGTATATCCTAATGGCTTTTCTAATTGGTCTGCCGGCAAACGAAATTGTTTTACCTATCCTGTTAATGGGATATCTATCGACGGGATCGTTAATGGATGTCGATGGGATCGAGGATCTAAAGCGAATTTTCCTTGACCATGGGTGGACCTGGGTAACGGCATTGAACATGATGTTATTTTCCCTGCTTCATTACCCTTGTGGTACGACACTGGTCAATATATATAAGGAAACAAAGAGTTTGAAATGGACATTCTGGTCCTTCATGATACCTACCGCGATTGCCTTCCTGGTGACATTTGCGGTAGCTCAGGCAGCCCTTCTATTCGGTTGGGGTTGAAAATAATTCATTCATTTTATAAGAGGAAAAAAAGGAGAAGTTAAGGGGGAAGGACGTGTACATTGGAATAGGAATAACCATAATCGCACTTGCGTTACTTTGCTTTATAACAGGGTTACTCTTGTTAAAGGACAATAATAAACATTGGATGGTGATTGGTGTAATTTCTCTAGCAATACTAATTGCTATTTCAGTTTTTCTATCATTGAATGGCAATGGTTAGGTCACTTGTAAAAATCATCATCAACCAAAAGGAGTTATTTTAATATAAGGAGTACGTCCTTTTTAGATTTGAGAATCCTGCCCTCAATTTGGGGCAGGTTTTAATTTGTTAGATACAAATTTGTCATTATAAAGACAAGTCACATAATCCATCAATAGCTTTTACCTACCGTTTTAAGTATTCACTTCTCTACCAAAGCTAGAACTATTTTTCAATGGCTAAAGGCAGCGATTTGCAGGAATAGAAAGGTTAGAAATCCAGCCAAAACAGCCCCGACCATTAATGGGGTGAAACGGTCGGAAGCCCCCTTCCATAGTATTTCATAGAGAGTGACATAACTAAGGGTACCCAGAGCTGCTCCCAAAAGCAGGGTTTGAATCTTTATTGAGCCAGTATTTATTGTCATTCCAAGATATGAAGTCGTACCAACTGCTAAGGATAGTAAAAAGCTAAACACCCAAAAGACTTTAGGGTTGGCATTGGAAACCATGACTGAAACCATCATGACCATTCCTTCGGGAAAGTGATGAATCAAAATGGCCGAGAACAGGGCTGAATTTTGGAGTTGCTGGTCCTGAAAACTCATGCCTAAGGCCAAGCCTGTAGGAATGCTGTGAATGAAGAGTGCAAGGAACAGGAAAATGTACATTTGGGGCTTCTCGAAATGTACACCTTTCATGTTATGCAGAATATGATCCATAAATAGCATGAAGACGATTCCTGAGGAGAAGCCAGCAAGTATACCAAGTGAATCATAATCACTGATCGTTTCCGGAAAGATTTCCAATCCCAATAACCCAACCAATAATCCACCACAGAACATGTGTAATAGCCGATAATTCCTTCTCAAGACACCCTCTACATACTTTGTGGCCAGACCACCTAAACCAGTTCCAAGGAAAATCATCATCATTATAAATAGGCTGACTTTTAAACCCTCTGTCATACTTTACCTCCAATAATAAAAGTTTGTACATTATACTCAAAATTGGGGGGGTTAAGTTCTTTTATTTTGCCTCGGCCCTGAATCATCAATATCACGAAATATGAATATATGCTCATATTTCAAAATTGAGGTGAATGACTCTGACTATTTTAGATGTAATCGTCGTCGGGGCCGGTCAGGCCGGTCTCTCCATGGGGTATTGGCTTTCAAAGAGCGACCACATGTTTATCATCATTGATGGTGGGATCCGTATCGGGGATACTTGGAGAAAGAGGTATAATTCTCTGACTTTATTTACACCAAGATACCTTAGTTCTCTTCCAGGATTACCCCTAAAGGGACCCCAACAAGGATTTCCCACTAAAGATGAGGTTGCAGAGTACCTTGAACAATACGCCATTACTTTTGATTTACCCATCCAAATGGAAACAGAAGTGATGGTTTTGGATAAACAGGACGACAATTTTTTCCTGACGACGACAAAAGGCACATTTCAAGCAAGAAAAGTCATTATCGTGACAAGTCCTTTTCAAACACCTTTCATTCCGGAAATTGCTAGGAATCTTTCACCCCTGGTATTTCAAAATACACTCTTCATCGTATAGGAAACCTTCCCAACTAAGACCTGGGAACGCCGTAGTCGTGGGTGGAGGTAATTCAGGGAGCCAAATCGCAGTCGAACTAACTACCACGAGGCAAGTATATCTCTCGGTAGGGAAAAAACGCGACACCTACCGTTGTCCATTTTAGGAAAAAGTACATTTTGGTGGTTCAACCGACTGGGTTACTGAAGGCGAAAAGGATCCTAGAATTGGGCAAAAACTTAGAAAGGCAGGTGATTCGATTTTCGGTTATGACCTTAAGGAATTTACAAGAGATAGTAAAATAAAAATCCTGCCTCGGACCATTAAATGTGAAGATCAGTCAATTGGGTTTTTGGACTATGAGAATTTAAAAGTCCAGAATTTCATTTGGGCAACTGGCTTTAAGTCTTCTTACAGTTGGATTAAGATTCCTCACGTCTGTGACGAAATGGGTAACCCCATCCAATCCAGGGGTCTAACTAATGTTAAAGGCTTGTATTTTTTAGGTCGGCCTTGGCAGCATAAGCGCGGTTCGGCCCTTTTGACGGGAGTCGGCAGAGTATTTAGTAAGGGTTATGCAAAAAAAATAAAAAAATCATAGGTATGAGATACCCATGATTTTTTTAATACTTCATTATTGTTATAATCAAAATTGGGAGTTGATCACATGGAAAACCAAAATGATAACCATCTGAATTTAACAGAAAATCTTGATGAGGAAACATTGTTTATCGTGTCGCAAACTTTTAAAGCATTATCAGACCCGACTCGCTTACGCATTCTACACTTACTGTTTCACGGGGAATACTCTGTAAATGACATTGCCGATAAACTATCTTTGCTTCAATCGACTGTATCACATCAGCTTCGCTTTCTTAAGAACTTGCGTTTGGTGAAATTCCGAAGGGAAGGAACCACCCTTTTCTACACGCATGATGATGAACATGTTTTGGATCTCCTGAAACAGGCCATTGAACATGCCAATCATCAATAGTTACAGGTACCATGCGGACTGGCGCAGCCCTTATCTGCATTCTCAACCTGGAGCGTACTGTGTTCAAATCCAAATTCATCGTGAAGGATCTTTTGCGCTTGATGGAGTATCGCATCATGGCTTCCATCCCCACCGAACACGATGTGGCAACTTAACATTGGCATCTCCGAAGTGATGGACCAGATATGCAGGTCATGAACATCTTCAACTTGAGGGATGCCCTGTAGTGTTTCCTTCACTTTTTGTATATCTATCTGTGAAGGGGTACCCTCCATCAGGACATGGAAGGATTCCCTCGTCACCCTCCATCCGCTAATGATGATCAAGATGGCCACAATGATACTGGCAATAGGGTCAGCGATCCCCCATCCAAAGAACATGATTAACAACGCAGCCACTATGGCCCCCACTGATCCCAGCATGTCCCCCAGGACATGTAAAAATGCACTCCGCACGTTCAGGTTTGAGTCCTTATCCGCTTTCATTAAGATAGCTGCAGCGATGATGTTCACGATTAACCCTAGAACCGAGATCAATAACATCCCAATGCTTTGCACTTCAGGGGGATCCATCAATCGTTGATACGCTTCATAGAAGATGTAAAGGGAGATGGCAATCAGCGTAATTCCATTTAAGGAAGCCGCAATGATTTCGAACCGTCTATACCCGAATGTATTCGTGGCTGACGCTTTCCTTTCCCCTAACTTGATGGCAGTTAAGCTAAGCCCTAACGCAGCTGCATCACTAAGCATATGGCCTGCATCGGACAGTAAAGCCAAACTGTTCGTCACCAGTCCACCAATTACTTCCACAATCATAAAAATAGTGATGATTATAAATGATAAAAATAATGCTTTTTTATTTCCCGACCCGTGACTATGACCATGTCCGTGACCATGGGAATGTCCGTGATTATGTCCCATCCCAACACACCCTTCCTATATATGAATATATGCTCATATATATATTATGTAATATAAATTCATTTAGTTCAACATTTTTTTACTATTCCCCACATAAGGATTTAAAAAACAAGATCCAGACTTTTTAACTCTCTAGCCGTTATCAGCTAAAGCATAATCTACGTCAAGGATACAGATTCCGCTGCTGTTAAGTTTTCGGAAGATGTTTTCAAGTTGTTTATTGTGTGCACTAAAAGGTTTTGGAATGCACCAAGTTGTGACGGTTGAGCAGAAAAAAAGAATCCATTGTCTAAAACAACTTCAACACCTGCAGAACTTCCCACTTCTTTGCTTGTAATTGAAAGTACTACTGAAGAATCTTGGATATATCGGCGAAATCTTTTATTAAACATAGCTCTAAATTATTATAGTATTGTTAATTACTTAAACAACACTATATGCTGGTTTTCGGCCATGATTGGGATCGTAATATCTTTCTTCTGTAAATTGACCCCTAATGCATTTATCTTTTTAGCAATCAAATATATAAAGATTGGAATCCTCCATGCTTCCCCATGCAGTTCAAGAAAAACAACAAATATATAGGAACATAGGTCTCTTAATATGTGAGTATATCTATCCTTGTTAAATTGACATAAATATTATTTTAATCCTAAAAAAGCCTAAAAGAGTTCCTTCTCTCTTTTAGGCTTTCATAATCTATCGAAACAATAGGGAGATTCAATACAAAAACCAGTTCTAGTACTCCCCCCTTTTGGAATCAGCACTTTGCCCTTGACAATCTCAACTTTTTGTTTTAAATTTCGTTTATTTATTTTCACGCTCAGTATCCAATATGTGAGTTGGAGGCTCTTCCTTATCTAGCATTGAGGTATGATTAATATAAAAGTATGCAATAATGACAAATGCAAAAAGAATTACATAAATCACCCTATTATCCATACTTGTTCCTCCTTACGAACTCTTTTATAAAACTAAATGGAATTTTAGTTTATCATGCGGAACAAGGTTTGTTTAATTTTTTGTATGTATCTTACACTGAAAATCAAATTGATAATATAAAATAAATTAAGCCTAAAAAAGCATGGAAAACCATTCCTTTTTTTTCATCCTATGTATTAAAGAGTCCTGCAAATGGGTTACCTGGAAACGCCAATCATAGTTTGACTGGTCATTACACAGAACACCATCTAAAGGTTTTAGAAGTTATGCATATCTTTTATACGTTCCAGCCTTACTTTATCTTCAAACTCTGTTTTCTTCCTTTCATCTCGGGTCCATTGAAAGAATATACAGAATAGTGCTGTTCCGTATATGACTTCCTGCAAGATTTTCATGACAATGCCACCAGACTGTTGATCATCGAGAAGGGATACCCCTGGCACCCTAGGTACGTTTAGATATGTTTGATATAAAATCCCCTCCGAAAAGATGATCAATGCGCAAGCTGGGGTTAGTAACATGCCCATCCCAAAAATGTAGCCGATTTTATGCAAGGGCTTCATGCTATTAACTGCAGGATTCAGCGATATGACCGGCCACCACATAAAAAAGGCAGTAGGCAATAGAATCGCTATGGATACATTCATCCAGAGTGTACTGGACATGATGGCATCAAATATAAATGGTATATGATAAAAAGAAAAGAGCACATTAAATGCCAAGATTGCAATAACAGGTTTAGTAAAGACCCTCCATACTTTCCTTAATGGCCCTATGCCCAATATCAAGTCGACCATCCTAGTAGGCAGGCCTGCCAGTATCAGGGGAGGTACAGCCAGGTAAATAATCGATTGCTGCAGCATATGGATGAGGAATAAATAATGCCCCCACATATTTAAAGGGCTCCCCTTTGCAATGAGAAAGAGAAAAATTCCAAACAGAAAGGAAAACTTTTTTAAACGATTCACCGGCCCCATGCCGCTAAACCTACTTAACCGTTCTCGTTCCCCTATAGCAAATAAATAAAGACCCGCAATACATATGAGAACCAATAGTAAAAAGGGACTCCATCCCATCAGTAAATTAAATTCGACCGTGTGATTCATTTCTGACATTGGAAATCCTCTCCTTTCGCTGAAAAGATAGTATTGAATACTTTGTAATCCAGAAGATAGGAAAGAAGTGATTCAAGAAATAACCTGACTACCATTAGAGATGGAATGTAAGGCTTACCTTCCTATGGCTTGTTATTAATTTATTGAGTTCACTTCCCTTCACTATAAAAAAATAAAGACTTCAAAAAGCACGAGTATATTTCACAGATCTCTTTATCTTAGTTTGAATATACATGATTGTACAACAACGGTTGTTTTAATTCCAGAAAACCCATAATTATGACACAATTAAGCATATTTACAATTTTTTTATGGAGTAAGGTTTCTCGTTCGGGCGAGACCAGGGTATTACAATCTAATTAATATGAAATCATGTTCAAAATAATTTCCTAATGGACTAGATATGTAGTTATTTAGCATAAAAAAAGACGAAACCGGGTTTCGTCTTTTTTCATTGCCTTTTGTCTTTAACGCTTATTGCTGTCCTTCAAAATATCAAAAATGATCTTGGCATTGTCAGTATTGTCTATCAGTCCGGAAAAACGTTCTTTACCTGGGCCAAATGCGTAAACCGGTACGTCCTCGCCCGTATGTCCACCAGATGTCCAACCAGTAAATGAGCGATTGTTGAAGATTTCTTCGATGGCATCATCCACCTTTTTTGTCGCGACAGCACCTTGAACAGATTTAATTTCTTCCTGCGTCAGTTCAAGGTCGATATATTTCTTCAGTGTTTTCTCTACATCTGCACCTTTTAAAATTTCAGCAGACATAAAGTCTGGCGTGCGCTTAGCTGCTTTGATAGGCTCTGAATCCCAGTTGTAAACTCCGTCACTGCCGACACTAATACCACCAGTAGAGTGATCTGCCGTTGCGACTACTAGCGTATTTCCATCCTTTTTAGCAAACTCAATGGCTGCTTTATATGCTCGCTCGAAGTCATCCATTTCACTCATCGCCGCCACTACATCATTGTCATGCCCTGCCCAGTCAATCTGGCTCCCCTCGACCATCAAGAAGAATCCATCTTTATCCTTCTTTAATTTCTTGATGGCCGTGTTGGTCATTTCCTCTAAGGATGGCATTTCCTTGGTACGGTCGATCGCTTTTGGCATACCGCCTGGGGCAAACAAGCCTAGAAGTTGATCATCCTTATTCTTTAACATGTCTTGCTTATTGGTAACATAGCCAAACCCGTCTTTTTCGAACTCCTTGGTCAGATTCCGGTCTTTACGGTTAAAGTTCGAGGAACCTCCACCCAATAGTACGTCTATTTTATGCTTTCCGTTTATCTTTTCGTCGTAGTAGTCATCTGCGATTGCATCCATGTTTTTGCGATTCTCATCATGGGCACCGAATGCTGCAGGTGTAGCATGGGTGATTTCAGAGGTTGCTACCAAACCTGTTGCTTTACCCTTAATCTTTGCGGTCTCCAAAACGGTTTTTACTTCTGATTTGTCATTATCCACTGCTATGGCCGCATTATACGTTTTTACGCCACCTGACATGGCTGTTGCAGCCGAGGCGGAATCCGTAATGTTTTGACTTTCATCTTCCGGGAAGGTCATTTGACTACCGACTTTATATTTATCAAATGTCGTTCTATCAAAACCTTGTGTATTAGGGTTATCTTTCATATAACGATGGGCTGTAATATAGGATTCACCCATCCCATCACCAATCAGGAAAATCACATTTTTAGGCTGTTTCTCCCCTTTTGCCTGAATTGGGTCTTGTTTAACGCCAACAACCCCACCAATCACCAATGATGATATCACAGCGAAAGGAATCACTTTTTTTGCTATTTTTTTATTCAGCATTGCATTGCCCCCTCAAATTTGTATGCTTTAACTATAGCTCCCTTTTATTTATTTCTCGTATTATAAATGTAAAGGAAAGTAAATTAAGTGTTAATATAGTTAAAATAAATACAGAATTCAAATATCCATTTAATAATATAATAGACAAAAATTAATAAATATGAAAAAATGTGCATATAACCATGTAAAGGGGAAAATTAAGGGAGTGATTGAATATGGAATTCCTGTCACAGGCGGGTATGAGTAAGGATGCCATCTATATTATTTCAACTTATTTGGTTTTATCATTATTATCTATACTCGTAATCTATGTATTTAAGAGAAAATCCAATAAAGAAATCCAAAAGTTGGAGGAAAAATATAGGGTTGACTCCGAAGCTAAAGCCAAACAAGACAAATAGACCTGATCCTTTTTGGAGCTGGTCTTTCTTTATTCTGTTATAAGATAGTAAACGTACGGACATTAAAGGTAAAACACATATCAGAAAAGGATTGCAACCGTAAGATGAGCAAATCTGAAATTTTCCGTTAATTCTTTCTACTTTAATAAGAAAGATAACGTTTTTGTTAATAATCCCCGTAGTTTTTCAACTTAATTGGATGTTGTTGTAAAGCATCTATTCAGATTGCCAGGCCATTAGTACAGCATCAGTTATTTTTCCTCCCTTACAATACCGACATGAAAAGGGTGCAAAATAAATTATCCACTTTACAGACCTGGAAAAAATGCACCTAAATAATGAACTCAGAAAGGATTTTTTGTAACCATATTAGGGTTATTCGTAAATGGTTTCACAGCTCCACACTCAAGCCGGATGTATTAGTCTGAACTCTATAAAATTTTGCACACTTTTTAATGGAGACAGTCTTATGCATTTAATCGGTCTATTTTTTTGAATATATCGAACTTTTTAATTAATATTATATCGTACAATCATTATATTATTGATTCGAATGAAAAAGGGAGAGTAAAAATGAAAACTAAAAGATCAAGGTTAATTTTGCGAACTAGTCTTTTACTTATTATGGCTTTAGCAGTGGTCTATGCTCTTTATCTAAATTTCTTTACGGAAAAAATTCGCGTTCAACCAGGTGATCCAGCACCTGACTTTGTACTTGAAAATATGGAAGGTGATAAAGTTCAGCTATCGGAACTCAAAGGAAAAGGTGTTTTCTTGAACTTTTGGGGAACATGGTGTAAACCATGTGAAAAGGAAATGCCCTATATGGAGCGTCAATACAATTATTTCAAAAATCAAGGGGTTGAAATCTTGGCAGTAAATATAGGTGAAAGTGACGTTGCAATCGAAACATTTGCCAAACGGTATGGCCTAACATTTCCAATACTGAAAGATAAGAAAAGTGTTGTTACAGAAACTTATGATATTACCCCTATTCCAACCACTTTTTTAATTGATAAGAACGGCATAGTAACGAAAGTGATAACAGGAAGTATGACAGAAAGAGATATAGCAAATTACATGGAAGAAATAAAACCATAAACATAATAATACTTTTCAGGTGGTTAAATCATGGAACAGCTTAATTTATTTCTTGCATTTGGTGCAGGGTTTTTATCGTTTTTATCCCCATGCTCTCTCCCTTTGTACCCAGCTTTTCTTTCTTATATTACCGGGGTATCTTTAAATGACTTAAAGAAAGAAAAAGGGATTTTCAAAAAGGAAGCTTTTATACATACTATTCTGTTCTTAATAGGGTTTTCCTTAATCTTTTTAGCTTTGGGGCTTTCCACCTCTTTTATAGGAACATTTTTCATGCAGTACCAAGACTTATTAAGGCAACTAGGTGCTGTAATAATGGTGTTTTTTGGTCTAGTTCTAACCGGTATGCTTAAATTTGATTTCTTACTTACCGATAAGAAAATGAACTTTAAAAGGAGGCCTTCAGGATACACTGGGTCTATCTTAATTGGCATAGGTTTTGCTGCAGGGTGGACCCCTTGTACAGGTCCTATACTGGCTGGTGTCATTGCTCTAGGAGTTACAGATCCAGGAAAAGGCATGCTTTATATGCTGTTCTATATTCTGGGTTTTTCAATCCCTTTTCTAATAATGTCATTATTCATTGAGAAGATGCACTTTATTAAGAAGAAAAGTTCTATATTAATGATGCTTGGTGGCATATTAATGATCTTGATGGGAGTATTATTATACTTTAATATGATGACTAAAATCATCTCCCTTCTGACTCAATTGTATGGAGGATTTACAGGTTTTTAATTTTAAACTAATTATTTATCAGAGTTTATTATTTTTGATGCGGATTTAATAGCCTTCATTGAGTCACAAAAAAAGAGTCATGTGCTATTCTTTTTCATTTAGACACTTATCCCAGTGTTATATACCAATAAAGTTGTTTACCTTTAACATCAAATTTTCATTATTCTTCCATTTGAAAATTCGACTTTTTTTAAAAATTTTTATCTCTCTCTTATTCAGTAGGACTCACTTTAACGACAATATAGTTTTTTACTTTTGTTCTTTAAACAAATTTAACTTCAATTAGGATATCTACTTCTTTTATTACAAGTAAGTCAGGGTGTAAACGGAATTTTGGTAAATAAAAAAACACAGAAAGCGTAGCTTTCAAGATATTTTTATAAATTTCACTTTTAACTACAAATAAGGGTACTTACTACTCAAGAACCCCATATAGATACATGCATCCCTTTGCATCTTCAAGTAAAAGTACAAAAAAAACCACAAAAAAAGGACTTTTGAAAAAATGTCCTTTTCTCGTGGATATAGTTCAAAATGTAAAGTTAGAACTTCCTGAATACGGGCAGTTCTTTGGATATCCAAGCACATCGTATGCATTCAATGAAAGGGTTCCTTAAAATATTTTAATACATAACGAGTGCCGTGTATTGTATTAAAATTTAATCGTTACAAATGATATGAAAGCGCATTCAATGAGTGAAATCAAATTGGCTCCCTGATAAACGAATCAGCTAGTTTTGTTCAAACATGTTAGTGAATCTGATGATAGTAAGCCAATTCATTACGCTATATTCTCGGTTTTAGTTACTGAATTCCGTACTTCTTTTTGTATGAGTTTTAGCCTTTGATTTCATTTTTATGATTTTAGTCGTTTCCGGTTCAATTCTTTCACCTTTATGTGTATTCATTACCATTTCTTCTGTCAGGACAAAAAATATACCAACTAGAAAAATGGCAGCTGCACTTAGTGTGATGGCGATTCCAACAACGGTAAATATATAATCCTTATTGTAATCGCTTACAAAAAAACTTAAAGCAAAAATAATAAATCCGATTACACAACCTGTGCCCGATACCCATTTCACTGCATCTAACATCTTCTGATTAGCTTCCATAATTTCATCCCCTTTCTTTCTATTTTATGACATTTCACAAATTTGTCAAATCTTTTCTATTTTTTAACATATTAACGATGAAAACCTTGACAAATAGAAGCCGCTACCATTCACTCTTAGGTATTCAAGACTATATGAAAAATATGTAAAACAGTGCAAATACACTATCTATTTTTCCGATATTAACCTTTTGTATACTATTAAAAACTTCTAAATAAAAGGCCCCTGATGAATGATCAGGGGCCTTATCTCTTTCTATGGTTTTTGCAAGGTTATCGTTACCGTTTTCTCTTCAGTACCTCGATACACTTTAATTTTTACTTTATCGCCGATTTTCTTATCTGTATATAAGTATTTCCTTAATGCTGCGGCAGTATTTATTTTCGTTCCATCAATATCAACAATGATATCCTGTTGCTTAAGCCCTCCGTTCGCCGCTGCCGAGCCCGCTTCTATACTCGTCACCATTACGCCGGATTCTGCAGCTTCTGGAACATTTTGAATGTAATATTGCGGCAGTTCATCTATACTGGCCAAGCTGACTCCTAAATACGGACGCGTGATTTTTCCATTTTCAATCAGTTCCGTAACAATCGGAATCACATCATTACTTGGTATGGCAAACCCTAAGCCTTCCACACCGTTTTCGGAAATCTTCAGACTGTTTATGCCAATCACTTCCCCAGCGGTGTTGATCAATGCACCGCCGCTATTACCAGGGTTGATCGCTGCATCTGTTTGAAGGACATCAAGTGCCCACTCCCCGTCCGAGGTATCGACTGAAATGGTGCGTCCGGTCGCACTTACGATTCCTTGTGTAACCGATCGTGAAAAATCAAGTCCAAGTGGGTTGCCAATTGCCAATACTTCTTCACCTGGACGCATGCTATCAGAATTCCCGAATTTAATTCCCTCCGGTGCTTTCGAGGAATCAATTGTCAAAACCGCCAAATCCGTCAAAGCATCAGCCCCGACAACAGCTGCCGTTGCCTTTTGTCCGTCATACAATGAAATTTCGACTTCCTTAGCTCCTTCAATAACATGATTGTTCGTGATGATATAGGCTTTCCCATCAGCTTTTTTATAAATGACCCCTGAGCCAGTTCCGCTCTCTACCGTTTCGCTCTCCGTGCTTTGCCGCTGGTACGGGTTCTGGCTTTGCATCTCCTGTAAATTCACGACCCCTACAATCGATTTGGATGCTGATTCGACCATCTCTGCCCTATCATTTGAATCCGTACTTGCCGATAACTTTTCCGCCGTGACACTTTTATCCTTTTCAACACTGTCCGTTTGCTGTATTCCTGCCGTTTCGGTTGACTCATTCACTGAACTTTTCCCTTGATCTATAAAGTCTCCGCCAAATAGAAATACAGACGATGTAACCATAGAAGCAACCGTTCCGGAAACAAGGCTAGTTATCCAGAGAGACTTACCCTTTTTCCGTTCTGCCTTGACTCTGACTTGCTCCTCACCATTATAATTCTCCATCTTTATCCCTCCTATGATTGTCCTTTACTTGCCTCAATCATAAACAGGAAATATTAAAAAATTCTTAAGAAAATAAAGAATTAGGCTACCTTTTAACAAAAATCATAAAATTTTATCGAATCCTGTATGTTTCCGCACCACAAAAAAAAAGGCCACAACAGAGGCCTTCAATTCGACCATTCAGTTATCCTTACATGACTTCATAAACTTCTTTGGTCTCCTTATTCACGCCATACCAGCCCCAAGTGGTTTTGTGGCCGCTTTTCTGACTAGGTTCATCTACCTCGAAAACATGAAAAATATAATCTCCCTTTTCGGCATCATGATCATATTCGATTTGTAAATGTGAAAAGTTTTCCATATCCACGTAATCCTTCACAAGCTTCTCCGCCTGAGATTTACTTAAGGGATGATCCGAATCCTTGCTTCCTTCTTTGCCTTTTGTATCCGTTGCCGCCTCATCTTCTGCCTTGGATCCTTCCTCAGTTGTTTCCTCCGCCGGTTTCGCTTCATCATTTCCCACTACTGCTTCTATCGTGGCTGAGTCTGAAACCGGGTGCATTTCCGCCGCCTTTGAAACCATTTGTTTACCTTCCCGGTATTTTGCTTTATATGCGGTTGCTTCTTCAAAATCTTTTTTGGCCGATTCAAAATCCTGTTCGTCGTATTTCTTCATTCCACTCGCCAGCAAACCGGAAAGATTCATTAACTCCCTTGATTTAGGTGTTTTTCCTTCTTTATAAGCTAATTCAAATGCCTCGTGGGCTTCTAAATAATTTTCCTCATTCAACTGACTTTTCCCTAAATCCATATTGGAGTCATAATTCCTTGTTACGCAGCCTGAAGCAATCAACACAAAAAAAACAACCATGATTGACCTCTTCACTATATCACCACTCCATTTACCATATTATCCTGTAAATCCATCTTAAACCATTTGATAAGGAATCCGATACCTTTATTTCCTATCTTTTTCATTAAGGAAATGTTTACTTTCATGATTAACTTTTTACAAATAGTGGTACAGAATAGATAAACGCTTGAAAGGGTGATGTGCAGAATGATACAGGAAAAACAGACCTACCATGTCGATTTGGTCAGCGGCGACGTACTCGGACAAAAACTTGAAGAGAATCCGAGCTTCACTGTACACGCAACTGATGAGGAACTTGCAGAATTGAAACAATGCTTGGAGGAACACCGGACAGATGACCTGGAGGCATATGCCCGATCACATGTGCCCTACCTTCTCTATCATCATGACCGGGCAAATGATAAATACGATGCAGCCATGAAAAGGCTTTATGCCCTCATTTATAAATTAGGGGATGAAACGGCACGAAATCATATTGAAGAAATTGGCATATTGAAAGATAACAAATTCGAGGGAAATGAAGAAGTGCAAAAGTTCAAATAAGAAATAGGAACAGAACCCGAAATTCAAAGGTTCTGTTCTTTTATGATCAAGTTTACAAAAGGGTTTCATTCCCTTGGGAATCACTATGCATTTTTAGAAGAGAGTATTTTTAATCCACATATTTATCCTTCAAATAATCCGAACCGATGCCGCCAATAACCATCAAAGCTAATGGTAAAAAATTCGATACAACTGGCATGCTTTTTAAAATGGTAATATCGGTGCCAGCAAATTTGTTAAGACCAAAAATAATTAATTTAGACACTAATAAAAATGCCCCTATTACTAACACGATATCAAAAAACATTTTCCTTTTTGGAAATGCTAACTGCTTACTTTCCCGTATTATTTTTTCTTTCAATTCCTCGTCACTCCTTAATAATTCATCTACCGTAATCTGAAATAAATCACTCAGATTAATGAGTACCTCAATACTTGGGTAATTTTTTCCTGTTTCCCATTTGGACACAGATTGGCGACTCACATGAATCTTCTCTGCAAGATCATTTTGTGACCAATTTCTTTTTTCCCGTTCTTTTTTTAATCGTTCGCTAAAAATCATAATGAGTTCATCGCCTTTCCTTCTCCTAGTATTGTGAGATGAATCGTGCAAAGTAAAGATAGTAATGAGCGCAATACTATGCAACCTATGAGTGACACCGAGGAATACCTTGATATATCAGGGTTTTCCGTTTAATTTTATGAAACTGCTGCAGAAAGAAAAAACATGAAAACTTCCAGTTGATTTCAGAAATCCGCTCCCTTTCCGCCGACTGTCTGCCAAGCCTCCTCGGCGCAAGCGCCTCCGGAGTCTCGGCTAGACAGTTATTCGGCAGGAGTGTCGCAAATTTCTTCAATCTAATGAGGGTTTCATAAAACAATAAAACATTAATAAGTATAACCTATTTAGTTTTAAAATCATGGTTCGGGATGTACCCACTCTAGAACCCTTTGATCTGACCCAATAAAGTTAGAATATATCCATTATTACAATCATCAGCTGTTCATAGTAAAATTAAAAGGCATGAGCCCGGTAGATAAACCGGGTTCATGCCCTCTAAATGCCTAACATTTTGGGTACACTTCAGTTCAAAGGTTCTGTTTTTGAAAAAGGATGTTGGGACATACCTCTGGAGAGTCATACCATAAGAAGGAAGCCAATCGGAGGCCTTCTTAAAGTGCAAACTAAATTATTAGTTGTAGAAAATAGCTTTATAGGGTCCAATCGATAAGCAATCCAGCTTGAGCTAGTCCACCGCCGAAACCATATAATAAAACCTTCTCACCACCACGGAGCTTCCCTTCTTTTATCCCTATTTCCAAAGATAATGGAATTGTTGCTGAAGAAGTATTTCCATACTCCACTAGGCTATATAAAGTTCGTTCGATTGGAAAGCCGCTTCTTTCACATATTGACTCGATCATTCTTAAATTTGCACTATGCGGCACGAACCAATCAACATCATTCAATTGATATTCAGCATTTTTCATCACAGTTTGCATTCCTTTTGGAACGGTCGTGACAGCCCATTTATAAACCTCACGTCCATTTTGTACAAGGTTGCCGC
Source organism: Peribacillus sp. 05N428 (assembly GCF_056397085.1). Classification (NCBI taxonomy): domain Bacteria; kingdom Bacillati; phylum Bacillota; class Bacilli; order Caryophanales; family Bacillaceae; genus Peribacillus; species Peribacillus sp. 05N428. Next base: position 108,672 of record NZ_JBFTMS010000010.1, on the reverse strand, counting down.
TATCATTTAAGTCTTCACCATTTATGCGTGTCGATAGGTTTGTACTATATAAATGTTTTCCGCCTTCACCCTCCGAATATAAATGTGAAGAAAGAAAACTTGGCTGTTTTTCATCATATTCTACAAGAACTGCTCCTCCGCCATCTCCAAATAAAATACAAGTGGCTCGATCTTCATAGTCCATAAGTTTTGATAAAGTATCCGCTCCAATAACTAGGATTTTCTTATTTAATCCCGATGTTACTAATCCATTAGCTACATGCAGCCCATAAGTAAATCCTGCACAGGCAGCGTTTAAATCAATAGCTCCAGTATTCTTAATGCCTAGCTTTGCTTGGACTAAAGATGCTACACTTGGAGTGTTGAAATCAGGAGTAAAGGTACAGACAATGATCATATCAACATCTTCGACAGATTTATCATACCGTTCCATTAAATCCTTTACAGCTTTATAACCGATATCACTAGTAAACTCCTCTTCATGTGCAATTCTTCGTTCTTTAATACCGGTACGTTTAACAATCCATTCATCATTGGTTTCAACCATTTTTTCTAAGTCTTTATTTGTTAACCTTTTTTCAGGAACATACGAACCTATCGCAGTAATACGTGCTTTGGATTTGAACATAGAATAGCCACCTCGTGTGTATGAATTGCATCATTTTATAACTTGATATTAACACCTGGTACTAATTATAAAGCAAAAAAAATCTTATGCAACTAACCGTTACATTAAAAAAGAGCGGGGCGGGGCAAAGCAGCTTTAAAGTAAAGCACCTGTTAGTTTAATACAATCTTTAGAGAGAATGCCAAAAGTCATCTTCAAGACATTTCCTCTAATAATATTAAATTCTGCTTGCCTTACTGAACTTGTCAAAAAAATCAACACTCCTTAGTTGAAGCAGATCTTACTTATTTATGATGACGACAGATTTGATCTTGCCTTTCGAGGTTTTGTTCGACTGCATATGTAGTGCCCCATTCACACATTGTATTTAATACAGGTACAAATGATTGACCTAACTCAGTTAAACTATATTCTACTTTTGGTGGTACTACTTTATATACTTCTCTTCGGACAAGCCCATCTCTTTCCAGCTGCTTTAATTGGTCGGTCAAGACTTTCTGGGTTATGGCCGGTATTAGAATATAAAACTCTTTTGTCCTCATTGGTTTTTGACTCAGAAAAAAGAGAATTAAGCATTTCCACTTTCCTCCTACAGTATTCATGAAAATATTTATTCCCGTATTTAGACTCTTCATTCCTCATTCCTCCTGAATAGGCACATAAAGGTGGCTATGCCACTTTATTGTGCGTTATTTTCTTCTACATCATGGGTCCATTATACTCTGATTATAAAGCAAATATAACATTGGGAGTGAACACGATGAGTGTAAGAGAGACTATAGAAAAAAGACGTTCCGTAAGGCAGTATGATCCCCATTATAAAATTAGTCCAGAAACGTTGGCGACACTTATTGAAGGAGCCAGTAAATCGCCTAACGGAAACAATATTCAAGCAACACGATACCTGGTTATAGATGAACCATATTTAAAGAATTTGTTACTGCCCATCGCTTTTAATCAACAACAGGTAATTGAAGCCTCAGTACTGGTTGTTATACTAGGTGATTATCAAGCATTTGAAAAAGAAAATATCATAATGATACATGAGGATGAATTTCAAAAAGGTTATTTTGACGCATCAGTAAGAGATTATCTAACAAACGCGGCAATCAATTATTATCTAAATAAATCAAAAGAAGATTTAAAGGTTGAATTAATAAGAGACGCAAGCCTGGCGTCAATGTCGTTAGTTTTATTGGCGAACGAGGCAGGTCTTGAAACCATTACAATGTCCGGGTATGATTCCGAACAATTAAAGTCAGCCTTAAACATTTCCGATAGGTATTTAGATGTTATGCTTATTGCCATGGGGAAAGGAATGAAAGAAGGTCACAAAACAGTAAGACACGATGTTAACAAAGTCATTTATAAAAACAAAATATAGTGAGTGTATTGGAAAGAGGGTTAAAAAGAACCCTCTTCCTCTTTCTTCTTAATCTTTCGTAAAACTTTAGTGTTTTAGCTAGCTTGTAGTAGGTTACCGCGAGCGCGAGCGCAAGGGCAAGAACTGTTCCTTTGACGATATCCATCGCATAATACGGAACGGACATCCATGATCAGCCCATTTTGAAGGATTCCGATCAGGACTGCACCGATGAAGGTTTCAAAGGCATTCGGTTTTCCCGCTCCTAAAACGGAGGAACCCAATGAAGGCTGCCGCGACGGTATTAATAGCGGAATCCTGAATTGATTTCCGATTTCATGCCCCTTAAAGCAAGGACAATTCCCCCGATTGCAGCAAATAAAGCTGAAATAGATAGATATTAACTGATATCCCGGAAAGTCTAGCCGCTTCCTTATTTCCCCCAATCTAAAAAGGAATCAATCACATCTCTTACAAATTCCCATTCCAGGCGCTTTTGTTTAAAGCCTTCTTCACCCACTGATGTAAGTCTGTAATATTTTCTTCACGAACAATTTTTGGCTAATTCAAAGCCGTACATATCCCTCCTATGTAAAAGTGACAGGATGAGCGGGTCTATCTGACCTTTTAAGTTTCCCTTATTAACATCTTCCTCATATTGGAATTTACAGATTGTTTTTTTAGTTATACCTGATTTAACACTCTCCTTTAGGTAAGTACCTATACTAAAAGTGCATACTTACGTACTTGCAGAGTGCAATTTATACTTAAAATAAATAATAATTAAGGAGGAGAAATCTTTGAAAACTCTTGTTATCGTAGCACACCCCAGTCTAGAAACATCCCTCATAAATAAGCGATGGGTAGAAGCGCTAAGGAAATATCCGGAAAAGTATACAGTACACGAATTGTATAAGGTTTACCCTGACGGAAACATTAATGCGGAAAAAGAACAGCAATTAATCGAATCGCATAGTAATCTTGTTTTACAGTTCCCTTTTTATTGGTTTAATTGTCCGCCTCTCCTAAAAAGATGGCTTGACGATGTTTTTACTTATGGTTGGGCTTATGGTTCAAATGGAGGGGATAAATTAAAGAATCGCAAAGCTGCTTTAGCTGTATCTGCCGGAATTAACAAAGAGGATTATAGTGAAGAAGGAAGATATCGCTATACACTTGAACATTTATTATCTCCCTTTGAAACTACCTTCCTTTACTGCAATGCAGATTATCGTTCATTCTTTGCGTTTTATGGTGCTGAAAATGAGCCATCCGTGAGCGAATTGGAAAAAAGCGCACAAGATTATTTGAATTTTGTCGATAACCTTTAATAGGCAGTTCATTAAAGAAGTATTTCCTTGTCAGGGAAATACTTCTTTTGATTTAATCAAAATAGCTACACCTACTGCTGTTTAGTCTCCTGAACTGGCAAACTGTTTTTCTCTCCCCACTCGCACATCATATTTAACAATGGGATGAGAGATAGACCACGTTCAGATAATGAATATTCTACTTTTGGAGGTATTTGGGGAAATTCCTTGCGTATGATAAGGCCGTCTGCCTCCAACTCTTTTAACATGATGCTTAGCGTTTTAAAGGAAATGGTACCGATACTTCGCTTCAGCTGATTATGACGCATGACCTTATTTTCAGACAGCCAATACATTATGATCATTTTATATTTGCCGCCTATCAAGGACAGCGTATATCCAAAGCCAGTTTCATTCGGTTTCACACCTGCCGGAACACAGGTTTCGCGCATAAGTCTACACTCTCCTTTAGATAAGTATATGATATGAATGTTCATACTTTACAATAGATCATTATCAATCTTATTAAAAGGTAAATAAGGTTCCTATAAAAATTACAATTGCGGTCAATCTTTATACTCCAACAATGAGGGTTCAAAAAGTGCTCCTGCCACCATTTTAGCGTAAGTAAAATGATGACGATCTCCTTAACCCATCCCTTTTTAAAAAGGAAAAATCCTGTTGCATTACAACAGGATTTTTTTTGGATTTTTGTAGAGTAACGCAACGAATACATTTTACTGTTTTTGCTTGTAATAGGTTACCGCGAGCGCAAGGGCCAGCACTGTTCCTTTGACGATATCCATCGCGTAATACGGAACGGACATCATGATCAGCCCATTTTGAAGGATTCCGATCAGGACTGCACCGATGAAGGTTCCAAAGGCATTCGGTTTTCCCGCTCCTAAAACGGAGGAACCAATGAAGGCTGCTGCAACGGCATCCATTAAATAGGGGGATCCTGAATTGATTTCCGATGTCATGACCCTTGAAGCAAGGACAATTCCCCCGATTGCAGCAAATAGAGCTGAAATCAGATAGGCAAGTATTTTGTATTTATTAACCGATATCCCGGAAAGTCTCGCTGCTTCCTTATTCCCCCCAATAATGTACATATAACGACCGTGCTTCGTATAAGTCAAAAAGATATGGGTCGCTATCACAATGACGGCCATGATCAGGATTATCCATGGTACTTGGCCAATTTTGGCGAAAAACGGGCTGATCAGTCCTGTTGCGAATGTCCCGTCGGGCATGACCATATTTTGCGAAACCGTGGCCCCTTTTGTATAAGTAAGGGCAATTCCCTGAATAATGAACATGGTAGCCAATGTCATCAGCATGTCGGGAATTCTTAATTTAACGATCATGAATGAATTCAAAGCCCCTACGAAAAGTGAGGCACCGACCGCAGCTAATATGGCGATGAATGTATCCTGGGAAAACCAGACAAACATCGAGATGACGATGGCATTGGCCAATGATGCGACGGAGCCCACGGAAAGGTCGAAGCCATCCACGGTCAGTGATATCGTAATGCCGATCGCAATAATGGTCACGATTGAAATGGAACGCAGGATGTTTATCAGGTTAGACGTTTGGATGAAAGATGGATTGGATACGGCGAAAATTCCAATCAGAATGATAATCGTCAATATTGTGCCGTATTTATAGAAAAAGTCGAATAGTTCCACCTTTTTCTTCGCTTTCGCTGTCTGTGTAACAGGAATGGGTATGCTCATCCTATTTACCTCCTGTTGAATAGAATAGTAGTTCTTCTTCATTCGTTTTGCTTGTTTCTAATTCGATGACAGTGCTCCCGTCATATAACACATAGGTCCGGTTCGTAATGCCAATGATTTCGGAAACCTCGGAGGATGCATAAATGATCGCTTTTCCATTCCTTGCAAGCTTTGCAATCAATTCGAATATATCCTTCTTGGCTCCGACATCGACCCCTTTCGTTGGTTCATCGAATATGTATACATCCGCATCTGCCATAAGCCATTTTCCAATGGCAACTTTTTGCTGGTTACCACCGGATAGGTTTTCGACCTTCACTTCCCCTGAAGGAGTTTTAATGCCGAGAATTGCGATTATTTCCTTCGCCTTTTCCTTTTCCGCCTTACGATCGACGACACTGAATGTTTTGCAGAATTTGCCGAGACTGGCTGCAGTCAAGTTTGCCGAGACTGATTCCTGTACAAGGACCCCTTCTTTCCTGCGTTCCTCAGGTACAAGTGCCAGCCCGCTTTTTACTGCTTCATGCGGTGATTTCAGAGAAAGCTTTCGACCATTCAGGATGACTTCACCCGCTGTGATGGACGTATGACCGAAAAGGGTTTTACACAGCTCCGTTTTCCCAGCCCCGACCAACCCAGCCAAGCCGATTATCTCTCCTGCTTTAATATTCAAACTGACATTCTTAACTTTCTCGGCATCTGACAATCCGTTCACTTCCAGAATTACGTCTCCAATCGAAGCATTCACTTCAGGAAACTGTTCATCCATGGTTTTCCCGAGCATGTTCTCTACCACTTCGGTACGGGTTATGTCCTCGATTTTTCGACAAGTGACACGCTCCCCATTCCTCATGATCGTAATTTCCTCACAGATTTCAAAAATCTCAGGCAGACGATGTGAAATGAAAATGATTGCCACGCCTTTTTGCTTTAACTCATTTACAATTCGAAAAAGTTCCGTCGTCTCCGTATGACTTAACGGAGCAGTTGGCTCGTCGAGAATCAGGAATTTGCATTCTGTCGAAACGGCTCTTGCTATCAGGACCATCTGTTTTTCAGCCAAGGTAAGGTCTCTAACCAGCTTTTTCGAAGGGACATGAATTTTCATATCTTCAAGAATAGAAGTGGCTTTGTTGTGCAGTTCTTTCCATTGTACCCTTTGTTTTTTTCCCATGTTTTGGACCATATCATTCAACATTACATTTTCCCCAACTGTTAAATAAGGGATGAGGGCGGTATCCACTTCCTGATAAACTATTTGAATGCCCTGTCCCTGAGCAGCTTTTGGCGAGCGGATATCCCACTTCATCCCATCAATAAAAATGTCACCTGAATAATGAACATGGGCTCCCGATAAAACTTTCATTAACGTCGATTTCCCTGCTCCGTTTGCACCGACCAATGCGTGGGCTGTTCCTGATTGTACGGAAAAATCAACATCACTCAGCGCCTTCACCCCCGGAAATTCAATCGAAATCTTCTTCATTTCTAGTTGCTTGCCCATGTCCATTCCCCCTTATAGAACAGACACTCCCTTCGCTGGAAAGAGAGTGTCTCTTTTTATTTTTTATAATGATCTTTCAAAACCTTCATCCAATCTTCTTCAAATTCCGTCGATACCCCCCAGCCATCGACAATATCAGACAGGTTTGCCATGTTTACCGCTTCTTTTGAAGCTTGGATTTGCTTTTGCGAAATAAGTGATGCCTCCAAATCATATGTTTGCGGCGTTTCTTCGCCAGCTAATTTTTTAGCCAATATCCTCATATTCACTGCACCGATCAACTTGGGATCGACTGCTGCCGTGTAGGACCATGAGCTATCAGCCGATTGGATCTCCTGGAGATCTGCGTTCGAAACATCAATTCCATATATCTTTACTTCATCGCGGCCCGCTTCTTTAATCGCCCGGGCTGCACCGATAGCAAAGGCATCCCATGTTGCGAAAATGGCATCCAATTTACCTTTAGGGTATTTATTCAGCATTGCGGCTACAGCATTTTGTGTCTGCACCGAAGTATCAGCGGATGCCACTCCGAATCTTTCGACTTCTTTAATCCCAGGATTTTCTTTTAATTTTTCCTGATATACTGCATTTCTTCTTACCATTGGAGGAAAACCATCCACCCAAAGATATGCAATTGCCGCTTCACCTTTCTGTTCTTTTATCAGTTTATCGAAAGCCAGTGTTGCCAGCGCTTCATCATCTTGTGAAGTTAATGTCACGCCCTCTATTTTAGATAGATCGCTTATTGAATCGAATGTGACAACGCTTTTACCTGCATCAACCAACTTCTGAACGTCATTTACAGTTGCAGCATCATCACCATGTGAAATGATATAGCCGTCGTAATCTTCCTCCAAAGCCTGTGCTATCGCATCATGGAATTTAGCCGTATCACCATTGGCTGTGTACGTATCGACTTGAAACCCCAGTGCTTCTCCTTCTTCTTTCGCCCCCGCCAGGTATTGGGCAGTATGATCATCACCGCCAATTTTACGGATCACCTTGATTTTGGCTCCATCGCCATCAGCAAATCTCTCCGGGACATTTTCAAATGATACTTTTTCTTCTTTCTTCGATTCTGTGGAACTCTGCCCTGCAGTGCAACCCGTTAAAAGCAAAGCCGAAGCGATGGCAGAAATGAATATCCCTTTAATAGACCTTCTCATCTTGTTTCCCTCCATGTTTTCTCATTAGTCTTATCAGTTAAGTCGGTGTAAATCCCAAAATAAAAACCTCTCTAATATAGAGAGGTTTAATCGGCTGTTTTGCAGACTTGTCCCTCTCTTATCTGTCAAAACATTTCTGTTTTGCAGGATTTAGCACCAATTCCTAATGGAACGGTTGCTGGGCATCTTAGGGCCAGTCCCTCCGCCACTCTTGATAAGAGATATATTGTGTTACGTTTTCGTAATTATCACTTTATAGGGATATAGTCGTAAAGTCAATAGATTTTTGAATATTTGAAATGTTTCCCGTTATTTTTATTTTCTTTGAAGCTGGGCTAGACGCTTTTTCTCGATTTTTTCAAGCCTCTCCAACTGCCTTAATTTCACTTCGAACAACGTGATCGGATCACGGTAAACCTCAGGATTTTCTTTCATATGCTCCAATGCAGCCTGGTAGTCTTTTATTTCAGTCTGCGTCTGCTCTATCGTTTTTTGAAGTAAGGCAAATGAACTGCGATAGAAAAGTGAGATGTCCCGATCCAGTGATTTTTCAAACAATCCAAATTGGGTTAGGAAACGTTCCGTGATCATTTCGGCAACATCCAGGTAATCTTCACTTTCCAGGTATTTCTTGTAACGATTGTACATATTGGCCTTATTTTGCGGTATCGCCCCAAATAGCTTCCCTGCTCCTTTAAGCAGCAATTGTGATGGAGTCCTGCGCAAAAGGATATTAACGTTTTCGATGCGGATACTGCTTGTCATCCGGTCGGCATCACGGCGCCAGTCATCCAATACCCTGAAGTCACCTGCCAGTGTAATCCGTTCTTCTTTGTATAATTCATTGAATCCGGCACTCATCTCATCCATGAACTGCTGGCTTTGTGAGAACTCCATTTGGGAACTGGCAATCCAGTCTTGAAGAGAACGGTAATATTGAGGCATGATCTTGTCAGAAATGAAGTTTTGAATCCGCTCATTCATTTCCTGGTTTAACTGTACATGGACCTGACTGAAATCACTGCTTTCCGTTAACGATTTAGAGCAATCCCTCAGTAATTCAGGAATTTTTGAATAAAGCTGACTTTTCACTTCGTCCTTAAGCGAACGATACGACCTTATGATATTTTCACTTTTTTCTTTTTCCAGATCAGCCAGTTGATTGACCGCTCCATTCAGTTTGACTTCCATCTGCTCATTCCAAGAGATGGAATGCTCGCATTTCCGCTCATTGGCTGCCCGTTTTTCTAATAGATAAGATAAAGTTTTACGAATGAATGCCAGGATTTTTTCAGATCTTCTTTCCTTCCAATTATCATCTTGATAATTCGATTGAAGGAAGGCTGAAAGGTCCTTCAATTGCTGCCTGCTGTCATAATGTTTGGAGAAAGCGAACACTTTCGCATTCGGGAAATATGCATTCACTTTATCCCATGTTTCGTCTTCCATCCGGACTGCGACCTGATCACTGTATATCGTATCCATTTTATTTAATAGGAAATGGATCGGCAGTTTCGGAGCCATCATTTGAATTTCCAATAACAGATCCCTTTCGCTGCCGGTGAAAGGAGCCCGGGCGTCAAGAACGAACATCAGGCCATCACTGCCATGTAAATAGCCTTGGAAATCGGATTCCACGCTTTGTTCCCCATTGAACCCCGGTGTATCCAATAACCGCAGATGATTATTTCTTAGGTAGTCACTGATGATTGTCACATCGACAATAGTCCCGCGCTGACGGCGTGTTTCATCCAAATCAGTTAGCTCCTCGACAACTTTGCTATCTGTATCGGTAATTTCAAGGATTTCCAAATCATCCCCGTCTTTGACACTGACTAGGGAAGAATGGTCCTCAGCAGCAATGCTCTCGCCAACGATTGACTGAATAAAGGATGTCTTGCCATTTCCTGTACTTCCTGCAAGAAGGAGATTGAAATTCCTGGTATCCTTAAGCCCCTCCACCATCCATTTAAGCTTATTGCCAACCCTTAAATCATTATCTTCAGCCCACTGGATAATGGAATTGAACAGTTTCTCTCCCGCTTCCAGTCCGCCTCCCAATTTAGGCGATTTCGAAAGCAGGCTCTCTGCATCCTGAATGACCAGCGCATTGACCGTATCCGGGAAGATTTCATTCCAGGACAACGTGGATGCCGCCGCAAACAGCGAAAGCTCCCCGTCTGCGATTTTGAGCCAGTTTTCCAGCAACCTTGGCACGACAGGACTTAATTCTTTGATTAGATGCGTTCCTTCTAACAGACCTGCATATGCATCCCTGTAATAGACGGAAAGCTCATCCCATACATCCGCATGGTTCAATTCGATGGTATCTATCAAATTATTAATCACTCTTAACCATTCGAAATAAGAATCCGTATATTTATAATTTTTCCAAAGGGCAACCGTCATTTTCTCGAAACGTTCCTGGTCGCGTGTGTATAGCGAACCAAGGACAGTTGAGAAATAATCCGGCTCCATCGATTGGGCAACACCCTGCTGGATATACGTTTTCAGCACATCGAACCAGCCCATTGACTCTGTACGGATACTTTCATTCGCCGCTAATACCACCGCACTGTTCCAATCCTTTTGTTCTTCAAAAAAGGCGCGTGCGATTTCCGTGACATTCGGGTAGTCCGGTTGAAACTCGACTGCTTCTTTCACGACTTTGGAAGCCAAATCATTTCTCGATTCCACTATGTACAGGGAAAACAGCTGCAAAAGAACTTCTGTTTTCAAGACAGCTTCATCCGTATCGACGGATTTATAGATATCCTCTGCGGTTGAATACATTTCCAATTCAAAATACGCATCAGCGATGTTTTTCTTCGCCCATGAACCAAGTTCCCCTTCTATGTTTTCCCATTTAAAAATGGCTGCTTCATAGTCATGATGCTGAAAATATACCTCTCCTTGAGCAAATCTAATTGCGGTTAAATCGGATCTTTCCTTTTTTTGTTCCACGAGAAACATTTCACCCAAAGCTTGAATGGGGTGCTTCCTTGTATCCTCAAGCATCGTTTCATAATATTTTTTTCCGATCAGACGTTCGTCCATCTTTATTCCTCCGATATATTTCATATTTTCAATTAAAGGATAATCACTGATTCTATTAGACTTATAGCAGACCTAATATTCAATTTATAGGTTCCTTTAGTTAAAAAATCATTTACAAAACCTTAAAATGTTATTTTAGCAAAACAATATGGTAACAACATGTCACCACTCTTACAATTTTAAAACAGAAACAACTGGAACTGTAATGTTTTTAATAAACCGATACAGAGATGTCATTTCCATTTTCGAGAAAATATGTTTTTCTAGTCTAACCACATATCAGCTAGAAGTGAGCGAACCATTCTTCATCCCTCTAAATGACCAGAAGCCCAGCCCTCCAACTTACCTATAAACGGTAAAAAACAAAATCACCCTGCCTCTTCCATTAAACATATAAAAAAGCAGTACCCTCATTCATAAAAGGTAACTGCTCAATGATAAGCTCCGAACAGTACTTGTCCTTTGACGAATTAGGATTATACCCCTGTACGCTTACGTTGGTTATTCGGCTTTTTGGTCAACTGGCTTTTAAGCTGTTTCGTTTTCTTCACAACGCCTGTTTCCAGTTTATCTTTACTTGATCCCGCTTGCTTTTGAGCCAGTTTTTGTTTGACTGCATCCGCCAGGCTTAATTTTTTATTATCAGACATGCTGTTGTCTCCTTTAGTGTTCTGCCTTCTATTATAATATAGTTGCGATTAGAAAGATAATAGGGAGTAATATCCTATTCTTCTTCAAAAAACAATCTTAATAAAGGAGGTTTCGCCAAATGGGGACTAATTTCCTGCTCCTTTAAAAGGATTAATGATAAATTATGTTGACTTCATAATCAGAATTTGCTAAATTATCTTTATATTATAAAATCTATGAAGAGAAAGAGTAAGATGAGAACCCTGTTCCACAGAGAGTCGACATGTGGTGGAAGTCGATGTCCAAGGCCTATCCGAAAATCATCTCTGAGATGCAAAGCTGAAAATGCAGTAGGCTTTGACGGGTTTCCGCCGTTACAATGGATCACGTATGAATTCGTACGTTGACTGAGTGCCGCAGCTTCTTTGAAGTGCGGAATATGGGTGGTAACGCGAGCACAAACTCGTCCCTGATTTTTCAGGGGCGAGTTTTTTATTTGCACAAAACACTTTAATTAGCCTTTTTCAGGCCAGTCGGCGGGAGTTATCATTTTAAAAAAAGGAGAAATCACCATGAAAAAAACAGACACATTATTTATCGGCCTTATGCTTTTCTCAATGTTCTTCGGAGCCGGGAATCTCATATTCCCTCCATTTTTAGGAGCATCTTCTGGAACTTCTTTCTGGCCAGCCATCGCCGGTTTTGTCGCCACCGGAGTCGGCCTGCCAATTTTGGTGCTTCTTGCAGTCTCACTTGTTAAAGGCGGGGCACAAACCATCGGTGCCCGAGTACATCCCCTATTCAGCACGTTGTTCATGGTCGTAATCTATTTAAGCATCGGGCCGTTTCTGGCCATTCCGCGGAATGCGAATGTTGCCTATGAAATGGGCTTCAAGCCGTATCTTGGCGACTCTGTGGATCAACCACTATTTCTATTCATGTTCACAACCATATTTTTCATCATCGTTTATGCCATTTCATTGAATCCGGAAAAAATGGAAACCTTCATGGGGCGCTGGATTACACCTGTTCTACTTTTGTCCATGGTCATTCTCTGTGTCGTTGGGTTCGTAAAGCTTGATGCTCCTTTCCAAGCTCCAACCGAAGCATATGCTGCAGGAGCCTTTTCAAAAGGGTTCATCGAAGGCTACAACACGATGGATGCTCTAGCTGCCTTGGCCTTTGGGATCGTCATCCTTACTTCAATCCAGCAAAGGGGGATTTCCGAACGAAAACAATTGACGAGATATACAGTAAAAGCGGGTCTCATCGCTGGCGTTTTGCTTTCTTTAGTTTATATCTCCTTAGGTGTAATGGGAGCACGCATGGCGGCTGGTGGGTCATTCGAAAACGGAACGGATATCCTCACTGTCGCATCCACCCTTTTACTAGGAACCGGCGGGAAGGTCCTTCTTGGCATCATTTTCACTTTGGCATGCTTCACCACCGTTGTCGGGTTGACGACTGCTTGCGGACAGTATTTCTCAAAACTTTTCCCAAGGCTGAAATATAAAACCGTCATTCTGATTGTAACAATCGTCGGTTTCATCCTTTCAAATATGGGTCTGAATCAAATTCTGAAAGTATCGGTACCATTCCTTGTGATGGCTTATCCGCTAACGATCGTCCTGATTGTCCTGACATTCTTCAGCCGTCATTTCAAAAACCCGAAGAAGGTTTATCGCAGTGCAATGACTTTCACAGGAGTTTTCGCCTTGATGGATGGGCTGAATGCTTTCGGCTTACAATTAGGACCCGTACAAACCTTGACTGATGTCCTTCCCCTTTCCGCTTACGGCATGGAGTGGGTCATCCCTGCTCTCGTCGGTACAGCCCTTGGCATTCTGCTCAGTCAAATCGGACAAACAGCTCCAGCTGAGGAGATGGAAATCGAAACACTATAATAATGAAGTAAGCAGGTGATTTTACCGGTCATCTGCTTATTTTGTACACACCTTCATTGCTTTATTTTGGAAATCGGCAACGACTTTTTGTTATGATGGGGTCAAAGGAGATGATAAGTAATATGTCTAAGCAAACCCGTATTGGTAAAACAGATCTGTATGTAAACCCGATTGGCCTTGGCACGAATGCAATTGGCGGACATAACCTTTTCCCTAATCTAAGTGAGGATACAGGAAGGGATGTTTTGAGAACGGCATTGGAAGAAGGAATCAACTTTTGGGATACAGCTTACATTTACGGTCCTGAACGTTCAGAAGAACTTATCGGTGAAATCCTTAAAGAGAGTCGCAAACGCGAAGACATAGTCCTTGCCACTAAAGGGGCACACAAATTTGTCGATGGCAGCATCGTTTTTGATAACTCTCCCGCTTTTCTGAAAAATGCCGTGGACTCGAGTCTAAAAAGGCTCCAAACAGACTACATCGACTTATTCTATATCCATTTCCCTGATGGTGATACCCCTAAAGATGAAGCAGTAGGTGCCTTAAAGGAATTGAAGGATGCAGGCAAGATAAAGTCAATCGGCGTCTCTAACTTTTCGTTCGAACAATTGAAGGAAGCGAATAAAGACGGCTATGTCGATGTCCTGCAATCCGAGTACAATCTATTCAAACGGGAGGCAGAACAAGACCTGCTGCCATATACAGCCGAAAATAATATTTCCTTCATTCCTTATTTCCCCCTTGCTTCCGGTTTGCTCGGCGGCAAATATAATCAGGAATCAACATTCGATGACGGCCGGGCAAAAAGTCCGCTTTTCCAAGGACAAGCCTTTGTAAGCAACTTGCAAAAAGTGGAAGAAGTACGGGCGATTGCCAACAGGAAGCATACCGATGTCGCCGATGTCGTACTAGCTTGGTATTTAACTAGGCACTCGATAGATGTACTGATTCCTGGAGCGAAGAAACCAGAACAGGTCACACGCAACCTACAAGCCTTGGACGTCGATCTAACCATGGATGAAATCGCCGAAATCAGTGCCATTTTCGCTTAATATAGATGTGTGAAAAGGCTGTTCAGCTAAAGATGAACGGCCTTTTTATCCTGTTCAGTGGTTCATCCAAAATTGACTGATAGGCCCCCTATATTGCTTAGGTACCCCTATTTTGCTATATTTAGTGAATATTCCATAAATTGAGGAAGAGGCAGTCAGATGAAAAAATCTATTGTTATTTTATTTCTTATCTTGGCAAATTTGTTCTGGGCCGGTAATTATATATTCGGAAAGTACGTTGTGACCGAACTTTCCCCGATCCAACTAACATTTACGCGATGGCTAATCGCCGTTTTCTTATTGTTTCCTTTAGCGCAATGGATTGAAAAGCCAGACTGGAAGAGTGTATGGAAAGCCTGGAAATTGTTATTAGTCATGGGTGTGCTCGGGATCATCAGTTATAATTTTTTCCTTTATTGGGCTCTGACCTATACAACTTCCATGAATGCCGCTCTTGTCAATTCCATGAACCCTGCATTAATTGTTCTTTTTTCCGCTTTGCTGTTAAAGGAGAAAATTACATCCCTCCATTCACTCGGACTTATCATATCTTTATTCGGCGTTTTATTGGTCTTGACAAAAGGACACCTTCTGGATATATTCCAGCTCACTTATAATAAAGGCGACCTATTGATGATCCTGGCTATTCTCGTTTGGACCTTCTATTCTATAATCGGGAAAAAATTGAAAAACATTCCGATCATCTCAGCCACTGCCGTTTCCGTATTTCTCGGATTGATTCTCATTGCTCCATTTGCCATTGGCTCGGGAATGAACCTTGATTTAAGCAGTAAAGCCATCATCGGTCTCTTATATATCGGGATTTTCCCTTCTGTCGGGTCATTTATTTTCTGGAATATTTCCCTTCGTCATATCAATGCCGGCCAGGCTGGGATTTATCTAAATCTGATTGCAGTATTTACAGCCATTCTTAGCCTTATTTTGGGTCATGCGATTACGATCATCCAAACCCTCGGTGGCCTCCTTGTTTTCCTCGGGGTCTACCTGACAAGCAAAAAGAAAAAAGCAGATCCGTCAGCTGTCACGAAGAACATGTAAAGGGCATCCAGTGATACTCATCAACTAACGCTTTCTTCTCTTTTCCCCTTGTCTATGCACCATGATTTACGTTATCCTTTAAAGAAGAAAATCTGAATGTAAAGGTGTGCTTTAGTTGAGGATCAATAAATTTATCAGTGAATCCGGAATTACCTCGCGACGAGGCGCAGACAAATGGATAGCCGAGGGACGTGTGACGATTAATGGCACTGTAGCTGAGCTCGGCAGTCAAGCTGAACCCGGCGATGATGTCCGGGTGGACGGCAAGCCGATAAAAGTCGAACAGCAAAATGTCTATATTGCACTGAATAAACCGATAGGGATTACAAGTACGACCGAAAAACACATAAAAGGGAACATCGTTGATTTTGTAAATCATCCGCTTCGCATTTTTCATATCGGACGGCTGGACAAAGACTCAAGCGGCCTGATCCTTCTTACAAATGACGGAGATATCGTTAATGAAATCCTTCGTGCAGAAAACAAGCATGAAAAAGAATACATCGTAACCGTAGATAAGCCACTTACCGCTTCCTTCATTAAAGATATGTCATCCGGAGTGGAGATTTTGGATACAAAAACACTTCCTTGTAAAGTTGAGCAGTTGACCAAATACACATTTAACATCACTTTAATGCAAGGGCTGAACAGGCAAATCCGCCGTATGTGTTCCGCACTAGGTTATGAAGTCCGTGATTTACATCGAATCCGGATCATGAACATCCATCTGGACGGACTGGCGATCGGACAATGGCGCGATCTGACCGAGGATGAATTGACGGAACTATTTAAGGAATTGGATTATTCCCCTAGGAAAAGATAATAATGAAGATGCCCCCAGAATTCCGGGGGCATCGCTTTTTAATTTCAGGAGAATTTCCTGCAATCATTTTGCTTTTATTCGTAGTTTTGCTGATTTACTCGTGAGTTTTACGCTTTTACTCGTGAATTTTGTACTTTTACTCGTGAATTACGTCGATTTACTCGTGAGTTCCACGCATTTTATGATAATGAAAGGAATTGGTTTTGTTTCTGAATCTATTTCCATCCAATTACATCTATGTGCTTTATTCTTTTCATTTCTCCTCTGCGAATGACCACTACCCTTTTGCTGTAAATTCTTCTAAAGCAAGTATGGCAAATCTCATTATGGGTTAAGTGGCAGATACCAATCATACCAATTTTAAGGTTTCCATGATTTCATCGAAGGTTGCCCCTGCATTTAAGCAATCTTCCATGTGATGCATTCATCGCATCAGCTGACTATGAAATGACCAATCCCGATAATGGTGTACTTACCCGAACTGGCGTTTAAATACTTTACTGGCGAAGAAGTAAGCGATGACCATGATGCCGACACACCAGGCAAGCGCAATCCAGATATCGTTCCCAACAGACCCTTCATACAAAAGGGCACGAATCGCATTCACGATTGAAGTCACTGGCTGGTTCTCGGCGAACGCACGGACAATTTTAGGCATGGTTTCGGTGGGGACGAAGGCCGAACTGATAAACGGCAGGAAAATCAGCGGGTACGAGTAGGCTGTCGCCCCTTCCAAAGACCCCGCTGTCAATCCAGGAATGACCGCCAGCCATGTCAGCGCCAGCGTAAACAGCACGATTATCCCAGCTACCGCTAGCCAATCCAGGATATCAGCGCTGGAACGGAAGCCCATCAAGAGTGCGACGAGGATAACCACGACGACAGTAAGCAAATTGGATACAAGCGAGGTCAACACGTGAGCCCACAATACCGACGAGCGCTTGATGGGCATGGTAATGAAACGCGCCATCAACCCGCTCTTTACATCCGTAAACAGCCGTACGGAAGTGTAAGCGACGCCGGATGCGATAGCCATCAGCAAGATTCCCGGCAATAAATAATTGACGTAGTTGTCCGTGCCTGCCTCTATGGCGCCGCCAAATACGTAGACAAACAGCAGCATCATCATAATCGGCGTAATCGCCACCGTGATAATTGTATCCGGGCTGCGCATGATATTGCGCATTAAACGCCCTAGTAATACCCCTGTTTTGTTATTCATTTACAACTCCTCCTTTTTGCCGATGATTGCGAGGAAAATTTCCTCCAATGTCGGCTGCTTCTCGATGTACTCTACCTTTGCTGGCGGGAACATCTCCTTGAGTTCGGTAAGGGTCCCGGTCGAGATGATCTTTCCGCCATGCAGGATGGCGATACGGTCCGCCAGTTGTTCGGCTTCCTCAAGGTACTGGGTCGTCAGCAGAATTGTCGTGCCTCCTCCAGCTAGCTCCTTAACTGTATCCCAGACTTCAATCCGCGCTTCGGGGTCAAGCCCTGTCGTCGGTTCGTCGAGAAAAATGACTGCTGGCGTCCCGATCAGGCTCATGGCGATGTCAAGCCGGCGCTTCATCCCGCCGGAATATTTATCCGCCCGGCGGTTGGCCGCATCGGTCAGGCTGAATCTCGCAAGCAGATTGTCGGCGACTTGAGCGGGATTGGAAACTCCCCGCAGCTTGGCGATCATCAGCAGGTTTTCCCGCCCGGTGAGCATGCCGTCTAAAGCTGCAAACTGCCCTGTCAGGCTGATGCTCTGGCGAACATGATCCGGTTCACGTTGAACGTCAAAGCCGCAAATACCTACTTCGCCGCCATCGGACTTCATCAGAGTCGAGAGGATGTTGACCGTCGTCGTCTTGCCCGCTCCATTTGAGCCCAGCAGTGCGAAAATTTCGCCACGCCGCACCTCAAAATCCACCCCCTTTAAGACTTCATTGTCTTTAAATGACTTTTTTAACCCTTTTACTGAAATCACTGCATTGCTCATATTTTTTTCCTCCTTTTAATAGCGCAGTAATGCCGCTTGTAAGATTCGTATTTATCCTTCCGAGCGCCTAGCGGAACTAAATTGCCTATAGTTCTCTATTTAGTCTGACTGATAATCCGTATGACTTACTACCGAGTTAAAATATAACTGAATAGCGAAGGTGGCATTTCACATTTGTAACCAGCTATTCAGTCGGAATTATTTATTGAATTTATTTTTTCCCAATCGCTTCATGATACTGTCATTCAAATCCTCACGATACTTGGCGAAATAGGTTCTAGCATTTGCCACTAGTTCGTCGGCAAAGGATGCCACATCGTCCCCAGTGATTTCCAGCACTTGCCTGCCTTCCGCAGCACCGGCTTCGAACAACTCGATTAATTCATACTGCATGTGCAGCATATCCATCCCGTTGCCCGCTGAGAAATTCCACATATAGTTTTGAATTTTCTTAAATACAAATTGGTAGTCCTCTGGCAGAGCTTCAACCCGTGCCATCATCATTTTATACTCTTTTTTATCACCAATCATTTTTTTGAATAATTCCATCATGTTATTTTTCCTCCCTTTTTTATAAACAAGACACTCCAACAAAAATAGCGTACGGAATATCTTATGAAGCTAGATTGACTTTAAGACATTGATTTTCGATGATACAAAATCCCATTTTTTCCAAAACAATTCAAGTTCCTGGCGTCCAGCCTCATTAAGTGAGTAAAACTTGCGGGGCGGCCCCATATCTGACGGTTTCTTCTCTATGTTCACCAGTTTTTTCTTTTCTAATCGCACGAGGATGGTATAGACCGTCCCTTCCACGACTTCAGTAAACCCAAGCTCATTCAGGCGGCGGGTAATCTCGTAGCCATAGGTTTCATGGCGGCTGATGATTTCCAGCACGCAGCCTTCCAGCGAACCCTTCAGCATTTCAGTTAAATTTTCCATGTTCAGCCTCCTCTATTTGTGACTTATATTATAGCGTAGTTCCGAGGGGAATTTTTATCCTGAATAGCTTTTGGGAAATCACGCTATTTAGTATTACTTATTACAACTAAACTGTAACACCGAGTAGCGGAGGTGTCAACTTTTTTTCTTAAAAATATTTCTGCAACTTCACTACTCGGTGATATCGGTATCTTGCGTTACTTACTACAAGGTATGTTGTAACACGCAGTAGAGTGACTGTCAAATTGATTTTTTTAAAAAACCAGCTCTCTCCATTAGATACATCCGACGTAAATTATCCTGTTTTACTCGTGAATTCCGCTTTTACGAGTTTCGCACTTTTACTCGTGAATTATGCTGTTTTACTCGTGAATTTCACTTGTACCTGTGAGTTTCACGCTTTTACTCGTGAGTTTCACGCTTTTACTCGTGAGTTTCACGCTTTTACTCGTGAGTTTCGCACTTTTACTCGTGAATTATGCTGTTTTACTCGTGAATTTCACGCTTTTACTCGTGAGTTCCGCACTTTTACTCGTGAATTCCACTTATCCACTTTTGCACGAGTAAGGGCGAAAATAAAAAGCAACCTGCATTAGGCTGCTCGTTATCGGCTCAAAATTATACCCACCATAAATCAGTTGGACTTTCGTTGATGAGTACAGTTTTCAGATTGGTTACGGCCCGTTGGAATCCTTCTTCAACTGACATCAGCGGATCTTCGTGTTCGATGCTGACGACGTAATCGTAACCGTATGTGCGAAGGGCGCTCATGATGTCGGACCACTCTTGCAGGCTGTGGCCGCATCCTACAGAGCGGAAGTTCCAGGCACGGCTCTGGATATTGCCATAAGGCTGCATGTCGGTCAATCCATACATATTGATGTTATCCTGATCCAGGTATGTGTCTTTTGCGTGGAAGTGGTAGATTGCTCCCGCTTTCCCTAGGATTTTGATGGCTCCTACTGGTTCGATGCCCTGCCACCAAAGATGGCTTGGATCAAGGTTGGCGCCTATCGCATCAGATGTAGCTTCCCGCAGTTTTAACAAGGTGTAGGGTGTGTGGACGAGAAAGCCCCCATGCAGTTCAAGGCCGATTTTTATATTGTGTTCATCGGCAATGGCGGCCACTTTCCTCCAATAAGGGATCAATTTTTCTTCCCATTGCCATTTCAGCACATCTGTATACTCATTCGGCCATGGGGCGACGGGCCAGTTTGGATATTTAGCTCCTTCGTGATCACCCGCTGTACCAGAAAAGGTATTGACGACCGGGACGTTCAGTAAGGATGCAAGCTTGATTGTTTTGATCAGTGTTTCATCACTTTCTTTAGCGAAGGCTTCATCAGGAGAGATTGGATTGCCATGGCAGCTGAATGCACTGATCGTTAACCCTCTTGTTTGAACGGCTTCGAGGTATTTTTGGCGCTTTTCTTCACTTTCGAGCAGTTCATCGAGTGGACAATGGATATTCCCTGGATACCCGCCTGTACCGATTTCAACTGTTTTTAATCCGGAATCCGCGACATAATCAAGCATATCCTCGAATGATTTTTGAGCAAATAGCACTGTAAAGATCCCTAATTTCACATGCCCCACCTCACCTTTTCATTAATTTATGCTCATGACCTTCCCACTTGCCGAGCTTTGATAAATCGCTTCGATTATTTTCGAAACTTTCATGGCTTCCGATGGTTTTACCAATGGTTCTGCCAACCCCAGACAGCTATTAATAAAGTTCTCTGCCTGTTGCAGGTCTGGTGTATCCTCCCCTGGCATCCATACTGCCTCACTGTTTAAAAGCATGCCGTGCTTAGCCTGATTCAAGACCAGCGGGAACACATCAAGTCCGCCCTGCGTTCCGGATAAACTCAAAACAGTTGCTTCTTCACGGATATTCGCGGCCCAAGAAGTTTCGAATAATAGAGATGCTCCGTTGGCAAATTTGATATATGCCGTGGCATGGTCATCCACTTCAAATACCGAGGCATCGAAATTGCCCCATAAATTGACCTGATCGACACCCTTACTGACATAATTATATGTCGAACCTACGATTTCAATCGGTTCTGGGTCATCCATCAGCCATAATGCCAAATCGAGCAAATGGCAGCCGTAATCGATCACGCTTCCCCCGCCTTGCAATTCCTTGCTTGTAAAAACTCCCCAGCCAGGGACTTTGCGCCGCCTGATTGCCTGTACACGCGCTACATAAGGTTCACCGATTTCACCGGCCTGAATCATTTTCTTTGCAGCCTGGGCTTCCTTCATGAAGCGGTAATGATAGGCAGTCGATAACACTTTACCGGATATGTTTGCAGCCTCGGTTATCGCTAAACATTCCTCGGTTGTAATGGCCATCGGCTTTTCGCATAACACATGTACACCCGCTTGCAGGGCAGCAATGGAAATCTCCGCGTGAAACTTGTTTGGTGTTGCGATTGTAACGGCATCCACTTCAGCAAACATTTCTTCATAATTGGTGAAAACCTTTTCGATATGAAATTCCCGCGCCACTTCCCGCGCCTTCATTTCATCTATATCCTGAATGGCGTATAAAACCACTTTATCTTGAAATTTTTGAAAAGCTGGGATATGCCTTTTTTGGGCAATTCCGCCAGCACCGATAATACCCATTTTTAATTTGTACATGATGACTTTTAACCCCTTTATAAGCGGATGATTTTTCGGGATGCATTTGATTCCATCGCGCCAAGAATGACTTTTAATGACTTTAATCCTTCAACTCCTGAGACAAGAGGCTCCTCATTGTCCACCACACATTTTACAAAGTGGCTGATCACTTCGGAATCATGCTGTCCTTCTGAGTCATTAGTCTGGATGCTTCCTAATTGGATGGTTTCTGTCTTTCCATTATCATGATGGATGATCAGTGAGTATTTCGGATCGTCTTCAAGGCGCAATACCGCTTTTTCCGCATAAATGACCGTAGCATTGTCTTCTTTTGCATAAGACCAGCTGGCGGTAAGAGTTCCGATGATACCGTTCTCCGTCCGGAGGATACAGGCCGCACTGTCATCAACGTCTGTGTTTTTCTTGGCAGTCGTTTCCACAAAGGCTCCCACTTCAACAAATTCTTCTCCAAGGATATACCGTAATAAATCAGCTTTATGAACGCCTAAATCGCCCATTGCACCAATGACCGCCTGATCCTTTTTAAAAAACCAGCTTTCCAGTCCGTCCACGCTCCAGGTTTCCGGCCCGGAATGTCCAAAAGCCGTCCGGAAGCTATAGACCTTCCCTACCTCCCCGCTCTCAATAAGCTGTTTCGCTTTTTGATGAGAGGGAACAAATCGCTGATTATGACCAATCATTAGTATTTTGCCGCTTTTCGCTGCTGCTTCATTCATTTTTTCAGCGTCTGCTAAAGAAGTAGCCATTGGTTTCTCACATAGGACATGCTTACCCGCTTCCAAGGCCGCAACCGTGATGCGTGCATGCAGGTAATTCGGTGTACATACACTGATCGCTTCAATCTCCTCATTCTTCAAAAGTTCTATATAATCAGTATATGCTTGCGCTCCATACCTTTGTGCTGCTGCATTCGCCCGGTCCGGCACAATATCACAAACGGCAATGATCTCCGTTTCCTGATGTGATTCATACTCCGGAAAATGCCTGTTTTTTGCGATACTCCCGCATCCAATGACTCCTACCTTCATTATGCCCATTTTGTTCTCTCCTTCACTTCAGCTCTTTGGATGAGATGGATTCCAACGGTTCGGCTTTACCATAGTTCGTTGCGATTCCAAATTCCGGCTTGACCCAATCAACGGCATTTTTAATCACACGTTGAATCTCCGGATTATGGTAGGTAGGATATGTTTCATGTCCTGGACGGAAATAGAAAATCCTCCCTTTACCCCGCTGATACGTGCAACCGCTTCTGAATATCTCCCCGCCTTCAAACCAACTGACGAATATTAATTGATCTGGTGCAGGAATATCAAAATGTTCCCCGTACATCTCTTCTTTTTCAAGCTCAATATATTCTCCGATTCCATCAACGATAGGGTGACTCGGATCGACTACCCAAAGCCGTTCCCTTTCATCCGCCACCCGCCATTTCAAATCACAAGTCGTTCCCATCAATCGTTTGAAGATCTTTGAAAAATGACCAGAATGGAGGACGATGAGACCCATTCCCTCGAGTACTCGCTTGTGAACCCTTGCAATGATTTCATCTTGAACTTCATCATGTGCAACATGACCCCACCAAAGCAGTACATCGGTTCGTTCCAGTACTTCCTCGGTTAATCCGTGCTCTTCTTCATCGAGAGTAGCGGTCCTCACCTCGACCTGTTCACTTTGTAAAAAGCCGGCAATTGCACCATGGATGCCATCCGGATATACTTTTGCTACTTCGGGCTTTGTTTTCTCGTGGCGAAACTCATTCCATACAAGGACTCTCATGAACAACCTCCTCCATTCAAGAATCACAACTTGTTTTGATGTTTAACTATTACCTCTTTATTCAAAACGCAAACGTTTGCGTTAGGGATGATCAAAATATAAGAACATACTTATCGACCTTAGAAAGTATGAATTTTCAAAAATAATAGTGATAATCTATATTGTAAATTTATGTTAGCAAAAATCAAGCTTTAATTGGTAAAACATTTCTACAATTTTCATTTAATTTCCTTTTCAGCAACAAAATGCGACTCCCGCTTTATGATTTTGGTAGGAATGCTGATGCTCTTTTCCATCATTTCCGGATTCGCAATAAGATCGAACACGCATTTTGCGGCTTCATACCCTAACTGATACGTATGGATATCAACCGTTGTCAGCGGGGTACTTAAAAATTCTATGAATTCTGAGTGGTTAAAACAGACAACGCTTATTTGCTGCGGCACTTTCAAGTTCTTTTCGGCTAACACTCCAAGTAAGAGCACACCCAATAAAAGATCCATAACCAAAAAAGCGGTTGGTGCCTCCTTCAATTCCAGCAATTCGTCAATCGCCTTTATTCCATCCGTTCGATTTAAAGGAATCAATTTGATATATTCCTGTCGCACATCCACCCCGGCCTGTTCCATCGCTTGTTGAAAGCCTGTCAAGCGGTCCTGGATCACTTCAAACTCGGGGCTGCCTCCTAAAAAGGCGATTCGCTCATGTCCAAGATTGATTACAAACTCCGATACTTCCCTGGCCGCTTGAACATTATCGTTATCAATGAATGTGATACCGCTCATGTTCGTACTTGGCTTCCCGATCAAAACGAACGGGAAGCCCTGCTTCAATAAATACGGCACCACTTTATCGTCCTTTTTAGAGTACAAAACAATCATGCCATCCACTCTTCTGCCCTGGACCATTTTCACGACATCCTCAAAGATGGCATCCTCCGTCTCGCCGGTAGTCAGAGAAAGACTGTACCCTTCTTTATTACAGAAATCCCCGATGCCCCGGATCACTTCGGGAAAAAAGGGATTATAAAGTGATTCCCTTGCCGAACTTTTCATGACGATCCCAATGGCCTTAGTTGACTTCGTGACTAAGTTCCGGGCATTTTCATTCATATGATAGCCCATTTCCTTTAATACCTTGCGTACCTTGCGCTTGGTCTTTTCACTGATTGTCGGGCTGTTATGGATTACACGCGATACCGTTGATGGAGCGACATTTGCTTTTTTGGCAACGTCTTTTATAGTAACAGACAAATTCATCAACACTCCCCGTTCACCGCACATGGTTTAATATTCCCTATATTTAAATAGTTATTTAACGGCTCCATCTGCAATTCCTTTAATAATTTGCCTCTGAGCAAAAAAGTACGCAATGATGACTGGAATGATGGATAAAGTAAGTCCAGCCAAGGCGAGATGCCATTGCTTCGTATATTGTCCGAAGAAGAAGAATAATTTAAGTGGAATGGTCTCCGATCCCGCGCCGCCAATAACAAGGGATGGCAGCAAATAGTCGTTCCATATCCAAATGACATTCAAGATCCCAACTGTAATGGACATCGGCTTTAATAGTGGAAATATGATATACCAAAATACTTGAAATCGGTTTGCACCATCAATCTTTGCTGCCTCATCAAGTGAGAGGGGAATCCCTTTTAAGGTACCATGATATAGAAATATGGATAGACTGCAGCCAAAACCTAAATACATGAAAATCAGTCCTGCCTTGTTCAGCATCCCAAGCTGTCCGAATTGGGCAACGAGCGGTATCATCACAGACTGAAACGGGATCAGCATGGCAGCTACAAACACAAAGAAAAGCAGGGAACTTATTTTACTTTTGTTTCGGGAAAGAGCGTATGCTGCCATCGCAGAAAAGATGATGATGATGACTACACTGACGCCCGATATCAATAAAGAATTGAATAAAGTCCGGAGGAAATCCAATTGCTCGAAAGCTTGAGTGAAGTTTTCCAATGTCCAGGTTTCAGGCAGTCCCAATGTATCGGCAAATATATCCCGTTTCATTTTAAAAGCATTGACAAGCATTAAATAAAACGGAGTGAGCCATAATATGGCCAAAATGAATCCGATGAATCCAATCAGCCACAATTTCCATTTTCCCTTCATTACAGCTCAACCTCCCGTTTTTTATTGAAATAGACTTGTGTCAGCGAAACGACCGCCACGATTACGAAAAAGATAACGGCTTTTGCCTGTGCATATGCCATATCGTTTTCGGTGAAGGCGGATTTTACAATGTTCATCGCAACCATTTCAGTTGAATTATAGGGAGCTCCATTCGTCAAAGAAAGATTTTGATCATAGATCTTGAACGAGTGGGAAAGCGTCAAAAACAAACTGACGGTAAAAGCAGGTGCCACTAGCGGAAAAGTTATATGTCGAAAACGCTGGAAGCTGTTCGCTCCGTCAATTTTTGCCGCTTCGATCAAGTCTTCAGGCACAGCCTGCAGATAGGCAATATAAATGATCATGATATATCCGGCCATCTGCCAAGACGTTAAAATGATCAATCCCCAAAATCCTGTATCAGTCGTTGATAACCACCCATTAAATGCTTCGATCCCCGTTAAATCACCAATCGCACCGAAGACCTTAATAAAAATGAACTGCCAAATAAAGCCGAGTATCAAGCCGCCAATTAAATTGGGCATAAAGAAAACTGTCCGCAATATGTTGCTTGATTTAATTTTCGAAGTCACGATGAGAGCCAAACTTAATCCGATGATATTGATTACCACAATTGCCGCTACGGAAAATTTAATCGTGAACCAAAATGTATCAAGGAACCCTTTATCCGTAAACAAGTCTATATAATTCTTAAAACCGATGAAATCCGGTGTCCCTAAACCGTTCCAATTCGTAAAGGAATAATAAAATCCGTAAATGAGTGGCACGATCACAACCAAAATGAGTGCAGCAAGAACAGGTGTTAAAAACAGCCAATATGCGGCATCCCGATTTCTCAACGAAACCGACCTCCTTGAAATGATTTAATAGTTAATGGGTTAGATCATGACTGGGTTATTTGATGAATCCCTTAGCGGCTTTTCTATAATAAGGAACAACCAATCGACACGTTTTTCTTGCCGATTGGTCACTTGCATTTCCCAACTCTTATTTGCTATGAATCTTCTCCCAATTTTCAATGTTCTGTTGGACAAGTTCCTCCCAAGTCAATTTACCAGTTACGTATTTTTGGACACTTGCACCAAGATCATCATTCCAACCGACCGGATATCCATTAAACACCCACCCAATCGTATTTCCTTCTTGAGAGTATTTATAAATTTCTTTTGAAATTGGATCGGCAATTTTTTCTACATCATATCCTTCATAAGCAGGAAT
This sequence comes from Peribacillus sp. 05N428, assembly GCF_056397085.1. NCBI lineage: Bacteria > Bacillati > Bacillota > Bacilli > Caryophanales > Bacillaceae > Peribacillus > Peribacillus sp. 05N428. The sequence continues at coordinate 81,703 of NZ_JBFTMS010000010.1, read as the reverse complement.
GAATTTAAAATCTTCCAAAACGGCTTTTTTCCCTGCTTCGGATGTATACATCCAGTCGAGGAACTTCTTCGCTGCTTCCTGTACCTTTTCATCCGATTTCTTGTTCACTGCCCAATAGTTCGGTACACCGACCGGCATGCCTGCATTGTCTCCATTTGGAATCGGGATGATGCCAATTCCCTTTTCAGCTAACTCAGGATCCATATCATAGACTGTGTTATACACCCAGTTACCTTGCTGAATGATCGCAACCTTTTCAAGCGAGAACAGCTCCTCCACTTGTTGGGAGTAATCAAGACTTGCTGTCGGCTGGACGGAATACTCATTTTGGATATCGACCAATTGTTTAAACTTGTCACCATCCGTGAATTTAACCGTCGATGCCTTACTTGCTTCTAACACATTCCCATCAAACTCCGGTGATAAGAATACATTGGATAAATGGTTTCCTGTCACCCACTTCTCTTTGACCGGATAAGCGAAAACTGCATCGATTTTCAATTTGTCTTTTTGTGAATCGATTTTCTTAACTGCCGCCTCTAAGGCTTCATAACTTGTAATTTCTTCAGGATTGATTCCGGCTTCTTTAAATATCCGTTTGTTATAAATCAAGCCGTATCCTTCCTGGTTAAATGGAAGTCCAAGGACTTGCCCGTCCTCTTCCACGCCATCCAAAGTACCGTCAAGTGCTGCAGCAGCAGCCTTCGTGTCCTTTAAATCTGTTAATCTATCTTTATATTGTGCGACATCTACCGGTCCGCCAATGTTAAACACCGCTGGCTCCTCACCTGAAGCGAACTTTGCCGTAATGGCTGATTTATAATCATTTCCGCCGCCGACTGTCGATACCTTGATCTTCACATTTGGATTTTCTTTTTCATATTGTTTTGCCAATGTCTCGAATTGCGACTTGAATTCTACCTTGAATTGAAATATATCCAGCGTCACGACATCCTTTGAGTCGCTGTTTCCGCCAGTTGAAGAAGAGCATCCAGCCAAAATCACACTAAAAATCAATAAAACAGTAAGAATTCCCCCGTACCATTTTTTACGCTTCATGCCTACCCACTCTCCCTTTTTCTCATAATATTCATGCAATTTTAAGAAAACGTTTGCATAAAATTAGTAAAATAAAAGCCATTCATTCTATAAAATTCATAGTCTATCGTACTTCTTTTACATCACCTCCTCACAAAAACATTGCAAACGTTTACATTTATGCGCTTTATATTACCACCAAATTCCATACTTTACAATAAAATTGTAGTATATTGTAAAAAAAGGATGTTAAGAACTCTCTTAATCTAATTATATGATTCAGAAACCTTTGATTATTCCTTTATCCGATTATTTATTGTACGGGCATTTTCATTCCCGGCATTATACGAAAAAAGGGAAACCCGTCGGTCCCCCTCTTTTCACTTCAATATCATCTTCACATTGGAAGGACCGTATTCATCCTTCAATTCATAATATTTATCGCTTGCTTGTCCAAATTCCTTAAACACACCGCTAATGATCAATTCATTCGTTTCCTTATCAACGACACTGTACTTGATATTGCTTTTCCCAAACTTTCTGTCATCCACTTTTAAAAGGATCATCTTGGACACCTCCACATTTAATGGCTGCACTCCTCAGGGTGTGTGGTTTCTTACTTACATAATATAACAAATTATTCGGAATTTACAGATTTTTTGCAGTACAAAATAAAAAAGCCTAATTAGGCCTTTTCATTTCGCTTATACATTATTACCATCAGGACTTCGAGATATCCAGGAAACCTTCACCGAATACGTCCCGAACATCATGTATGGCTATAAAAGCATTGCTATCCGTTGACTGCACTATTCTCTTTAACTTTAGTACCTCTTGCTTACTTATAACGATATATAAAATATCCTTGGATTCTTTTGTATAGTATCCATGACCACTAAAAACAGTGACCCCCCGGTCCATCAATTCGGTTACTTGTTTTGCAATCTGGTCCGCTTCTTTTGAAATGATGGTGATCGCTTTTTTCGGATTCAATCCCTCAATGATGAATTCCATCGTTTTTGTTCCAATATAAAGCATTAGTATAGTGAGCATCAGACCTTCTGCGCCAATTATGAAATAAGATGAGAACGCAACGATTAAATCGAAAAACAGAAGTCCGTAGCTTAAGCTCCATCCCAAATACTTATTCGTAATTCGGGCAAGGATCGTCGTACCGGCAGTAGTGCCTCCAACACGAATGATCATGCCAATACCTGCACCGGCAAAAACCCCGCCAAATATCGCATTGATGACCAATTCATCTGAAGATATCGTCCAGCTTTCGGTTAAATGAAGGAAAAGTGAATTAAAGGCAACGGCTACGATTGTATATACCGTTGTCATTTTCGACAAAAATTTATAACCGACAATGAGCAGGACAGCGTTAATGATCAAACTTAACAGCCCTGGTGACCATTCAAAAAGATAAAACAGAATGATGGTTATCCCCGTGACTCCTCCCTCACCAAGCTCATTGGGAATGACGAAAAGATTTATTGCCAAAGCGAAAATAAAAGCTCCTATTAATATAAAGAAAACATCCAAAGAAATCTTTTTCATATTTATACCTTCCTTTATGTAATGGTTAATGTGAATTCTGTTAAATTTCACTGCTCTATAGTAACATGGAATTCCATTTAATCCTTCAAAGATTTCAAGGTTTAACAAAAAGACTACCTTGGAAGTTAGATTATCTTCAATGAACGAGCTTAATACATAAATGCACCAATTTCATTAAGCTCTTTTATACATTAGCTTAACAAAACCGCCTCCCGATTCCCCTTAAACTTATTTTTTATGGTTAGATACATATCTAAATAATCTACCAGCCTTTTCCGACCCTTGAATTCTCCCAGATTAATGGATCATTACTTTATTCTCATGCTCCTTTTCAAAGCTTGACAGTTTCATTGAGTCATGATTAGAATATTTTATATGTTAACCTATATTAATTTTAGTTAACATATAAAAAGGAGAATGGCCATGCACAGTGAAAAACGTTTACCATGTTGGGAAGAAAAAATAAAAAAAGAACTGTCTCATTTAGAAGAGATTTCGCAAAAGCGTGAACTCGTATCAACCGAATGTGCCGAGCAGCCTTGGCTTACGATCAACGGGTGCAGGATGCTTAATCTAGCTTCTAATAACTATTTAGGATATGCAGGAGATGAGCGGCTGAAAAAGGCTATGGTTGATGCCGTACATACATATGGTGCAGGAGCAACGGCTTCACGTTTAATTGTTGGCAATCATCCTCTTTACGAGCAGGCGGAACAAGCTCTTGTCAACTGGAAGAGGTCCGAAGCAGGACTCATCATCAACAGTGGATATAACGCGAACCTTGGAATAATCTCCACTCTGCTGTCCCGTAACGATATTATTTATAGCGATAAATTGAATCATGCAAGCATTGTCGATGGAGCACTTTTAAGCCGTGCAAAGCATATACGCTATCGTCATAATGATTTAGATCATTTAGAAGCATTTTTGAAAAAATCACCGATTGAAGCACGTAAATTAATCGTGACGGATACGGTCTTCAGCATGGATGGTGACTTCGCTTATCTTGAAGACCTAGTTCGGTTAAAGGAACGTTATAACGCAATGTTAATGACAGATGAAGCACATGGAAGCGGCATCTACGGTAAAAACGGTGAAGGCTATGCCGGTCACCTCCATCTTCAAAATAAAATAGATATCCAAATGGGAACATTCAGTAAAGCGCTTGGTTCATTCGGGGCCTATGTTGTCGGGAAAGAATGGCTCATCGACTATTTAAAAAATCGCATGCGCGGATTCATCTATTCAACTGCACTTCCCCCTGCCATACTTGGTGCTATAAAAACAGCGATTGAACTTGTACAGCAAGAACCAGAACGCCGCTCACTGCTCCAAACACATTCAGAATACTTTAGAGAAGAACTCACAAATTACGGGTTTAACATTTGCGGAAGCCGATCACAAATTGTTCCTATCGTCATCGGGGAAAACGAAAAATCGATGGAATTTGCTGCACGTTTGCAAAAAGAAGGAATTGCCGCTATTGCTGTCAGGCCGCCGACCGTTCCTGAAAATGAAGCGAGAATCCGGTTTACCGTAACGGCTCTCCACGATAAAAAAGATCTCGATTGGGCAGTTCAAAAAATTTCGATCATTGGAAAAGAAATGGGTGTTGTTGAATGAAGCAGCCGAATTTAGTGGTGCTTCCTGGCTGGGGAATGGAAAAAGAGGCTTTTCAACCGTTAATCAAACCGCTGTCAGAACTATTTCACCTTTCATTTATAGATTGGAGAGATATGAAGGCACTAAATGACTTTGAAGAACGGGTCATAAACACAATCGCTTCCATCGATGGTCCTCTTTATTTATTGGGCTGGTCATTAGGATCACTAGTATCACTTGAACTTTCAAGTTCTTTTCGAGAAAGAATAAAAGGTTTTATCCTTTTTGGCGCAACAAGTCGGTTCACTACAGGAGAAAATTATTCATTTGGCTGGGATCCGCGAATGGTCGAGCGCATGAAGAAACAACTGCCGCGCAATAAAGAGAAGACTTTGACTTCCTTCTATGAAGCGATGTTTTCCGATGCTGAAAAAGAAGCAGGTTTTTATCATCAATTCACCAAGACAATTGAACATGAGTTTCATGGAGATGATGTGTTTTCGCTTCTGGTTGGTTTGGATTATTTACTTCAGAAAGATGCTCGAGCAAGACTCCACCGGATTGAAGCCCCCTTTTTAATGCTTCATGGGAGGGAAGACAAAATTTGTCCACTTGAAGCCTCATCTTTCATTAAAGAGAATTTGGGTGGGAAAGCCGAGGTTCGTATTATCGAAGGTGCTGGTCATATTCCATTTTTCACAAAACCAGAGGAATGTATAGAGCATATAAAAACATTTATTCAAAAGGAGTACGTTCATGATAGATAAACGATTGTTAAGCAAGCGATTCAGTGAACACGCGCAAACATATGATGCGTATGCCAATGTTCAAAAAAACATGGCAAAGCAATTAGTGGTTTTGCTTCCTCAAAAAAACACCAATCATAAAATCAATATTCTTGAAATCGGCTGCGGCACCGGTTACTTAACCAGGTTACTCGTCAAAACATTCCCTAATGCCGCCATTACGGCTGTTGATTTGGCACCCGGTATGGTTGAAGTGGCAAAAGGATTGACAAAGGAAGACCGTGTTACATTTTTATGTACGGACATCGAAGAAATGGCGCTAAATGAAAATTACGACTTGATTATTTCCAATGCAACGTTTCAATGGCTGAATGATATTCCTGCAACCCTTGAAAAACTTTTTACACGATTAACGGCGGAAGGAAGCCTGATATTTTCAACGTTCGGAATAGATACCTTTCAAGAGCTTCATAGATCATATGAACAAGCGAAAGAAAAGCTTCAACTTTCCATGGATAGTTCACCAGGCCAAACGTTTTACACTCTGGAAGAATTATCCCAAGTTTGCGAAGCAGCAATCCCCTATTCAGCAGCAGCTCCAATCGAGATTACAAAAATAGAAAAGCTTGAACTGGAGTACTTTCAGACAGTACGTGAATTTTTCACTTCAATCAAAAAGATTGGCGCTGCTAACAGCAACAAAGAAAACTACTGCCAGCGCCCTTCCTTTTTTCGAGAGTTAATCAACATATACGACACAGAATACCGAAATGATTCAGGTGTGAAAGCAACCTATCACTGCTTGTTCTTTAAAATAAAAAATTGATTAATCCGCAGATAACCATCTGGGATTATACATAATCGCAAATCGTTTATATAAAGTAACGACTAGTATTCCATCCGCTTACTGTCGGTTAACCATCCCCTTCATGCAATTCAGTCCACCGCCACTCCTAATTCCTTTGGAGAGGCGGCGGACTTTTTACGTATAACTTCATCCAAATACCTTGCCATCCGTAATATTGACCACTCGATCACATAAATCCAACATTCTTTCATCGTGGGTGACCATGATGGCCGCTTTATTTCTTGATTTCACCTCATGTGCAAGCATTTCAACAACATCCCTGCCTCTTTTGGAATCAAGACTTGCGGTTGGTTCATCCGCTAAAATGATTTCTGGATCATTCATCAGCGAACGGGCGATTGCTACCCGCTGCCGCTCACCGCCCGACAGTGCTTCTGGCAGGTGACCTGCCCGATGGCCAAGTCCAAGGTGGCTAAGCAATTCGTCCGCTTTTTTCACAGTTGTTTTATCTCGCTTGCCGATCAATTCAGAAAGCAGCAGAAGCTGATCTCGTACGGAGAGATATGGCACAAGATTCGACGATTGGAATACAAACCCGATCTTTTCAAGGCGCACCCGAGTCAATTCTTTTGGGGAGAGTGTTGTTATATCCTCACCATTCAGCAGTAAGCGGCCTTTGCTCGGGGATAGTAACGCACCTGCTATTGAAAGGAAAGTACTTTTTCCTGAGCCCGAAGGACCCACAATCGCGACGAATTCCCCCGCTCTTACATTCAGGGAAATATCATCAAGGGCTATTACCTTATTATCGCCTTCCCCATAAACCTTACTGACGTTTTCAAATAATAGTTTATCCCCCATCATGATACCCTCCCTATTGCTTCGATCGCATCTATCTTCGCTACTCGGTATAGTGATAGCAGCGAACCCAATACGGATACAGCCAAAAGTAACACGGAATATTTAATGACCAAATCGGCACTCAATTCAAATGGCATTCCTTCTGGCATGATTAAAGTGACGCCGTATGTCAGGGCAACACTGATGGCTATGCATGTCACGGCAAGCAGCATTACTTGACCAACGATGCTTTTTGCCAGGTAGCCCGTATTGGCCCCGAGTGCTTTAAGGACTCCAAATTGATTCGTCTTCTGCAAGGTAATCACATAAAAGAATACGGCCAAAACGAAAGCTGCGATGACAAACAAGAAGGCAATCATCATCGTCAACGTCCCCTGTTCCTCTTTGTAGCCTGGTATACTCTGAAGTGATTCTTCTTTCGAAATGAGCGTTAATCCTTCAGGCAATGATTCACGTACATTCACTTCTGCCTTCGAATCCATTTGCACGGCTATTGTGCTGATTGAGTCTTTTCCGTGATTTCTCAATCCAGGATTAATCTCCTGCCACCCCTTAACATTCATGTAAACTGCCGGTGTATGGCTATAAGACTGCTTTTCAGTAAAACCAACAATGGTGAAAACATTACCAGATAGGTCATCTTTGAGTGAATCACCCAATTTATAACCGACTTCTTTTAAAGAACGATCTGCAACGACTTCACCTTGTTCCTTATTGTCATAGCTCGTTCCTTCTATGACCTTCGGTGCTAAAATCCCACTGGCATCGGTCGCAAAAATCGTGACATCCGTTTTCTCCGAAGAGCTGACTTTATTCAATGTGATCATCATTTGCCCAAGTCCTTCGGCTGCTTTAACATCCGATATAGCCCGGATTTCATCCAGCTTTTCCATCGATATGATCGATCGATTCAATTTATTTTTAGAGTCATGCTCCATAACGAAATAGTCAGCCTTCATGTTTTGTATGGATGAGGCATTATCTGAAGAAAGTCCATTAGCTAATCCTGAAATGATAAAGACAAGCAAAGCGACCAATATCATGATCAGTCCAATCAGCAGATAACGTAATTTGGAATGCTTTAGTTCACGTATTGCCAAAAACATCATTTCATCTCCCATTACTTTTGTTTACCGATCAAGTCCTGTTTGATCGGTATGACCCGATTGTAAACAATCAATATGAATGGAAGATGAACAACTGATTACATAAGGGGCAGCCGTATATAAAAGGTGGTCCCTTTACCAAGTTCGCTTTGAACTTCGATCGTTCCCCCATGAAGATCAACCGTCTTCTTCGTAATCGAAAGTCCTAATCCGCTTCCGGTTTCACTCCGGTTCCTCACTTGGTCGACTTTATAAAAGCGATCAAGGATATAAGGAAGGTCTTCTTCTGGAATTCCGATGCCCGTATCCGCGATCATCACTTCAACAGTACTGTCTATTCTTTTAATCCGAATATTGATTGAACTGCCGCTTTCCGAGTATTTAATGCTATTGGTTATCAAATTCGTCCAAACTTGATTTAAAAGTTTCTCATCTGCAGAAATGACGGTGGACGGCAAATCCATTTCGATCACCATATCCTTTTCCCGCCAATTCCATTCCAGCATGAACAACACCTGCCGGATTTGCTGCGCTAAATCAAACGTTGACCGCTGCAGCGGATCATCTACTTTATCCAACGAAGCAAGCATGAGCAGCTGTTTGCTTAACGACGACATGCGCCTGCTTTCTTTTTCAATGATGGATAAGTACTGATTTCTTTGTTCCTTTGTTAATTCCTCCGATTGGAGGGTTTGGGAAAAACCTTGGATGGATGCAAGCGGAGATTGAATTTCATGAGATACATTCGATACGAACTCCTGCCTCATATCATCCAACCGCTGTATGCTTTGAGTCATTTTCGAGAAATGCTGTGCCAAGTCCCCTATTTCATCGCTTCGGGAGACATTCAATTCACTACTATAATCCCCATCGGCGATTCTTTTTGTAGCCTCCGTTAATTTCGTAATCGGCTTAACGATGAAACGCGTATTAATGATCACAAATAAAAAACTGAGAAGTAGCGTCAGTACGAGCAAAACTGCAAGGAAAAAGCGAAATTCGCCAAACTGCAGCTCTATATTGGGCCTTACAAACAATGCATACTTTTCGCCATTCACGGTCATCGGGACCCCAATGCTATTAATTAATACATCTTCAAAAAACCCCGTAATAAATAACCCATTATTATAATTGGCGATCCCTTGATAGATATTCCCATTCAAGACTCCGGAAATCGTGTCACGGTCCAAATTCGTTTCCCGAAACGGCTCACCATATAAAGTTCCTTCACCCTGCTCATTAAATAGATACATTTGATAGTGCAATCCTGCAATATGATTTAAATACGCATCAATATCCTGATCAGGATTCTCCTCATATAAAGAGACGATCTCATTTGCGACTTTGCTTATCTTCTCACCATTGTTGGGTTTTTGAACCTTATGATAATAGACATTGGAAATTAAAAAAGCGATGACACTGGCAAGCACCATGATCAAAATGGTTTGAATAACTATCCTGAAATAAAGTGTTTTCACTTCTTGTTGACCTCCAGTTTATAACCTAAGCCACGGACAGTCGTTATGACAAAGTCATCTGTCCGGCCGGCAAAACGTTCCCTCAACCGTTTAATATGGACATCAACCGTTCGATCGTCCCCTGCAAAATCAGCACCCCAAACCAGTTCAATAAGCTGCTCACGCGTAAAGACCTGATCAGGAAAACTCCCCAGCTGGGCCAGCAGCTCAAATTCCTTAAGGGGCAGGAGCAGCGTATTCCCCTTTATTCGCACTTCGTAACTTTTACGGTCAATCACCGTTTGATTCAATGAGATGGATTCAGAATTCACCATACGGTATCTTCGCAATAGCGCTTTTATCCGAAATAGAAGCTCCCTTGGCTCAAACGGCTTCACGAGGTAATCATCCGTACCCGCAAAGTACCCCTTTTCCTTATCGATAAGTTGATCTTTAGCTGTCAATAAAATGACGGGCAGATCATATTGATCCCGGATTTCCTTACAAAGATCCAGTCCGTTTTTATACGGCATCATTATATCGACAACAGCCAGATGGATCCGTTCCTTCTCCAGTAACAAGGAAGCTTCATTACCGTCCTTCGCTTCCGATACCATGTACCCTTCCTTTTCCAAGTGAAATTTAAGCAACTCCCGAATATGCCGATCATCATCCGCAATTAATATATGTATCAAAGAAACCACATCTCCACTTCTTTTATAGCCCTGGCTAAACATACAATAGCAATAATTAAACCTGTAAAACAACAAATACTAATTCAATTTCCGGTTCCTTATAAACTAGTTTGCCACTAATATACAGCACCCTCTTATTTTTTTAAAAAAATAAAGTCAAAAGCGGACAGAATCTAAAAACCCTGTCCGCTTTTTTCCTATAGTGAATCGTCATATTTACACTAGTTCAGCTCTATTGATATTTTTATTGCTTAAAAGGGTTTTAAATATTCTGAATATAAATTATAATTGTTTTATTTTAAAACATCTAGGAGGTCACTATGGGAGTAGTAGAGAAAATCAGCGGATTTGCTGGTAAAACGTTTACCTTATGGGTCATTTTATTTGCAGTTATTGCGTATATCTTACCTAATCAGTTTATATGGATTGGAGACTATATTGTTCCATTACTAGGAATTGTCATGTTTGGCATGGGACTTACATTATCAGCAGCGGATTTTAAAGAAGTATTCCGACGGCCAAAAGAGGTCGCACTAGGGGTAGCAGGTCATTTTATCATTATGCCCTTATTGGCATTCGGATTAGCAATAGGGTTCGATTTGCCCAAAGAAGTCGCTGTTGGTGTTATTTTGGTAGGATGTTGCCCTAGTGGAACGGCTTCAAATGTCATGGTGTTTCTTGCGAGAGGAAATGTTGCGCTTGCAGTTGCCATTGCTTCTGTTTCCACTATTCTAGCGCCTATCGTAACGCCCCTGCTTATTCTGCTCTTGGCAAGTAAATGGGTCAACATCAGTATTGGGTCATTATTCTTTTCGATCATTCAAGTGGTGATTATCCCACTGATACTAGGATTTCTTGTTAAAAAGTTTTTCGGCAAACAGGCAGAGGCCGGTGCAAAGGCTTTACCTCTAGTATCTGTCATTTCCATCGTTCTGATCGTATCTGCCGTAGTAGCTGGCAGCCAAGATCAGCTGGCTAAAACAGGTTTGCTGATTTTTGCAGTAGTCGTTCTTCATAATGTTCTTGGTTTTTTACTCGGCTTCTTCTTTGCTCGTTTATGCGGGATGGATTTAGCTAAACAGAAAGCTGTTGCAATGGAGGTCGGTATGCAGAACTCTGGTTTAGGTGTAGCCATAGCAACAGCCCACTTCTCGCCTTTGGCCGCTGTTCCAAGTGCCATTTTCAGTGTTTGGCATAACATATCAGGTTCCGTTCTGGCCTATATCTTCAGTCTCATGAAAGATAAAAAAAATTTAGGCACCGATAAAAATAATTCGATAAAAACAGACGCATCATAATATGTTGGAGATGAACAAAAAAATGCTTTTCAGTAAATGAATAAAAAAAGCCGATTGAGTGAATCGGCTCAGACTGTAGACAAACTCGATGAAAATCGAGTTTGTCTATTTTTATGGCTTGTACAATTTGGACGTTGATTGGAACGTAGGGCACTCGCTTTCCGCTGGCGGTCGGGAGCCTCCTCGGCTTTCGCCTGCGGGGTCTCCCCTAGACGCGCTTTTCCCGCAGGAGTCTCGTACCTTCCGTTCCAATCAACTTTGTCTTACCTTTTAGATAGAACACTTTTGCCTGGAGTCATTTTTGTTTTAAAGTAGAAGTATTAAAACTTGAGGTGATGAGGAGGCTTTCTAAACATGATTCTATTCAGCGAGATCAACTTGAAATAATTACTTTAGATCAACTGGTGCCACCGAACCATTTGGTTCGTAAAATGGAGGCTGCCATTAATTTAAAGAAGATGGTCAATTGGGCATGGCGAGGTCCAAAAATGGCCTAACATGTGGGCTCGTAGAGCCGCAATCTCTTAACCTTAGGAGAAAATTCAAAGGGAATTTCAAAAGGGGTTCAGAATTTTTTAATTCCGAACCCCTTTTGTCTACAAACTGAGCCGATTGAGTGAATCGGCTTTTTTTGTGCATTTATCATCAGAATATTGAACATTAAAGGGAAAATGACAATATTCAATGCCCAAAAATAATGAACTTACTGCCTTGTTGTGGTTATTTTTTTGTACTACCTGCTATACTACTAGATGAAAGTAAGTTATAAAATTTGCTAATGATTCGGTTTATAGTAATTGACTATCATTTTAAGGATGAGGGAATATAATGTCACCAAAAATAAAATCTTCAAGAAAAATAGCTAGATATTCACTAATTATCATGGGGGCGGGTTATATTGCAACCACTCCATTTCAAGGTACATTGCCTTTAGATTTATTACATGGAGGGTTTGAGGCTGGTTTAGTCGGCGGATTGGCAGATTGGTTTGCAGTCACTGCATTATTCCGCCATCCGCTTGGATTACCAATCCCCCATACAGCGCTTTTGCCCAACAATCGTAAAAGAATGACAAATGCACTTGTTTCGATGCTAAAAAACGACTGGCTTTCTAAGGAAAGCATTCAGGACAAAGTAAAACATATTCCTTTTACTGAAAAATTGATCCCTATTTTAGGAAAAGAGATTCAAAGTGATACTTTTAGAAAAGTCCTGATTAAACTGATCAAGCAAATGATTGGTTATATAGATATAGAAAAGATTACGCCTTTCGTTGCAAAAAAAATTAAAGCATCACTTTCTGGCATAGACATGAGCAAGATTCTACATTTAGTAAGTTCAGAGTTACTTAACGAAGAGTTTGATAAGAAGGCTTTGGATCATGTTTTGAAAAAAGCTGAAGATTGGTTAGGAAAAAAAGAAACCAGTCACCGACTTGGCACTGTTTCCATGGATGTACTCAGCAAGATTGAACTGGAAGGTATGCTTCAGTTCGCCGTTAAGTCCATTCAAAGTCTACTTAACGAAGAGAAACTTGGGAATATCATCCAAAACCTGCTATTAAGTGTCGTAAATAATTTACAAAACGAGAAAGAACCAAATAGAGAGGCTTTAATCTTATATATCAGGAAAGAGATACAAGGCATTAACCATAACCGGGAACTGTTAGAAGGAGTTGAAAAATGGAAAAAACAACTTCTGACAAAATGGGAGCCTGAGGCGACAATAGAGGGAAGCCTAAAACAAATTAAACAAGAAGCATTGGTTTTCGTCGAAGAAGAACACTTCATGGATACTTACCTGACTCCAATGATTCATCATATACTGGACAATATTAAGGAAAATAGCACCCGCATCGATCAATGGATACAGAAACAAATTACTGTTCTCATTGAAAAAAATCATACGCAAATCGGCAATCTTGTACAAGAAAACTTAGATAAGCTAGACAACGAAACGCTGATTGATATGATGGAAAACGGTGTTGGAAAAGACTTGCAATGGATTCGGGTGAACGGGGCGGTCTGTGGTTTTATCATAGGGCTTATCCTAACAGGTGCACAGGCTTTGCTTAAGCTATTATAATCCAGGCATAACAGCAGAATAGTGTCGCTACCAAATCAACTGGGACTGATTCGTTTTTCTGAAAATGAAGAGATAAATAAAAAGCCAGCCAAGGTTTTCATGAAACACCTCGGCTAGCTTTTCCTTTTTCATATTAACATGTTTGCATCAATAGACTTAGATTACAGGTACACATATAAATCAAAGCTCCACTTACAGCAGGGCTTCAATTAACTAAGGGTTGGATTGCTGATCACTAAGCCAGCCATCAATATGATCCAAATTAAAAATCAGCAAATTATCGATGGGTCTGAGATGGGGGATCTTTTTATTCAATATTAGATCATTGATTTCCTCTTCGGTAATTGGATAATTTACCGACTCAAGGTAAATCATCAAACTTTTTATACCATAGGCTTTCCTCATTTAATCACCTCCCACCAAATTCTCCTTATTCAACATAAAGAAAACTTAGTGCTAGATATTAAATGGAAGACCGCTTAATACTATATACCCACTTTTTTAAGAAATAACCGCTTTTACTTTATGTAGGCACTTTAAATTAGGAAATTAATCTAATGTATAGGGTTTTCTCTCCTCGATTATTTTCACTTCTTCTGCCTGCTATTCCTTACACTTACTTTTTGTTTAAGTCTAATACAAGATGCAATTCTTTATGTAAGTTTTCAGCTTTATGTAATTCTCCTAATAACGGATTTTGATAGTCATTATAACTATCCATATAAGCCCTTACGCCGCCAATAATATTTAATTCCCTTATATCTTCATTACACTCCATTACATCCAATGCATTCTTATATCTAATATATATAAGTTGAAAAACGCCGCTAGTAATTTCATTACTATAATCTTTTTCAAGATTATTTATCACAACTTTTAATTGATCGATTAACTGCTTTTTCTTATCCATTTCATCTTCCTATCTACTCGCCTATAAAGGAGACCCTTAACAAAACAGTTCCAAAGCTCATTAGAGGGGATAGTACAATAAATATAATCGCGTTTGAAATGAAGAAATTAATCTAATGAATAAGGTTTCCTATCCTCGATTATTTTCACTTCATCCCATTCCACAGATTTGGAGTACATATATTTATCTGTCCGTTCAAACCCCATCCTTTTAGCAAGTTCAGTGTTTGTTGTAGCCAACAATACATTTCCGGTTTTTCTTTCTTGTGATGCTGGAAACACCTCTTCCTTATATATAGCATAGGGATTAATAGAATATAATTCTTTAACTTCATCTAAACCTACTATTTTCGTGTAAATATTATTTTTGTAATAAGTAAAGCCATTGTCCATTTCATTTTTATCATTGCTAATTAATTCAACAGCTTCTACTGTATCAGATTCTATGAATCTATACTCTTTCCCATTATAGATAGTATACTCACCTTTTCTTAGCATTTTCCCACTCCATTATTTAATTTTCCATCACCGTTTAACATAGCATAAACTGAACTTTGGACATAAAAAAAACCCTATAAAGGGATTTTATAGGAGTTTTTTGTTTATATTGGGGATTTACATCAAGCCCCATACTTTTCTTTAATGGCTTTATCTGCACAAAAACTATGGAATTGGTTGATTAATTCATCAATATCTTCTTTTCTTGTGATTTTCTCAAGCCATTCTTTAGGAATTTCGTCCATTTTATAGTACATACCTGCCATTGTCCCTGTAATGGCACCTACTGTATCCGTATCATCCCCTAGATTCACTGCTGTTAAAACGGCATCGCTAAACGAATTTGAATTTCCTAAACACCAAATGGCTGCTTCCAACGTATGAACGACATAACCATCTGACTGAATTTCTTCTTGTGGTAATGAAAAGAAATCTTCCTCAAAAATCCTTGAATAGGATTGCAGCTCTTTTTGGTATATATGACCTTTATCAAAATTCTCATCAAAAAGTTTTTTTGTTTGTCTTATTGCATCTTCAGGAGAATTATTATAATAAAGTCTAAGTAAAAACTCGACATAAATAATGGAACCTACCACAGAACGCGGATGTGCATGTGTTACTTCCGTATACTTTTTAATGGTTTGGATTTTTTCAATGAAATTAAAGTTATTAATAAGGATAAATGCTACTGGAGCGACCCTCATCAACGCCCCATTTCCATTATCAAACATGGCATTTCCGCCACATTCTGGCGCTGGGGCTCCATTTTTAAACTTAATTATGGCTTCACTGGTCGTTCTGCCAATATCGAACATTTCATGATGTGGTGTCCAATAGCCAGATTCCATATACTGAACGAATTTTTGCATGAGCTCCGCTGAATCGCCTTTTTCAATTAAGTTTTCAATTAAACATAAAGTTAACGAAGTATCATCCGACCAGGTGCCTGGCGGCTGATTATAGGTTCCATATCCCGATATATCATTAATAGTGAAAGACCCTCTTTTTTTAAATTCAACAGGAACACCCAGCATGTCTCCGATAATACTGCCATACATACTCGGTAATAATCTTTTCTTAATGGCTAAACTCATAAAAATCTTGTTATCGTCTTCCCATCTGTCTACCATTCTTCTGCCTGTCATTCTTTACACCTACTTTTTATTTAAGTCTAATACAAGATGCAGCTTACCATACGCATCCTCATTGGCTTCTTTGATAAGTAATTCTTGACCAGCATTTAAAAGTAACTCGGCCTCATCAGGAAATTCACTAATTTTCCCAACATAAGCAGCGTTCGCTCCTTTTGGAACATTTATAGTCCAAGAAACCTGTTTATAATCAAATGATGACTCTTTTACAATCGCAGTACTCACAAATGCTTCATCCTTAAAAGTCTTTCCTATTAATGAACCCAAATCTATATTACCATGGTCGTCTATTTTTAAAATACTTTCTAATGGCGTGAGGTCAGTTCCTCTAAAGACCTGCATATCATGTGGAACTGCTGCTTTATTCAGGCCACTTTTAATATCATCAATAACCTGCTTATCTATTCCATATAAAGAATTATCAATTCCTCTCAAATATTTATTAATATATTGGTAATCATTTCCTGTGTATTGTTTAATAGCTGCCTTTTCTCTTTCGGTCAAGGAATCTAACCACTTAGAGTAGTACGCTTCTCCCCATTCATGAGCTTCGGGTATATTACTAAATGTAGGGGGTGCTTCACTGGCCCCACCTCTAACACTAAATTTCTGCACGAGCTCCTTCACTTTTACTGAATCGGTTTCAAGTCCAACCATATTATGCCCAGCAGGTTGAAGGGATTGTCTGAGAACAGGCATTTTGATTTCACCAATAGCCCGGCCAGCCGCTTTCCCATGAGATACCGCAATTTCCTTAAAGTTTTTTGTTTCATTGGCAATGAAGCGGCCGGTTGTTTTAGCAACCTGCCCGGTGGCTTTGCCCACCTTTATCACATTTTCATATGTGGCTTTGCCCATACCGCTGATGATGGCTTGAACCTTCTGAACCTGCTTTTGCGCAAATTCCTTGCTGTAAGGGACGAACTTTGTACCACTCGCTACTTTATCTGCGACTTTAGCCGCACCAGCCACACCGCCGATTCCAAGTGCCATTAACAGCCCGTTCTGGCGCTGTTCCTCGGTTAGCTGGTTGCCGAACATGTCTTTGCCTGTGGCTGCTTCACCGAGGCCGTTGGCTGCGAGGAGCCCGTATATCCCGTATTCGGTTTTCTGGAGGAGGCTAAAGCCTTTTGTCGTTTTATAGGCATCGAGCGCGTGGTCTGCTGCGTTGAGCCCTTTCGCCGTTTTGTATATGGCGCTGCCGCCTTTGATGGCCCGGCCGGCCCAGCCGACGACGGGGATGAATCCAGCGGCTGCCATGGCGCCGGCGGCGATTCGTTCGGCATCGGACAGCTTGCGGCCCGTTACTGGATCGACTCCGGTCGAGGCCCTGATTGAATCATAATATCCCGTGAATTCCCCTGTAAAGGTTTTTGTCGTATCCCAGGCTTTTTCGTACCATGGACGATTTTCGAATTCTTCCATTTCCTGTTCGATTTTCCGGGCTTCTGCTTGTTCCTTTTTGAAGGTTTGATAGTCTTTCATCTGACCGGCGACTTCATCCTTCACTTGATAAACATCACTGCTCTTGAATGCCGATTGGTTGAATGTCATCGGCGAAATGTTGCCGTCCTGCTTGGTGGCATCAAGCAAAGCACGGAAGAGACCAACGGCCACGTTTTCCTGCCCGATGGACACATCATATTCCTCGACCAATTGCCGGTCGACATTCTCGACCTTTGTCACGGTGTCATCCAGCCTGTGCCCGGCCAGCGTGATTTTTTCATTAAAGTCCTTTTGGTCGAACATATCAAGAGGCAGGATATCTTCAATGCTGTTCAGGATCCTTTGAAGATCGTTCGCTTGTTGATCGACCAGCGACTTCGCTTGGTTGATGCCGTTTGAGACTTCGCCATCTAAAAAGGGGACCTCGACCACCGTATTTCCGGAGAGGTCCGCTTCTTCCAGACTGGCCGGTATGCCTTCCAAAAAACTGATCTGGGTCGTGAATAGTTCCATCCAGGCGTCCGCCACCTCGATTTGTGCTTCATAGAAGCTTTTGATGGCGGTAGCACCGGCTCCCTGGAACTCGTCATCCAGGCCGACGATGCCCTGAAATTCCTTTTTCAGGGCTGTGACTTCCTTCTTTAGTTCTTCATATTGCTTGGCGCGCGACTTGGTTGCGGCCGTCAATGTCTCGGCTTCATATATCTTCATCGCTGATACCCATGTGAAGACGTATGGGCGATGGCTTCATCCTGTTCTTTTAATAAGTCAATGTTGGCACGGGTATCTTCCACATTTTTCTGGACGATTTTGATATATTGCTCAAAGACCTTCTCCAGGTTCGTTTCCCGATCGATCCATTTCGAGGTGAATTCCAATTTATTGTTGCCAAGCTCGCCTGCCGGCAAATTTCCAAGCGTGACTGTACCAAGTGCCGTCTTCACTTGATCGACTTGCTTCGTTACGGCAGGATGATTCAGTTTGATTGTCGTCATTAAAACAACCATCCTTTTAAATATGATATTTTGCTTTCCAATTGATCTATGACGGCTTCTCCTTTGCCTAAAAGAACATCCGCTTCATGTGCTATCGTACCTGCTGCACTCAGAGCCTTTTTCTCTATATTAAGCATCATGATTTTACCGTCGATTTTCTCTTGATAGTCATCATAATCATCATGAATGATTGTTGACATTGCCTTGTATGCATCACTGCGGGCATCTTGAAAGTCTTCTGCACGGTTTCCCGTCCAGCTTTTTGCCAAGTCCGGATTTTTAATTTTAGCTATTTCCCCAAGACAAGCATTCTGTTCTTCTTTGATTTGTCTTTTTGCCTGCTCCAAACGATTGATTTTTTCATTCACATCGGAAGTTTTACTAGAGAGGGCAGAGTGAATTTCACTCAATGAATTTGCATACACCTAAAAAATCACCTCAAACATACTATTCTCATTATGTAGACTGTCATATTTTTCATAATTTTTATTATAAGGATTATAGTCTTAGAGTTAAATAGGGATAAATAAGCTATTTATGCTACGGAATTAGGAAATTCAGCCCGCACGCTCCAATTCCCGATTAGACTTTTTACCCCTGTATTTCCATTTTTAAACACAAAGAAAGGGTGCAGGCTGCACCCTCTGAATATTTACTGCATTATTTGAATTCCTTTTCGCCAAATAAATGCGGAACTTTCACCTTTTTCCCTTTTTTATGATTGAAATCAGGTTTTTTAGCTTCGATTTTTGCTTGGTCATAGACAGCTGTGCCGACAATTTCAGCAACATCTTGAAGCTTTTCTTTTGAGATTTTATCAATGGTATCATCAGGAGTATGATACCAAGGTTCTGATGGACTGTGGATGAATAAAGCAGCGGGTATTCCAGCCTCAGCAAATGACACATGGTCACTTCTCCCGCCTTGTCCATATGGAGTCGGCTCACCATTCAGTCTTGTACTTGATGCCTGGGCCAGCTCGGTTACAAGGTTCATTTCTCCATCATTAGTCAAAATGACCAAATCTCCGGCATCCCTGCTTCCTACCATATCCAGATTGAAATTGGCAATGGTCCGCTTGATATCATCATCAGGAAGATTGTCCACATAATGCTGCGAACCCAGCAATCCATTTTCCTCTGCCCCAAAGGTGACGAAGCGAATTTCCGTATCTGTAGGAAGATTCTTCAGAACACGGGCAAGTTCAAGGGTGACGGATGTTCCAGATGCATCATCATTCGCTCCGGGTGCCCCCGCGACGGAATCATGATGTCCGGTAATATAAATGATATCGCTCTTTTTTGCTTTATTGTTCTTTGTTGCTTTTTTCGTTGCCACTACATTATAAGAGGTTTTTTCTCCGGAATGGGCACCTTCTATTTTTAATGAGGCTGTCAATTTGACTCCATCATTCAATTTTTCCAAAAGGGCTTCTCCATCCTTTTTGGTGATCGTGACGGATGGAATATACCTGGCATTATCCTCTCCGAGTGTCCCGTTTAATTCCCCTTCTGCATTATTGAATAGGATGACTCCCGCTGCCCCTTTTTCCGCTGCATTCAATACTTTCTCTGCAAAAGTGAGGTTCCCTCTTTGTATAAGGGCAATCTTCCCTGCTACATCGGTTTGCTCAAGCTCTTCTTTTGTTCCTAAACCGGCATATACAACGTCACCGGATAGGTTCCCATTAACTGAATAGGTTAAATGGTTTGCCTGGATTTCCCCATCAAATCCGGCAACGGATAGCTCGACCAGATTTGGGTCTGTATAAGATAAAAAATTGAACTCTTCGATATCGGCTTTATAGCCATAAGATTGGAATTGCTTTTTGATGAATTGGACGGCTTTATACTCAGAATCAGTACCAGCCACCCGAGGTGTTTGTGAGAGGTATTCAATATTCTTGTAGATTTTATCGGCATCGATTCTTTTAATGACTTGCTTGTCCGTGGATGGCTCAGATATCACCGGCGATGAATGCGGCGCTGCTAAAGCGGTGGTTGTCCCCGCTGTCCCGAGTGTCAATGCTGTAATTAATGTTAACGACAGAAATTGTTTTTTCATAGATTGCCTCCCAGTTTAATAGTTTCTACCATGATTTTACAATATATAGAAAATACTAACTAGGTAGGTTTATCCCTATTCATACATGTCTAAAGTACCGATTTTTCAAATACAAGAAATTATCAGGTGATTTGACCTGTATCAAAAGTCCTTCTCTATTCGATATTTTGTCATATTATATAAAAATACCTGTAATCCAAACAGGATTTTCGCACTTTTTCGGGAAAATTATACAGAAGATATTGAATTTTTACAGGGAGAAGGCGCAAAGATGTCGATAACTAAATTCGTGATGCCGGAAGTGATTTTCGGTAAAGGTTCGATTGAACAAGCTGGCGAGGCCTGCTTGCGGCTGGGTGCCAAAAAGGCGCTGATCGTAAGCGACTCCGGGGTGGCCAATGCTGGCTGGTTGGATAAAGTCATTGAATCCTGCCAAGATGCAGGCCTTGCTTTTGCTACCTTCATTGAAATGACGACCAATCCGAAGGACAGGGAGATCGAAGCCGGCTGTTTTGCATTTAAAGAACAAGAATGTGATGCCATCATCGGTTTGGGCGGAGGCAGTGCTTTGGATGTTGCCAAAGGGGTAGCCCTTTTAGTAACGAATGGCGGCATCATCAGTGATTATGAAGGTGTTGATAAAGTCCACTCTCCCCTCCCTCCCATGGTGATGATCATGACCACTGCAGGATCAGGTTCGGAAGTATCCCAGTTTTCGGTGATCGTCGATTCATTCCGCGAGAAAAAAATGACGATCATTTCAAAATCACTCGTCCCCGATATTGCAATAGTTGATCCTGCCACCTTAACCACCTTGGGACCGGATTTGACCGCAGCTACCGGAATGGATGTGTTAACCCACGCCATTGAATCCTATGTTTCAATCGCTGCGACACCTTTGACCGATGTACAAGCTAAAAACGCGCTTTCCATCGTTTCCCGCCACTTACGCCCCTCTGTTGCATCCAGGCATAATGAGGAAGCAAAAAAGGCGATGGCGATGGCCAGCCTGCAGGCTGGACTGGCTTTTTCCAATGCCATTTTGGGAGCTGCCCATGCCATTTCACATGCCATAGGCGGCAAGTACCTCCTTCCGCATGGTGAAATCAATGCGATACTCCTTCCCCATGTCATGGATTTCAATCGAATTGCCTCACCAAGGCGATTCAGCGAGATTGCAGACATCATGGGCATCGATACACGGGCATTGACGGAGCAGCAAGCAGGAATGGCTGCCATTCATTTCGTAAGGGAATTATCACAGGATATAGGGGCTCCCAAGAGTTTAAGTGATGTCGGCATTACGAAAGAAATGATAGATCCCATAGGGATGACCGCTCTTGAGGATGCCTGCATGATCACAAACCCCCGTGATATGTCCTTAGAACAGATAAATCAGCTGCTTCTTACAGCCCTATAAGAGGTGAAAAGCATGAACAAACATGAATTGATAGATTTAATGACAGGCGTTAAATCTTCAAAGAAAACGTATTACACGGAACTTAAGAAAACCGTGGATCAGCTGAAGAAGAAGAATATGCAACTTGAAATCATGAATGACATTACAAAAAATATGAATATGGAAATCGACATCCAAGAGATTCTCCGAAATGTTATTGAAAAACTTAAGCAGCTCATTACCTTCGATGACAGTCATTTTGTCATATTGTATGAGGAAGAACCTGCCCTGCTTCACATCTGCCCTAATGGTCACTGCGATCTTGAAATGGATCCCAAAAACCTGTTACACCCTTTTCAGGAATTCTCATCGGCCTTGAAAGAAAAGCAGCCGATTCAGGTGGAAGTTAACCAGTTACCGGACTTCCCAGAAAAAGAGCGTCTATTATCCCTTGAGATCGAATCACTTCTATTAGTTCCTTTATACGGAAAAAGTAAAAAAATCGGAATTTGGACTTTCGGCAGGAAGAAAAAGAAAACATGGCATGAAGCTGAACTCGAATTTCTTGAGCAACTATCCAATCAGCTTGCGTTAACTTTGGAGAATGCCCAGCTTTATAAGGAAGTTCTTCATTCCAAACAGGAGTGGGAGGATACATTCAAGGCAGTTGAAGATATGATCATCGTCTTCGATCACAAAGGAACCGTCTATCAATCCAATGATTCAGCCAGGGTCTTTTCCAACTTGGTTCCTTTAATTGAAAAATCGCAAAATCTGATTCAGGATACCTTTTCATTTAATAAGCCAGGGTTTCAGGAAATACTCCTTCAGCATGATACCATCTTGGAAATGCATGCTTACCCGATTCAGAATAAGGAGCATCAAGTATATGGGGTCATTGCTTATTATAAAAATGTCACCGAAAGAAGACAGATGGAAGTCCAGCTATTACATGCCGGTAAACTTGGGGCGATTGGTGAAATGGCAGCTGGGATTGCCCATGAGTTGAACAGCCCATTAACGGCCATTCTTGGTAACTCACAACTTTTATTACGGAAAACCCCACAGGACAATCCGGATTATATGCTATTGGACGACATTAAGATTTGCGGGGACCGATGCAGGCAAATCGTGAAAAGCCTGCTTACCTTTTCTAGGCAGGATGAGTATAGGTTCCACTATTACTCTATTAACGAGGCCATTCACCAGGTTCTGAACCTATTGAAGTTCCAACTTGGGAAGAAACAAATCTCCCTCCATCTTAGCCTTCAGGAAGACCTTCCTTTCATAAAGGGCAGCCAGCCGCAGATCGAACAGATCATCATCAACTTGCTATTGAATGCCAAGGACGCATTGGATGAGTCCGCGCAAACGGAAAAATCGATTTCGATCACTACCTATTCAGAAAACAAGTTCATGGTGGTTCAGGTGACTGATAACGGAACGGGGATTGAAAAAGAACGCCTGCCCTTCATATTCCATCCCTTTCATACGACTAAAGACCGTGAAAAAGGTACAGGTTTGGGGCTGTCTGTAAGCCTTGGCATCGCCAAGGACCATGGCGGAAAGATCGACGTTTTGAGCACACCAGGACATGGAAGCACTTTTTTCCTGAGGCTTCCCTTACTAACAGAGGAAGAAAGGGGATGTTAAGGTGGTTTATTTACTTGTGGTAGACGATGAGAAAGAGGTTGGGACTTTTCTATCCCGCCTTTTTACGATGAAAGGTTACCTCGTACAAGTTGTGAATAGCGGGAAGGAGTTTCATGAAATCGACTGGAATCAGCAGCGTTTTGATGTCGCAATGATAGATTTGAAGCTTCCGGATTGCGATGGACTTTCCCTCCTGCAGCATCTAAAACAACTGCAGCCGCGTTGCAAGGTACTGATCATGACCGGATACAGCACCGTCAAGACCGCTGTTGATGCCATGAAACTCGGCGCGAGTGATTACATGGAAAAACCCTTCGTGGATATTGAAGTACTGGAAAGGCAGATTGACAACCTATTGAATGAAAATGAAGCATTGAACCAGCATTTCATCCATAAGCTTGCCGAGGATTCAGGACTCATTGTCGGTGAAAGTCCTTTAATGAAGAATTTGATTGAAACGGCCTTCAAGGTTGCCCAAAAATCCGTCAATGTATTAATCGAAGGAGAAACCGGAAGCGGGAAAGAAGTGCTTTCACGCTTCATCCACATAGCCAGCCCCCGAAACCATGAACCTTTTATCGGCATCAATTGCGGAGCGATCTCTGAATCCCTGCTTGAAAGCGAATTATTCGGTCATGAAAAGGGCGCTTTCACCGGAGCGACCCAGCTGCGAAAGGGTTTTTTCGAAATTGCTGGGAACGGGACGCTTTTCCTTGATGAAATTGCGGATGCAAGTCCGTCCATTCAAGTCAAATTGCTTCGGGTTTTGGAAACGCGGGAATTCATGCGGGTTGGCAGCAGCGTGACATTACGGACGAACGCCCGGTTAGTGGCGGCCTCCAATGAAAACCTGCAGCAGGCAGTGGACAAGAATAAATTTCGGGAAGACCTATTTTACCGACTGAACGTCGTGACTCTCGATATCCCGCCATTAAGGAGCCGAAAAGAGGATATTCCGTTGCTTGTCCGTCACTTGGTTGAGAGAAATGGTCATGGAGATATCTCATTTTCCAATGAAGCCATTGAAAAATTACAGCAATACAACTGGCCAGGCAACATACGCGAACTATCTAATGTGGTCATGCGCACGCTAACACTTGCAGACAATAAGTCAGTAATAACCGCCAATGATATCTCACTATCCAACAGCCAGATCACACCTGACAAAAATGTGTTACCAGAGATACAGTCAACAGAAAACCTTCTTGAAGAGTGGCGAAAAAGGCTGGTGGCTGATTTTAATGAGAAAGATGAACTGATGCTTGAAGAAATCCTTACGGAAATCAAACAGCTTCAATCAACAATTGGAAAGGAACTCGTCATGCAGGCACTGCAAAAAACCTACGGCAACCGGAATGAAGCTGCCAAACGCTTGCAAATATCCATAAGGAAATTGCGTTATATATTAAATGAAAAGAGCCAGACATAATAAAAAGGAGGATGCCCCGTTCCAGGGCTTCCTCCTCTGTTCCTATTCTAGCGTCAATACGATGCGGCCGTTGATTTCTCCGTTTTCCATCATTGAAAACACGTCATTGATTTCATCAAGCTTTCTTGTTTCAATATTCGTTCTGACTTTACCCTCAGCCGCAAATTGAACAGCTTCCTGTAAATCTTTTCTCGTCCCGACGATGGACCCTTTTACAGTCACCCCATTTAACACTGTATCAAAAATCGGGATTGGAAGTTCATCATTCGGCAATCCGACTACAACAAGTGTGCCGCCCCTCTTGACTGAACTGTAAGCCTGTTCGAATGCTTTTTTCGTAACCGCCACAGAAATGGATGCCTGCACGCCGCCAACCTTATCCTTAATGGCCTGTACAGGATCGGTTTTAAGCCCATTAACCGTGTAATCCGCCCCCAGTTCCGTTGCCAGATCAAGCTTATCATCTTGAATATCGACAGCAATGACATTAAAGCCCATCGCTTTTGCGTATTGCAGGGCAACATGTCCCAATCCGCCAATTCCATAAATCGCTACCCAATCGCCAGGTTTTGCTTCTGATACCTTAAGCGCCTTATAAGTCGTTACACCTGCACAGAAAATCGGTGATACCTCCGCAAAGTCAAGCCCTTCAGGAACCTTCACCACATATTTGGCTGGTGCTTTACAATATTCCGCATACCCGCCGTCCACGGAATATCCTGCATTCAATTGATCCAAGCAAAGCGTTTCCCTGCCGGTCAGACAATATTCACAATCGCCGCAGGCCGAATAAAGCCAAGGGATCCCAACACGGTCACCCACTTTCAAGGAAGTTACGCCTTCCGCCACCTTTTCTATAATGCCCACACCCTCATGTCCCGGGATAAGCGGAAGCTTGGGTTTTACCGGCCAATCACCATGTGCAGCATGTAAATCGGTATGACACACGCCACAGGCTTTAATTTTCACTAATATCTCACCATATTCCAATTCCGGGATCGGTACTTCCTTTATCTCAAGTTTTTGGTTAAATTCATTGACGACCGCCGCTTTCATTGTCTTGATCTGTTGTTTTGCATTTACAGTGCTTGCCCCTTGTTTTACATTCATGATTACTATTCCTCCCTTAATCTAGTGGATATTATTTCTTGCTACTGCTTACACCTACTACTTAAACTTGCACTACTGCACTACTTAAAATAGTTGCAAGTGCCATGCCAATGCAAAAAGGCCAAGACGACAGCATTCAAAAAAAAAAAGTGCCGAAAGATCGGCCCATTTGGACGAATTAACGGCCCAAGTTGGACGAAATCCGGTTTGTATATTGCAGGAAAAATGGTTCACCCTATAAATAGGAGGTGCCTAAAACATGGACAAATTTGAAGAAGCCTATGAGTCATATAAACAGCAGGGAACACCGCAAGCAAACCAAAGTGATTCAGCAGCAGGAAAAGAAGAAATCATCGCCGTAAGGAAAAATGAAGAGGACAATATTATCGCCATCAAGACGGACTCCGGCCGCGAACTCGACTACCCCACAGCCCTTGCGGAAGCCAAAGCTGGCAACCTGGCCAACGTTGACGTCTTTCATAAATATGGACGTGACATATTACGGAGTGAGCCCGATGGGATTAAAGAAAATAACCTGGATCAACTGCCGGAGTTTTGAGTTTTTCGGGGAGACTGCCTGATATGGGCAGTTTTTTTCTATCTGGATGCGCAAAAAAAAGAACCAGCATGATTAGCCGGATCTTATTTTTCATAAGGATAGGATTCAGAGATTTCGAGCAGTCGGCCGCAGGACTCGACAACCTCGATGATTTCCATCCATGACATGTCCAGACCCAGTTCATTAGCATGGGAAATCTTATCCCGTAATTTTCGGATGGCATTCGCATCCTTCTTCCCTTTACTTTTCGAAGGGATTTGGAAGAAGTGCCTCAATTCTTTATCTTTATGTATAATATCGAATTTATCACTGATTTGCAGGCACTCTATTATATTGATATCCTCATTTTTATCGATTCTCCTTTTATATAATTCAGTTGCCTTTTCTAAACGGTCTTCGCTGATCATTGGATACCAGCTGCCATCGCCGAATCTATCCAGGATGATATCGCTCATCCTCATTTCCAATAAGGTAATATATCCGAATATCAGCATCCTGATCGGAGGCTTTTGGAGGTCGGCATGGGTAATCAACATTTTAATTGAATTATTCTCTAATACGAACACCCTTGTCTTATTCTTAAAAATATGGAGAAGCTGGATCAAAGGGGTTGAATTCGAAACCATTTCCCTTGGTGAGAAGTTTCTCATATATTCAGAAATACTTCCTTCACCTAGTTCTTGCCTTTCGATATATCCGATGATTTCCCCTTGATCTTGGACTGCCAATATATCAAAATTCTTTTTTTTCATTGCTTTCTGGATATCCAGCGCCAGATCGTTTTTATGGCAAAACTCAAGCTCCTGGGCAATGCTCTTAACCGTTATATTTTCTTCATAAAGAGTTTTAAGACTCAGATAGCTGCTATTGCTTTTTCTTTCGCTTCCATTTAACATCTTTCACCCTCCGATCAGGAACACTTTCTGCCCGTTTTCCGCTTTAATAAAAGAAATGCATGAGGCCCCCGCAAATAAAGTTCACTGTAGTGGATTCCATCCCATTTCAAATGCCATCAACTGCATTTCCTGCCGCCGTATCCACATTCCGCTTTTCTTCCCACCCCTTACAAACATCTACCCAATCCTTGGCACCTGAATATTCAAACAATTCAGCGAGTGTAAGTTCTATTGCAGAGTTTGAACTGCCGCAAGCCGGAAACAATGACTCGAAGCGTTTCATCGATACATCAAGAAAAACAGCTAAATCGTTTGCCAGGCCAAACGGGCAAACGCCTCCGATTGCATGGCCGGTCTGTGCAAGCACTTCATCAGGTGAAAGCATTCGTGCCTTGAAACCGAACGTCTGACGAAATTTCTTATTATCCACTTTCGCGTCCCCTGCGGCAACGACCAAAATCGCGTGTTCACCTTCCCCTTTAAAGGAAAGGGTCTTGGCAATCCGCGCTGGGATAACACCGATGGTTTCCGCTGCCTCAATCACCGTTGCACTAGATGTTTCGAACTCCTTTACGTCGCCTTCCCGATTCCATTGT
Organism: Peribacillus sp. 05N428; assembly: GCF_056397085.1. Lineage (NCBI taxonomy): Bacteria > Bacillati > Bacillota > Bacilli > Caryophanales > Bacillaceae > Peribacillus > Peribacillus sp. 05N428. The sequence continues at coordinate 53,742 of NZ_JBFTMS010000010.1, read as the reverse complement.
TTAAAATGGCTTTTGACACTTTCGATCGACATATTAATATTCACTCCTTTTTATGTACATATTGAAATAATATCATCCTTCATTGCAATAATTCAAAATCCAATTGTGCTGCTTCATCTGATTGGAAACCTATAAATTAAAACCATTCTTTACAAATTGACGAAACAAGCTTACATGGGATACTATTAATCATCGGGTAAACGCCTGCACGTGGTTCGTAACCATCCCACGATAAAAAACTAGGGAGAGAGTAAAATGAATGTTCGTACACTCGTGATAAACGGGTTATTGGCTGCCTTGTATGTGGCGGTCTCATTGGTGTTTAAACCAATAGCTTTTGAGATGTTCCAATTCCGTGTACCGGAAATGTTGAATCATCTGATTGTATTCAATAAAAAATATATCTACGGTATCGTTGGAGGAGTCTTCATATCGAATCTGCTCTTTTCGCCGATGGTGCCATATGATTTGATTTTTGGGGTGGGGCAATCCCTGCTCGCCTTATTGCTTGTCATTTATGTTTCTCGTTTCATAAAAGGCATTAAAGGACGTATGATCGCTACGATTATCTTTTTCACGTTCACAATGTTTTTAATTGCAATTGAACTGAACCTTGCCTTTGGCTTGCCATTCTGGCTAAGCTGGATGACTACAGCTGTCGGTGAGTTCGTTGTCCTTTTGATTGGAGCGCCAATCATTTATGGAATGAACAAAAGAATTCAGTTTGAAAAGTGGCTTTAAAAGGAATCTTCGCGCCGTTAAGCCACTATAATGGAAAAGAGCTGTCTGCATGATGCGGCAGCTCTTTTTTTTCACCATTGAACTCGAAAATGATAAACTATTAGTAAGAATGGTGGTGGCCCTTTGAAAAAAGTCCTGACCATAATCGGTCTACTTGTAATCGCAATTTTTATATACTCTAATGCAGAACTGTTCACTTTGGTTTGGAAAAGTGATTTGGATTCTGTTATTGGCATATTGAAGGAAAATCTTTTGCTTACATTTATTGTGACATTCGTATTGATGTTTGTACAAAATTCTTTTACAATCATCCCCTTAATTTTGCTCCTGACCATCAATGTCACGATATTCGGATTCATATATGGCTATCTATGGAGTTGGTTTACAAGTGTTGTTGCCTCAGGATTCATTTTTTATGCAGCCAGAAACTGGTTTCAGGAGCTTCTTTTAAAGAAGATTGGTGAAAAATGGCAAGAATCTGTAGTGGAGCATGGCTTCATGTACGTGTTTACAGGCAGGATTTTCCCGCTTATCCCAACAAGCTTAATTAACTTGGCAGCTGGAGTCAGCACCATCACTTTCAAAGACTTTTTATTGGCGACGGCACTTGGCAACCTTATATACTTTTTCTTCCTATCACTGATTCCCTATGGACTGCTATCTGTTGAAATGAACCAATATACGCTAGCTGCGCTTGCACTCCTCTTCTTACTATTCTTCATGATCTATAAGCGTGCAAAAAAGAAGAAGAAACTAACCCTCTTCAGAAAAAACAGGTGACCACATTGGCCCCTGTTTTTTTATTTAGAGATTCTGCATATATTTTTTTCCGATAGTTTGTTAAAATGTGTATGTAATTTTACCTTTGAAATGTCTTAAAATCAGGGAGAATCTCCATGTCCAAACGCTCCATCTTAGCAATATATATCCTATCCGGGATTCTTACATTAGTCGTATTCGACTATTTTTTAACTACAAATATCCATAATAAAGAAGTCTTCATTCAACTCCAAAGGGCGGAAGGCATTGTTTTCCTTTTATCAATAGGCTTAATTCTATATCTTTATTTAGCTAAAAAAGAAGAATTCAAACGATTAAAAGAAGCGGAACAACGTCGGCGCACACTCATCAATTCAATGGTGGATTTCGTTAATTTCAAGGATGGGGATGGCCGATGGCTTGAATCCAATACCTTCGGGCTGCAATTATTTCAATTGGAGCATGTAGATTATAAGGGAAAAAGAGATAGCGAGCTCGCGGAATACTCCGAATTTTATAAAGAATCTTTGATCTACTGTGAAGTTTCCGATGAAGAAACGTGGGTAAAGGGGGAAATTACTAGGTGCGAGGAAATCATCCCTCTTCCCGATGGCAATCACAAGACCTTTGATACGATTAAAGTTCCCCTGTTCAATGAAGATGGTTCTCGTAAAGGCTTAGTCGTCATTGGCAGGGATATATCTGAAAGAGTTGTCGCGGAGAATCAATTATTCGATAGCGAACAACGCTATAAATCATTGTTTGAACACAACCCTTATCCGATGCTGATGCTTGATTTAAATGGAATGATCACGACCGTGAATCCAAGGTTTGAAACGGTAACAGGCTTTCAACAGGAAGAAATACATGGCGCCTCATTCATTAATTTGAATTTTTCAGCAGAAGACGCGGAATTGATCCGTACATCATGCCAATATGTCATGGAAAACCAAAAGGGGATCAAAAAAGGGAAAGATATAGAATTCCTGACGAAGTACGGGAAGTCCATCTTACTTTCTTGTACGTTTGTCCCGATGATGGTTGGCGAGGATTTAGTCGGAATCATTACTTATGCTAAAGAAGTCACTCAAATTCGAGAAACCGAAGCACGCTTAAGAAGAACCGAAAAATTATCGATAGTCGGCGAACTTGCCGCAAGTGTAGCCCACGAGGTACGAAATCCGCTGACTTCTTTAAAAGGTTTCGTCCAGCTGCTTAAAAAGAGCGACCATCCCTATGAACATTACTACACGATCATGTTAAGTGAATTGGACCGGATCAATCTTATTGTAAGCGAGTTACTCGTTCTGGCAAAACCACAGGAACTTCCATTCAGCAAACATCAAATCATCGACCTGATGAATGATGTCAAAACCTTGTTGAAACCAGAGGCGGACTCGTACCCCACCCAAATATCAATATCTGTCAAAAATGAAATACCGCTTCTATTATGTGAGGGAAACCAATTAAAACAAGTTTTCATAAACATGCTCAAGAATTCCATGGAGGCATCCGCCGACCACATTTGGGTTGATTTCGAACGAATGAACAATAACCTTTCCATCACCATCAAAGATAATGGAAGCGGAATAGAAAAAAACCGCATAAAACATCTTGGAGAGCCTTTCTATTCTTCAAAAGAAAAAGGAACCGGATTAGGATTGACAGTCAGTTGCCGAATCATTGAGGCGCATCGGGGAAAGGTCCGGTTTAACAGTGAACTGAACCAAGGAACCGAGGTCCAAATCATTTTGCCCATATAAATATGAATTTCGAGGACAAGCCTGAACCTTGTCCTTTTTTTGCTGGATTCAAAACCATCCTATTTTAATAGGGAGGTGAAGAAATCCTTTATATTCCCAAAGAATGACACCGTCTCAACAGGTTGTTTCCCATTAATCTGGCCTCCTGAATCATTGGATGTTTCGCTCTCCGTCATACCAGCTGTACTCGTTTGCGCTGCCTCAACTTCCGCCTCTTTTGATTTGACATCATCCACGGTTTCTTCCTCATCCATTTCAACATCGATATCCTTTTCGAAAACAAGGACGTAAGTACGACGCTCCCCATCCTTTGAAACAGTAACGGAAATGGCCGTTTTCGCTTTATCCTTGATCTTCACTTTTGCACTGCTCGCACCGTCATATTCAATTGTTGCTCCGCTGGCATTTGTCGTTGCATTCATTTCGACTGAAGAAATATCATTATCGACCTCGATATGATAGGTATGCTCATTAGATTCAAAAGATTTGTTCCATACACCGGATGATACCGTCAGGCTGTTCAACACTGGTCCATTATTGCCTTCCTCGCCTAAAGAATCTGCGGACGTTACTTTCTCAACAGAATCCGTTTTCACTTTTTGTGTTGAAATACTTTCAATTTGCTGTGCATTCGTTACTTGACTGACACCACTGCTTGGCTTTTGATAATTGGAGGATCCTGCTGATGTTAAAGATGTTTTACTCCCCTTATCCGAGGATCCTGCTGATGGTAAAGATGATTTATTCCCCTTATCCGAGGAAGGTTGGGCTTTGCTCGTTCCTGTTGAGGGTTCCTTTTGAACTTCATCCTCTTTTGGAGCAGCTTTCGATTCCGTTTCCTTTGCTGCGGCTGCAGCCCGTGCAATCGTAAGTGTATATGCTTTTTCATCACCATTTTCCGCTGTAACGGTTATCTTCACCGTTGTCTTACCGACTGGAAGGGTAACCTTTACACCTGCACTGGTTGCATCCTTTCCATTTACCTTTACAATTGCCTTACTGTCACTCAATGTCGGAGTTACCGTAACCGACTGGACTTCATTTTCAACTGAAGCATGATAAGCTGTCACTTTAGAATCGAATGTTAATGAGCCTTTTGATAATCCAATCGATGTTAAAAGGTTATCATCACTTTCATGTTTTTCGACCTTGAGAGTATAGGTTACGGTTTCATTTTCCCCATCGCTGACGGTGATTACAAACGTATTCATGCCAGTTTGAAGAGTTAAATTCTTCAATTTACCATCTGTCATTTTGACACCATTCACATATATGGCTGCATTCTCGTTAGGGCTTGCTGCAAGCAAAGTGATCTTTTCCACATCATTCCCCACTGTTGAACTATAGTCGTGTACATCTTCTGTAAACTTTTGATCCAGTGCTATACCCTCTATCTCTAGCTTTGAAAGACTATTTACCGTTTGTGCCTCTTCCAAAATGACAGAAGTGCCTTCCGCAGCTTCTGCCGCTGGCATATAAGTGGATGTTCCCATCCCCACAAGGGAACCAACCAAGATCACCTTCACACTTGTTTCTTTTAATCCCTTTTTCATCAAAACCTATCCCTCCAAATTCCTTAAACATGATAGGCTCAGATTACTAAAGGAACCTTAATTATTTCTTAATGGAGTTTATATCAAAAGGAGGATGCCTATTTGGTATAAACTTTATGCAAAGTGGAATTCCCACCACTTATTTATGGCTATACTGGAGTGGAAGGCAAAACTAAAACTTATTGTTCTCATTTTCTAGCGAACCTCTTAAACTGCCTTTAGATAACTAAATTATTTTCACTGTTTTTTCACATTTTCCTTTTATAATGGGCTTACATAATCGGATGAAAGGATGATGGCACACCAAGATGAAAAAATATTTATGGCTGGTAGTCAGCCTATTCAGTTTGCTTTTATACCCGGCAATGGCTTCCGGTCATGCTACAGTAATCAGCTCTAATCCTAGCCCGAATGAAGCGATGGATACTCTTCCTGAAAAGATCACCATTCAATTCAGCGAGAATATACAACCAGCTTTTCATTCGCTTGAGGTATTCAGCCAAGATGGAGACAAAATTCAAACTCAAGACAGTACAATCTCTGAACAGAGTGAAAAAATACTGGAAGCTAAGTGGAAGGGCACGATCGATGAAGGGATTTACTATATTAAATGGAGAGTGGTTTCGAGTGATGGCCATCCCATTGAAGGAACAATTCCCTTTCAATTCGGAGATCCGGCCGGCCTATCAGATCAAAATAATTCCGAAGTGAATGAAAGTTTTCCGAATTCCATCAACGTTATGCTGCAAAGTCTACAATACATATGCTTCGCTGCCCTTACCGGAATCCTTTTTTTCAGATTATCGCTAATGAAGGATTCTCGACTTTTTGAAGCCAGCAGAAGAACCCGTCTATACCTTTGGCTTTCATATGCTGGTTTAGCATTTTCCATCTTCTGCAGTCTGCCTTTAAGAGTTACGATCGATGCTGGCGTAGGTTGGACCGATGCATTTAATGTTAGTTATATAAAGGAAGTATTGAATGCTACAAACTTTGGGACGATCTGGATCATGGAAATTCTAATATTGCTCCTTCTATTTTTAGTAATTTATTTCATGCTCGAGAACTCATTGAATAAATCACTACCTTTCATTTCATTCATCATAATTGCCAGCTTGGTGATTTGTAAGGCTTTCACCGGACATACAGCAGCCGTTCCTAATCAGGCTCTGGCCGTTTTGATGGATTTCCTTCATTTATTGTCCATGGCTTTATGGCTCGGCGGCCTTATGGCCTTATTGGTGATTTTGCCTGGGCTTGCAGATCGGCAGGCAGTCCAAGAAGATAAGAAAACCTTTTACTGGTCGATCATTCAAAGGTTTTCCAAATGGGCATTTCTGTTTGTAATCATCCTGATTATTAGCGGAATCTATAGCAGTTTACAGCATGTACCAACTATCCATTCAATGTTTAACACAACATATGGCCAATTGTTACTAGCGAAAATCGGTCTCATGTTAATCATGATCGTTTTAGGCGGCTTTCATTTTCTCAGAGGGAAAAAGCAAACGAAAAAACTTGGTTATAGTGTGGGAATGGAGTTTGGTTTAGGAATCGTCATCCTTCTCATTGCAGCTTTATTGACAAATGTCCAAACTGCCATGTCTTCTCCCGGCCCCATTGAAAAAACGTTACGGACTGAAGAAAATAACGAGGTTACATTAATGGTGACGCCCAATGAAGTCGGGGATAACCTGATTCAAGTAAATCTATCCAATGAAGGCAAGCCAATTGCTGAAATAGAGCAGCTTACGATCACGATGCAGCCATTGGATACGCCACGTGGTGAAATAAAGCTGCAAATGGAGGAGAAAAAAACAGGGACATTTACATCAAAGTCTATATTAACCATGCCAGGAAAGTGGAATATCCATGTTCATGGATTGACTGAAAGCCTGGATTCAATCAATGCTGATTTTATAATTTTCATAGGGAATTCATAATAGGAGGGATTTATACAAATGAAAAACATTTCAAAGCTACTTATTTTTACATTTGCTGCATTATTCATTTTTTCCGGTTCAGCATATGCTCACGTTACGGTCAAGCCTAGTTCATCTGCACCTGAGGCGTGGGAAACTTATACAATTAAAGTACCCGTAGAAAAAGAAACTGCCACTACAAAGGTGACTTTAAAAGTACCTGAAGGGGTTACTTTTGAAAGCTATCAGCCTGTACCTGGATGGAAAGTAACGACAGAAGGTGACAAAGATGGGCATGTAAAAACGGTAACTTGGGCCGCAACTGACAAAGGAATAGCCGCTGGACAATTCCAGCAATTCTCTTTCGTAGCACAAAATCCCAAAGAAGAAACGAAAGTTGCCTGGGATGCATTTCAATATTACGAAGATGGTGAAATTGTTGAATGGAGCGGTGAAGAAGGCTCAGACCTACCTCATTCTGTAACGGAAATCACGGTTGCACCCAAGGCTGATGCTGAACCTGCGGACCATGGTCACGAAGATGAAGCTGACACTAATGATTCCACGACACCTGACAATTCAAAGGATGCAGCAACAACAGAAGGTGATGGCAACCAAACGCTGATCATTACCCTGGCTGTCATATCATTAATTCTTTCCATTGTAGCGCTTTTTGCAGCTCTAAGGAAAAATAAAAAATAATCATTATGGAAGGTGCCCCAAAAATTTCTTGAGGCACCTTTTTTCTCTAATATTCCATGACCACCGATTTACTCGGTAACTTTAGATTTTCTGATTCTATCGTAATCTTAATCGATTTTTCAGCTCTTTGTTCCGTAATCGTTAAGTTAAGCAGTCCATTTCCCTGCGCTTTTTTGCTTATTCCCAGATCTTCCGTACTTTTCACCAGCTGTGCATATAATTCCGCTTCAGTTAAATTGCGTTCAAATTCTTTTTCAGCAATCACTTTCAAGAGAGCTGCCGCACCGCTTACATGAGGCGTAGCCATTGACGTTCCGCTCAACCTGGCATATTTATTTCCTGGATACGTAGAGAGAATATCAACCCCTGGCGCCACCAAGTCAATTTCATCATTCGTATTTGAAAAATCCGCTAAATTTCTGCTTAAATCCACAGCCCCCACTTCCACTACCTCGGGATATGCTCCTGGATAATCCAATTCATCCGTTTCATGACGCCCATCACCGCTATTTCCAGCTGCACAAACAACAAGGATATCGTTCTGAAGGGCCTTTTGAATGAGTTTGTGTTCAGTCTCATCGGGAGGTCCGCCAAGCGAAAGTGAAATAACCGAAACCTTTTCTTCATTTGGTCCCCGCCAATTGATGGCATACTCTAGAGCACCATTAATCCAATCAATGTCGCCTTGTCCTTGACCATTTAGGGCCTTTAACGCTAATATGCTTGCTTTAGGAGCCACTCCCACTACACCAGCATTATTAATGGCAGCAACAACCGTACCGCTAACATGTGTCCCATGTCCGTTATCATCTTGATAATCCCCGGTATTGGTAAAATCCTTCCCGCCAATGATTCTTTCCTTGAGGTCTGGATGTCCCTTGTCAATGCCTGTATCAATGACGGCAACTACCATGCCCTCACCATAACTGCTTTTTTCCCAAATTGCCGGTGCTTTCACAAGCTCGACACCCTCAGGAATCTTCTCTTTCACCGTTTCCATTACTTCAAGAACTTTGTAAGGTATTAATCTTTTTTCTCTTGTCATTTGATTACCCCTTCCTTCGTTCAATAAGTTAAACTGCCATCAGTGTAGGGATTTTCATCCCGTCTGGTTGCCGTCTACCGTTGAAAGAGATGAGATCAAAAAACTCTTCTCTCTTATATATACCAGATTTATGAAAATAAAAAAGAAGTTTTTGGAAAATTCCATCTAAATGACTACTTTTTATTTCTTTTTGTGTAATTATCTGGTACTCTCTCATTATAGAACAAATGTTCGTTTAATACTACACTTTTTTCTCAATTTTTTTCCCAAGCACGCACTTTTCCAATAAAAAAGAAGCGACTCCGAATCGAGTCAGCTTCCAAGATGTTAAGCTGCACCGCAGCATTTTTTGTATTTTTTCCCGCTTCCGCATGGACAAGGCTCATTTCTGCCAATGACCGGTTCTGCATGAACATGCGGCATTTTAGCTGCCTTTGCACTTTCCGTGATAATTTGCGTGCCTTTTTCCTTCATTTGCTGATACCGCTGTTTAAATAACTCCATTACATCTTTACTGTACTTCAGCGTATCTTCCGCGATATCCATCGCCTTTTGCTTCGAAATATTATAATCCTCCAGGACAAATTGATTATCCCCGAAAGAAACCCTCACTCCAAAATGCTGTCCCGCCTGTTTATTGCCTTTAAGCTCCTCAACGAATTCAAGGTATACTTCCTGGCAATCACAAGTCTGATGCATGCAATAATAATCATATATCCAATACGATTTATCTTCGTATTTACTCTTTAAAGCAATGCCATCCTCAACGCCAAACACATCCAAATATTTTATCGCTTTTCCATCGAGTATCTCAAATGGATCAATCGTTCTCATCTATAGACACATCCTAATTCATCAAAATTTATTCTTCCTTTGTATTGTACAACCTAATTCATCAATCGTCACTTGAAACGAAGCCTGACAAAGTCAAATCCCTTTCAGTAAAAGCATAATTAAGGAAGCCTTATTGAAGGCAATAAAAAAAGCTGCATCAGTGTCAATAAACTGATGCAGCCCCTAATCCTCATCCGATCCATGTGGTCAATTCGTCAATCGGTGTTTTCTTAGCAGGTTTCGGCTCCATGTCAGGATAACCCAAGTATATGAAAGCCAATACCTCTCCCTTAGAGGATAAATTGAAAAATTCACGGACCTTGTCATGATAAGTTATTTTCCCCGTTCTCCATACAGCTCCCAAACCTAGAGAATGTGCTGCAAGAAGCATATTTTGGATGGCACTGTTCACAGCCGCATATTCTTCTGCCACGAGGACATTATTCTTATCACTAGGCTCTATGCCCACTGCGATGATGACTGGAGCCCTTAATGGATTCTTTTTTTGCCTTTCGAGCTTGCTGATTAAACTTTCGGGGGTATCATCAGCATTTTCGATTCTTGTTATTTCTTCGAATACCTGCCCAAGTTTATTTCTTCCTTCCCCTGTCAAAACAAAAAAACGCCAAGGCTCCGTCCGATGATGATTGGGTGCATATGTTCCGGCTTCAATGATTTGCTCGATCATTTCTTTAGGAACCGGATCTTGCTTAACGATTCCAATGCTTCTTCTCGTTTTTATAGCCTCGATAGTCTCCATATTATCTCCCCTTATCCCTTTATCTCTAATAGCTTCTGTTTCAGTTCATTTTCCATTGACGCCAATTCCTGTTCAGCTTGACGGCGTTTATGCCTGCCTTCTTCTTGAATCCGCATGGTCTCCTCAAGCGTGGATATCAAGCTGGCTTGAGTTTTCTTTAATGTTTCAATATCGACAAGTCCGCGCTCATTTTCTTTTGCGGTTTCAATGGTATTCGTTTTCAGCATCTCGGAGTTCTTCAATAACAAGTCATTTGTAGTCTTGGAAACCTGTTTTTGTGCTTCTACAGCATGCCTTTGCCTGATTAGGGTCAGTGCAATCGCAACCTGGTTTTTCCAAAGTGGAATGGCTGTCATGATCGAAGATTGGATTTTTTCGACTAGTGCCTGATTCGTGTTTTGGATCAGCCTGATTTGCGGTGCGCTTTGGATCGTGATTTCACGGCTCAACTTCAAATCATGAAGCCTTTTATCCAACCGTTCAGCAAATTGCAGCATATCATTTACTTCTTGAAACTTCATTTGATCATTACTTGATTCAGCGGACTTCCTTAGCTCCGGAATCGTTTTCTCATGGATTTCTTCGAGTTTGATTTCCCCAGCTGCAATATAGACATTCAATGCCTGGAAATATTCCTTATTCGTTTCATATAGCTTTTCGAGAATTACGATATCCGATAACAGGATATTCTTGCTCCGATCGAGTTTTACACTGATTCGGTCGATTTGGGCACCGGTTTTTTGATACTTGGATAGCACCTCCTGTACAGATCCCGAGAGCTTCCCGAACATACGCGCAAAAAATGAGGGCTTATCCGGTTTTAACTCATCCGGGCTGAGTTCGTTTAACTTTTTCATTAAATCATTGATAATGATGCCCACTTCACCCACATCTTTTTTCTGGACATGCTCAAGCATGGAATTAGAAAAGGTCAGGAGCTTTGATTGGGCGGGTGTACCATAGGATATCATTGCCTGATGATTCGTTGGGTCGATTTGTTCGGCAAGCTGATAAGCCTTTGCCCTGTTCTCTTCAGGAATGACATCAATCAGTTTAACCGGTTTCACTTCCTGGGAAGATACTTTCTCAAGTTCCTGCACCCCATCAAATGGATTGGCTAAAAGGTCATCGATCAAACTGGCGTTATTCGTTTTATTCAACAGGTTTGGATCATTGTTATTCATTTTAACCTCCTGCTTTCATCAATTACTTGTGACTCTTTTCTAGTTTTAATGGATTGCTTAGCAACATCCAATTCGAAGTTAAGGTTATCGATATCATCGGCAATCACTTTATATAAATCCTTTTCTATCGTATTAGTGAGTTCCTTTAAAGTTTTACGAGTCTCCGTTAAGGAAAGTTCGAGTTCCCTATTCTTTTTTGGCTGCTGTGCTAGAAAAACATATTTCTCCGCAAGCTCCATGGCAGAATCCAGATGCGAGTAATAAAACTGTTCTGCCTGATAAAACCGCCTCGGTTCTTTTTTTGTCAGACTGTATATTTTCCTGATCATTTTAATCATCTCTTTCCTCTGTTTAAAAGAAGAGATATGCCTGACCGAGATTAGTGCTTTTTGCACCCTCCATATCTTCGGTTTTGCTTCGATTAAATTTTTCTTTATATATTGATATTCTTTTCTCGTCAATTCATGTTTTTTGAGGTATCTTGATGAAAAATATACGGAACTCAGCCAGTATGCAAGTACCCCTCCTGTTAAAGATATGACAACGGAAAGGGCAAACGGTTGATTCAATACGAAATAACTAATCATCCAAACCGGCAAAACCATTGGAAATGCAATCAATATCGGAACAAAATCAGCAAGAAATCGATTCATTATCATTACACTCCTGACTTACACTCTTTTCTTTATATACGGATTATCCTTGGAATTGGTTTCAAGATGAAAAAAAGAATTTCTCCTATCCTAAACGATATAGGAACCGGATGGTTTCTGCAAATTTATTGAAATTTTTTCTGTGAATTGCCTCTTCTTCCCATTCATATGGGCTAACGCCTAGTCACTTCACCGGAACTGACATAAGTTATAGGGTATCCACCCTGATTTTAAAAAGGAGAGTTGACCATGAATTCATACGGATTTTATCCTTATCCACAACAAAATGGAAATCATCAGTACTTTGAACCAAATTTCAACCCCTACTTCCAACAGCCTGAACGATTTGATTATATGCCACAGCAAGATTGGAACTTTCAGCAGGTACAAGAAAATCCATATAGCCAGGTGCCAGACCAATTCGATATTGAAAGGCAGCCTCAACAACTTGAAAGAAGAATCCGGGAACTTGAGCGTCAAAACGAGCGTCAAACGAGGGAACTCAATCGGCAGAACCAAGAAATCACGCGGATAAATCGTGAAGTGAACCGCATTAACCAGGAAATCACCAGGCTAAGTCAAGCGGACCAGCGACATACGAATAGGTTAAACAGACTGAATCAAAGACTTCGGGCCGTGGAAAGAAACCTTAACATCCCCTTCACCGCAACAGATGATGGTTTTTAATGAAGGAAATAGCGGGAGTTCATTGCGAGCTCCCGCTTTTTCATTTGAGATTTAATCAAACGATTGATTAATCTTCAAAGGTTCACCAAACCCTTGTCCAGTGTTACAAAGCTTTACGATTTCACTATTGTTTTCGCCGCCTTAAATGTGAATCCTGCTACTTGCTTTAAAAAAGTAGTTACAATACTGATCTGCAGAATAAAAAATAGGAATCAGCCATATTCCCGCGGAATTCATCAAGTTATTTATAAGAAAATGGCTGTTTTCACATACTTTGTTGCTATTTACCAAGTAGTGAGGTGTGGTTGATTTCCCCTCCAGATGCTCGCTTTCCGCGGGGCGGGCGGTGAGCCTCCTCGGCTGTGGGGTCTCACCTGTCCCGCCGCTCCCGCAGGAGTCTCGCACTTCCGCTCCAATCAGCCTTAGATAGTTTCGTTTTAAAAAAAGCAATCTTTACGAAAAGAGCCAAGAAAATAAAAGAGCGGGAGTCATATTTACACTCCTGCTCTTTCTAATTTACATCATGATCCGTTTCAACTTGTCGTTTCTAGATTCCTGTTCCTCCTGGGTAGACAAGTCATATTTCTTCAATAGATGAAAAAGTTCATTCAATGTTTCCTGCGAATTCCCTTTTTCAAGATATCGATCTAATGTTTGACTCAATTGTGTTGGTAAAAATGCCTTTTGGCTTTCAAATTTTAGCCTGACATCTTGTTGCGAATGATTAAGATTGCATGCACCCATTTAATAATTCACCTCTTACTTGATTTTACCATTGTCTTATAGACATTACCTTGTCAATTCTTCATCCTGCTTATAGTAATCCTCCACCTTGATGAACTCCGGCGAGGTATGTGTGGCCATGATGCCATGATAACTGATATCCAACCCAAGTTCTTCTTCTTCTTCAGTCGATCTTATAGGCAGCCAAACATTTATAACTTTAAAAACAAGCCAGGTCACTGAAAAGCCCCAGATGCATAACACCACTAATCCTAATATTTGAACTCCGAGCAAATGCCATCCCCCGCCGGCAAACAGTCCGTTTTCAGTGGAGAAAAGCCCTACCGCTATCGTACCCCACATTCCTGATGCCGCATGGACAGGAAAGGCACCGACCGGATCATCGATTTTCCGGGCTTCCAACCAATTTGTCGCAGCTAACATCAACATTCCAGAAACTGCTCCAATCAGCAAAGCCGCCAGATCACTAACGAATGCACATCCAGCTGTAATCCCGACAAGACCAGCAAGTGAGCCATTGATGACGGAAGGTGCATCCGAGCGTCCATATCTAAACAGTGTATAAAGCAGGGTCACCGCTCCCCCTGATGCAGCTGAGAGCATCGTGACAATGGCAATATGTCCAATGCGGACATCTGTAGCTTGCAAGGTGCTTCCTGCATTAAATCCAAACCAGCCAAACCATAAAAGGAATGCCCCAACAGATGCCAATGGGAGATTACTCGGCAGCGAAATGGAGCTGGTCCCCCTTGAAGTGAATTTACCTGCTCTCGGCCCGATTACAATGGCAGCCGCAAGTGCTGAAAAACCGCCTAGTGCATGAATGACACCAGACCCTGCGAAGTCCTGCATGCCCAACCTGCTTAACCAGCCGCCACCCCATACCCAGTGACCGGCAATCGGATAGATGAATGCTGTCATCATTACGACAAAAATAAGATACGCCCGAAAATTGATCCTTTCCGCAACTGCTCCCGAAACGATGGAAATGACGGCGATGACGAATGCCCCTTGAAATAACCAATATGCGTCCATGGAAATCGTAAGGTCGATGTGCGACAAATCACCTTTCAGCAGAAAGCCACTTGCCCCGATGATTCCAAATACATCCATTCCATACATTAAGCCAAAACCAACGACGAAATAGCAAAGCGTTCCGATCGTTATATCGGCAAAAACCTTCATGATGATGTTCACATTATTTTTCGTACGGACGAACCCTGCCTCCAATAAGGCAAACCCGCCCTCCATCAATAGTATCATGGCTGCTGTCAGAACCACCCAAATCGTATCCAAGCCAGCGTTTAACGTTTCTAGAGTCATCTCGGCGTTCCCTCCGCTTTCTGCCAGGCCATTATTTCTTTAATGATGTCTGATGGTAAATTCATTTCCCTTTTTTCCGGTTCAGCCTCAAGTACACCAATCACCTCATTTAAAAAAGCGATCCGCTGTTTTATTTTCTCGATTTGTTTATATCTATCTTTCACATTCACCAAATGTTCAACCGCCTGGTGATGACTTGGGGCACGCCCTGTAAAAAAACGTTTAAATGGTGATAGGGATTGATACCAAGCTTCCTCAGCTCTTCGTTTTTGCTCATATTTATGAATTTTACCTTTGATCGATTCAATTTCCGACTCCTGTTTGCTTTTGTGGAATAGCAGTCCTTTTATTACTTCTTCAGATGAAATTTCAATAACAACCCTACTATATAAATCGTCCATAATATAAATGTCATATCACCTCACGTAATCACGTTATGTTTTCTACAATTATATTTAAAATTCTGAATTCGGTCAATGATTAAACAATAAAAACGATTCGTACAACGAAAAAGGAGGATTAAAACAATGAATTCTGCCTGTTTCCATTCCATTAATCAAACGTTTGATTAATAAGCTAGTCACTTGATTTCACTCATAGATATATTTGGAAGGTATAGATAATCATTTTTTCCCCACTCTAATAAGGCAGTTAAAAAATTAGGGGGTTCATATATGACAGTTATAAATGATGTCAAAACAACTATAGCAGGGTTAAAAAGCGCTCAAGCGAGCTTTGAAACCTTCGCCCTTTCTACAGATAATGAGCAAGCCAAACAATTGTATCAACAAGCTGCCCAACAAACACAATCGATTGTTGACAGCATCACTCCTCGCATTGAAGAGATTCAAAACGAGGAGCCTCAATATAAACAATGATCATTCATATAAAAAAGGTTGGTTAAAGCAACCAGCCTTTTTTATATCTTTCCAAACCAAGAATGAAATTTTCATTCCTTTTTCTATATCAAAAAATAATGTAGAACAGAATCTTTAAGCCAATCTCAAACTACCAAAGGGTTACATACCTGCCTTGAACTGATTCAGTACGGGTCGCGGAAGAAAAAGCTGTAATTCAAATCATGATCGACTGCCACTTAGAAATCATCATAGAAGCTCGTTTTGAGGATTACGATTGTCCTGGACCTCAGAAAGACTTTTAATGCCGAATGAAGTGATACGAGGATGCTAAATGATAAAAAGTAAAAGCTGACTGCTTTATCACCGGATTTTGTTTGACCGAATTGGCCGCTTTGTTACTTTCAGGTTGCGGTAATACCGCAGCCATTGAACACCGGGCCAAAGGTTTCCTTTTAGGTAATGGCTGTACTATATTCAAATTGGCTGAAGGATTTTTATGTTATTCCTTTGTTTTATCTTACTGACAATACTCATACAATGGGGTGGTTTAATAATGCTTACGGGGCATCGCACATGGGTGTTTGATCAAAAGCCTGTCATCGTCTCCACAGGAACCGTTGGCGGTCCATTTGAAGCAGACGGTTTGCTTGCGGATGATTTCGATCTTCTCCATTCCGATTTATGGATCAATCAAGATACCTATGAAAAAGCACATAAAGTCTTATTGGAAGAAGCGAGTACAAAAGCAATCGAGAAGGCGGGTCTACAAAAGGAACAGATACAATTTTTCCTTGGAGGCGACCTGATCAATCAAATAACCCCTACCAGTTTTGCCTGTCGAACACTAGGAACACCTTATCTCGGCTTATTTGGCGCCTGCTCCACCTCCATGGAGGGACTGGCTCTTGGTGCATACCTTGTCAATACCAAAGGAGCAGAGTACTTATTGACAGGAGCATCAAGTCATAACGCCGCAGTAGAAAAGCAATTTCGCTATCCAACTGAATACGGAGGGCAAAAACCTCCAACAGCCCAATGGACCGTTACGGGGGCTGGCGTGGCTTTATTAAGCAGTGCCGGGAAAGGCCCAAGGGTCACTTCAGCTACGATAGGCCGTGTCATCGACATGGGATTGACCGATCCTTTCAATATGGGCGGTGCCATGGCTCCGGCCGCTGTAGATACGATTGAAGCACATCTTAGAGAAAGAAACCTCGACCCATCCTATTATGATTTGATAGTGACCGGGGATTTAGGAAAGATCGGACATGAAGTTTCTCTGGCATTATTTAAAAAACATGGCACGCCGATTAAAGAAGAGCAATATAAAGATTGCGGTTTAATGATATACAGGGATGGTCAGCCGGTCCTGGCCGGGGCAAGTGGCCCTGGATGTTCCGCAACCGTCGTTTATGGTCATTTATTGAATCGCATGAAAAAAGGAGAAATAAAACGATTGCTCGTCGTGGCCACAGGTGCCTTGCTATCTCCTCTATCCTTTCAACAAAGCGAGACGATCCCATGCATCGCCCATGCCGTATCGATTGAATATGACGGAGAAACACAAAACTAAGGTTTGATGTTTGAACACACACACCTGCTCATACTGGGTAGAACATTTCTTGGCTGCGGAGGTTGTTTCCGTACCCTAGCGGAAAGCATCGATTGATCGGGTTGTTGCCGCTGGCATGTTTGAAGCAACCAGTGCCTGGTTAACAGCCGCTCATGGTTCCGAGTCATTATTCCAGACGACTTAAAAAGATAAGGAGGATGCTGCATGACGATAGCTTCCAATGTCAAACAATGTGTCTCTAGCTTAAAAGGAGTTGAAGCAGGCTTATCCAGCTTAGCACTCCGGACTCAAGATGATGAATCTAAACGGATTTTGCATGAAACGATGCTGGTGGTGAATGAAGTTAGGATGGATGTACAAACGCGCGTGGGCGAGTTAGAACGGGAAGAACCACAATATAAAGGTTTTTAATAACCATGATCAAGCAGGAGGTGTTTGGTAATGCCGGATTGGATAGAAATTCTTTTACGCTCATTTTTCTTTTTAATTGTTCTTTTTTTGATCACTAAAGTGTTAGGAAAAAAACAATTGTCCCAGCTTTCCTTTTTTGAATATGTAACGGGCATAACCATTGGTAATGTTGGGGCAGAATTAGCTACAAAAGTGGAGGGCAATATTATACATGGCGTACTGTCCATTCTCGTTTTTGCCATAGCACCCTTCATTGCAGGATTAATATCCTTGAAAAGTAAAACTTTTCGTGATCTTATTGAAGGAAAAGCATCGGTATTCATCAAAGATGGGAAAGTCATGGAAGATAATTTAAAAAAAGAGAAATATACCACCGATGAATTGCTGGGATTGCTCCGAAAAAAGGATGTCTTCGATATTTCTGAAGTTGAGTTTGCCTTATTGGAAGCCAATGGGGATTTTTCCGTAATGTTAAAGAAGCAAAATCAACCTGTAACACCTAAGGACCTTAACATGCCAGTGGCTGCAGTAAAGGAGCCACAAACCATCATCATGGACGGCCTTATACTTGATGAACCACTTTCCACGATAGGTCTGAACCGACATTGGCTTCATACTGAACTGGATAAGTTGGGGGTAATCCTCGATAATGTTTTTCTTGGTCAAGCCAATTCTAACGGAGAATTAACTGTGGATCTTTTTGATGATAAACTTAAAGTTCCTTCTCCTCAGGAAAAACCTCTTATGCTCGCGACCTTGAAAAAGTGCCAAGCGGACTTGGAGTTGTTTGCACTTGGAACTGAATCAAAAGAAGCTAAAGAGATGTTTAGCAAAAATAGCGAAAAGCTGCAAAAGGCAATAGATAACGTAGCCCATATCTTAAGGAACTGATTATATATTCATTCCCTCACTTTCATAAGCGATGTGACCAGTCCAATAATGACGATCGTCACACATGAAAAAAGAAAAATTTCGATACCTAAGGTGAATGCTGCAGCTGAAATGATTAGTGTATCTATGACGATAATCGCCAAAGCGATATCCATGGAGGTGGATTTAGAGATGATTTTGGCTAGCATATCCGTTCCCCCGCTGCTTGTCTCATATCGAAGCATGAGTCCTATGCCCATTCCTATGATGACACCGCCAATCAAAGAGCTTGTCAGTATTGAAATGGAAAAAACCTTTTTCAATGGATTAAGCCAGTCCATAAAAAGGGATGTTAAAAGCAATCCGTGAACGCTGCTATAGAAAAAAGGGCGTTCATAATACCAGGCATATAAAAATATAGGAATGCTAAGGACCAACATGGATAGTCCCGTTTGAAAACCAAAGAAATAATGAAGGATGAGTGCAATCCCAATTACGCCGCCATCTATTAAATGATGAGGAACCAAAAATCCATTAATTCCAATGCCCACCAAAAAGCTACCAACAATAACAGCCACCGCTTTTTGAAAATTAATAAAATCACCTTGCCTCCCAATCCATATATTTCTTAATATATGTCCAAGTAAGAGCGTCAAGAATAAACTTGCAAAAAAAAAAATCCCCCTCCCTTTTCCTCAATTTAACTACGTGAAAAAGGTCCCGGTCATTTAGACCAGGACCCACAGTTTGTTGACAAAGGGGTCGGGAACTTATCTTTCTTCAAATATTCTCCCGAAACAACCTAACCCAAAGCAACCCTGCAACTCCTTTAGGCTGGTCTCCTTTCTAACTGTTGTAACTAAGTTGATTGGAGAGACTCCTGCGGGAAAAGCGCGCCTAGTGAAACCCCTCAGGCGCATGCCGAGGGACGACCACCCGCAGAGAGCGAGTGGGTGGATCGGAAGTCAATCCATATTGTACAAACATAAAAAATGCGGGCCCAGTCAATTAGACCGGGCCCACATTCAATCATTTCAACTCTAATAACACTACATTTTCAACATGTGTCGTCATTGGGAACATATCGACAGGCTGGATATCAACTGCTTTATATCCGCCTTCTTCCAAGATATGAAGATCACGTGCTAGAGTACCTGGGTTGCATGATACGTATACGACTTTGTTAGGCTTCATCTCGATGATCGTATTCAGAAGGGATTCTTCACAACCTTTGCGTGGCGGATCCACCACGATGACATCAGCAGTGTTGCCCTTTTGATACCATTCAGCAATAACGTTACCTGCATCGCCGACCATGAATTCTGCATTTGAGATTTCATTCAATTCAGCGTTGCGCCGTGCGTCTTCGATCGCTTCTTCGACCACTTCGACACCGATTACTTTTTTCGCTTTTTTAGCTAAAAATAAAGAGATGGTCCCAATGCCGCAATAGGCATCTATCACCGTTTCTTCACCAGTCAGCCCTGCATAGTCAAGAGCTTTATCATAAAGGACTTTCGTTTGATCTGGATTGATTTGGTAGAAGGATTTTGCCGATATCGCAAATTTCACATCACCGATCATATCATGGATCACTTCGTCGCCCCATAGCACAGTCATTTTATCGCCTAAGATAACATTGGTTTTCTTGGAATTCACGTTTTGAACGATGGATTTAACTTGTGGAAGCCGTTCAACGATTTCCTTCACGATGGTTTCGATGAAAGGGATACTTTTCGTTCTAGTAACAAGAACAATCATTAATTCCCCTGTTTGCTTGCCATAACGGGCCATGATGTGCCGCAATACACCTTTATGTGCCTCTTCACTGTAAGCGGGGATACCAAGTTTACCGAAAATCTCTTTAACGACTTGAACGGCTTCATTAATCACTTCATTTTGGATAATGCTTTCTTTCGTTTCAACGATTTCATGTGTCCGCGGTTTGAAGAACCCTGCTATTAGCTTGCCATCCTTTTCACCAACAGGCACTTGCGCTTTATTGCGATAATGGGTTGGATTCTCCATCCCGATGATCGGATGAACCTTCAC
Source organism: Peribacillus sp. 05N428 (assembly GCF_056397085.1). NCBI lineage: Bacteria > Bacillati > Bacillota > Bacilli > Caryophanales > Bacillaceae > Peribacillus > Peribacillus sp. 05N428. Next base: position 33,306 of record NZ_JBFTMS010000010.1, on the reverse strand, counting down.
ATCCTCAAGTTTCCCAATGCGTGTCATCACTTCACGTACTTGCTTTTCCTTGAATTCCAACTGTCCTTCATAGCTCATATGCTGCAGCTGACAACCACCGTACTTATGGTAGTCTTCAGTCGTGACCTCAACCCGGTATGGACTGTTTTCGATAATCTCCATCAAGCGTCCGAAGCCATAACCCTTATTAGCCTTCATCACTTTGATTTTTGCTTTTTCACCTGGAAGGGCGCCCTGAACAAAGATCGGGTAGCCATCGACTTTAGCGACGCCAGCTCCTTCATGTGTTAAATCTTCAAATAAAACCTCTACTATATCATTTTTAGCAACTGGTGCTGTTTTTTTCATATCATCTTCTCTTTTCTTTTTTATGCTAGCCTGTATTTTACCACAATAGAGGCCTTGCCACAAAACCACTCACCAATTTACCCTGGTTTTCATAAAAATATAGTGGAAGGAATTACGGATTTTTCATAGTTCCATGAATAAAAGTTCAATAAAAAAAGAAAAATAAGGAAAAACAAAAGAGGTGAGGAAATGGGTTTATTTAACTCTATATCGGCCTGGAATGCTACAAGGATAGAAAAACATCGAGCGAGTATGGAGGAAAAAGGCCTCTGTCCGGATTGTTACGGACGTGGATACAGCTCCTTCGTACCTACGGAATATCATTTTTCCGATATACACGACTGTCCCGGCTGTAATGGCACCGGAGCTTACGCTGATTGGGCAGCCATGAATGGGCAGCAAATGTAATCGCATACAATGCCAAACTTCAAAGAACTAAAAAGGACCCCCTGTTAAACAGGAGGTTCTTCTATTTCCTTTACCATATAGCGAAATTCATGGCCGCTAATCGAAATGGTTTTCATTTCTATATATCCTAATCTGCCATAGAGACGATTCGCCGCTTCATTTTCATTTTCAACGACTAAAGAAATTCTTGGATACCCCATATGTTTAGCGTATTCCTCCACATATTGAATCAGTGCACTGCCAATTCCTCTTCCTTGAAAATTCGGGTCAACGGACACGGTATCCAAATAAAAGTCTCTCATTTCCGCTTCCTTATCGAGCGTAACGCTTGGGTCTTTCATTTTCATCCTTAATTGTTTCACTATTGGTTCATCCAAGCTTTCGGCATCCTTGCCATGGTAAGCAATGATCAATCCAGATACTTGTCCATCATGTTCACTGACAAGCGTATTTTCATAGCTGACCCGATTCCCACTTTTCCTGAACAAATCGGCAAGAACGGAAAGTATTCTTTCTTCTTCCGTTTCACCTGTCAAAACCTCTGCAATTTCCTTAATCGCTAACCGGGTCAATATGGCTGCCTTGTCCGCATCCTCCGGTGTCGCTTTCCTGATATATGTTGCAATTCTCCTTGCTTCATTAAACTGAAAAGGCCACCAGATTCAGTGGCCTATTCACCCTATTTATTTGCCGGATCATCCGGCAGTAGTCCTTGCGGGATGAATACATCAAAATGGCGGTACTGATTGACGAATTCAGCTGGGGCCATCCCGCCAAATTCCCCATCCAAATTAAGCATCATATCCTTTTTGGCCTGTACTTTAATTCGATTGGCTTTTTCATAAATGACGTTTTTATCATGGATATGCTCACCGCGCATTGCCAATGTTGCGACACGGACAATATCAGCCAGGTTTGCCTTTTTTAAAATAAGCAACGTGAACATACCATCATTCAGAGAGGCGTCAGGGGCCAGTTTCTCGAAGCCGCCGACCGAATTCGTGTTAGCCACCAAGAAAAGCATGATCTCCCCTTCAAAAAGCTTTCCATCATATTCAATAGAAACTTCCGTCGGCTTAATTGAAGGAAGCATTTCAATTCCTTTAATATAGTACGCTAGCTGACCGAGCATCGTTTTCAGCTTGATCGGCACGTCGTAGGTCAATTCGGTCAATCTGCCCCCGCCAGCAATATTGATAAAATACTTATCGTTCATTTTCCCGATATCGATCGGCATCGTATGCCCGCCGGCAATAATTTCGGCTGCCCCTTCGATCGACTTCGGTAAATGCAGCGCCCGCGCGAAATCATTGGTCGTTCCCGTCGGGATGATTCCTAGTTTCGGACGTTTCTCTGCAGTGGCCAGTCCATTAACAACCTCATAAATCGTACCGTCGCCCCCTGCTGCAATAACTACCTCATAGCCGCGTTCAATCGCTATCTTTGCCGCTTTCGTCGCATCCCCAGCACCGGTCGTCGCATGTGCAGAAGCTTCATAACCAGCTTCTTCAAGCTTCGCTAGCACACCTGGCAGGCTCTTCTTAATGGCTTCCCGGCCCGAAGTCGGGTTGTAAATCAACCTTGCTCTTTTCATTTCCCATCATCCTTATACATATTGATTCCATAATTTACATCTTAATCCTTCGTTACATGAAAAGCAATATTCGAAAAAAAGAGGACCGTATTTCGGTCCATATCTTTTGCATTTTACTAGAAATCTTATCAGGGAAAATTATAATGCTTTTTACAATTTTATTCTAGTAAATGATTTCAATCAGGGATATTGAACATTCACGTTAAATGTGTCGGTAACCGTTAATGTATGTTTCCCTTCACCAGTATTGAATATCCCATTCTTTTTTACAATACCTTCTTCATTTGTTTCTTGTTTCACTTCAGTCATCTTCCAGCCATTCTCAGGACCTTCAAGTTCCTCGGCCTCTCTGGCATCTATCTTGATATCACTATTATCCTGAAGGAATACACTTAGATTTCCGCTATCTTTCACACTCCAGTCATTCAAGAGCTTTCTAGGCTTCAAGACAAGATCGGTATTTTGACCGTCTATCTCCACTGCCAACTCAGCAGGGATTATAAGGGTGGCCTTAAGATTCATTGTACCACTGTCCAAAAGTCCATTTTGAATCGGCAAATCCTTGAAACTTATATAAAGCGTATCACCATTTCTCTCTACGAGTAAATAATCTTCCGCCTTCTTCAACAATGAATCAGCATCTTCCATTACCCGCTCACCATATGTTCCAAAAACGGAAACTTCTCCGTCATTACCACTTTCAATGGTCAATGGGTATGGGCCAGGGTCCAGGACAACTCTCTGTATGCCTTTTCCTGCCTTTTGATTGAAACCAGGCAAATTGACCGTTTTCTCTTCACTATTCACGGCAGCCCTAACTTGATCCATCAATCCGCTTGATGTAAGCAGAATTAAAACTATTCCCGTCGTTCCAAGCAATCCCACGAAAAGAATGCTAAGAATATCATACTTCACAAAAGAACTTTCTTTTCTGGAAAAATAAATATAGAAGAGAATCTCTGCACCCAAGATAATGAACAGCAACGGCCACCATGATAGCAGAATCGTCGTCAAATTCATATCCGCAATTTGAGAAACCAGTAAAACCAAACCCAAACCAACCAGTGAGATTCCCATTGAAATCGTTCCGACTCTCCATGTTCTCATTTTGTCTCCTCCTTGACGCTCCCTTTTTTACTTCCCGACAGCAATTTGATTCCTCCGCCTATTAGAAGGATGCATACAAGGCCTTTTTGAAAATAATCCCTAAACCAATATTCCAAGTTGCTTCCAATCCATTCATCTAAATGGGGAGCGATGGCCGGGACGATCATATTACTAGCCAAGAAATAGATTCCAATTCCCACCAAACCCAATCCTAACCATTTTTGATGATTGACCATTCCCGAAATGATGGGCGTATCTTCTACTGGACCCTCCTCCATTTTTGATGCTTTTTGCAATCCATCAAAAAAACTATAAAACCAGATAATCGGAATAAGGAAGAAGAAGAAACCCAACCGGAGTAAATCCAGTATGTAAATGGCGAATAAAAAGCCGGCCATCAATTGTATCCCACGTTTTTGCAGCCCCAAATATAAGTGACCTGCACCAGGGAAAATAGCGAATAAAGTCGCGACCGCTTTACTCTTCTTCCCGGATTCCCGTCTCTCCTCGAAATCTTCCAAAACGGTCCGATCGATAAGCTCCTCACCTCTTTGCTTTTTATTCAGCTGTTGAACAGAATCAAAAAAGCTGTAAATCCAGATAACAGGCAATAGTGCCAGGAATATTAACAGACCTTCCATTTGTGTCATCACACTGATGAATATCACCATGATGCCAAAGCCTAAAAAGCTGATGAGAAAAATGAGCCCACGGTTCATGAGGCCTAGCTGAAAATGCCCTAACCCAGGAACGAATGAAAGGATGATTACATAAAACCTTTCCGCTTCCGGCTGATTTGCCATTCCCTCCACATCCTCTTCACTTTTAGGATTCCTCAGTGAGGTGACCACCAAATCAAATATACTGATGAAATAAAACACCATTCCAATAACGGAAAATGCCAGAAACGCATCCGATTGACTGATTAACGAAAGAAAAAGACCTCCAAGCCCCAATCCAGCTGTGGCAAGAAAATAAAATAGCCCTTTATATTGCCTTCCTAGGTAAAAATGTCCGAAACCTGGCAGAAAGGATAATAAAAAAGCTAATACCGGACTTTTATTCATTTCTAAACCCCTCCTTATTTTTCTTTTCGATTGTATCCATCCAAGTAAATGTTTTATCAATAAGGTCCTCGGTCAAGGACTGCGTTTTCTTATCACTGCTTGATTCCACAGAATCCACGTATTCTGTCAATGATTGAAATACTCCGCCTGCCATTAATAAAATCGTAAATCCGGCCGCAATCAGGTAATGTCTTGTGATTGTCCGAAGTGACTTCTCTTTTCGATGTGGCCAAGAATCTTCAACAGAGCCGCCTTTCAATCGGCTAATCGAGTCCATGACCGGACCTGCAATATCAAATCCTTCAAGGTCCAGACTTGTTTCATCTTTTTCCATCGCTTCCATATAGACGGACAAACACTTGTCACAGGAGTATAGATGATTTTCATATTCAATTTTTAAAGCCTCTGGTATTTCATCTGCCAAATATGCAACCCATTGTGCCTCTGAAACATGATTCATGAAAAATCCTCCTCTTTCCAATGTTTTCTCATCCAATTTCTTGCCCGGTATAGCTTTACTTCCACAGATTTCACTTGAATCTTCTGTTCCTCTGCAATTTGCTTGAATGTCTTTTCCTTTATGTAATAGCCATATACAACGTCCCGATATCCCTCTGGAAGGTCATTCAGCTTCCGTAATACTTGCTTTCGCCTTTCATTCCGAAAAAATACTGCCTCGACATCATCCGTTAAGCCCAAATTAACTTCCGATGAATGTTCGTCCTGTAATTCTTCCTTTTGGCGTTCCCTCTTTCTCTTTAGATCGATTGCATGATTGACGGCAATTCGGGTAATCCAAGTTTTGAAGCCTTGGTTCTTATATTGAGGAAGAGAAGTGTATATTTTGATAAAGACTTCCTGGGTAACATCTTCTGCATCCTTTTGATTCCGCAAGACGGAATAGACGGTTCTATAAATCGTCTGTTTATAAGTTTCGATCAACATTCGGAATGCATGATCATTCCCAGCCCTTACCTTCTCTACTAACTCATCGGACACTTCTCTTCCCCCTTTCCTGATAAACATTCATGTAATAGACGACACAAAAAGGAGTTACCCCTACAGATAACTCAAAATTATTTTTCCGCTTATTATTTTTCTCAGTAAACTTTTTCCTTAATCAAGAGAAAACCGTACCACTTTAAAAGTGATACGGTCAATATTAACGTTTATTGATTTCTTCCACCAAAATTTTATTAACAAGTTGTGGATTGGCTTGTCCTTTTGTCGCTTTCATAATCTGCCCGACAAGGAAGCCGATTGCCTTTTGTTTACCCGCTTTAAAATCTTCAATGGATTGCGGGTTATTATTCAATGCTTCTTCAACGGCTGTACGCAATGCGCCTTCGTCGGAAATTTGGACTAGTCCCTTCTCCTTGACGATCGTTTCAGCATCCCCGCCGTTTTCAATCAATTCTTTGAAAACCTTTTTAGCGATTTTAGACGAAATCGTGCCATCTTCAATCAGCTTGATCATTCCAGCCAATGATTCAGCAGTCAATTTGACATCATGCAGCTCTTTGCCTTCTGCATTCAAGAAAGCGGAAACCTCACCCATGATCCAGTTAGATGCTAGTTTTGCATCGGCACCTGAAGCAACTGTCGCTTCAAAGAAATCCGCACTTTCTTTCGTTACCGTTAAAACGGCTGCATCATATTCAGGTAAGCCAAATTCTTCGACATAGCGTTTTTTCCGGGCATCCGGAAGTTCCGGGATTTCGGCAGCGATACGAGCTTTCCATTCTTCATCAATATGGATCGTCAATAAGTCCGGTTCCGGGAAATAACGGTAATCATCGGAGCCTTCCTTAATTCGCATTAGTACGGTTCTGCCTGTAGCTTCGTCGAACCGGCGAGTTTCCTGTTCGATTTTGCCGCCTTCATTCAAGATTTCCGCTTGTCGGATTTCTTCATGCTCCAACCCTTTGCGAACGAAGTTGAATGAATTCAAGTTTTTCAATTCGGTTTTCGTACCGAATTCCTTTTGGCCAACAGGTTTCAAGGAAATGTTAGCATCACAACGAAGTGAGCCTTCTTCCATTTTACAATCGGAAACGCCCGTGTATTGAATGATGGATTTCAGCTTTTCCAAATAAGCATACGCTTCTTCCGGGGAAGTGATATCCGGTTCGGATACGATTTCAACAAGAGGCGTACCTTGGCGGTTATAATCGCAAAGCGAATAGTTCCCTTTATGTGTCAGCTTTCCAGCATCCTCTTCCATATGAATGCGGGTAATGCCAATTTTCTTTTTCTTGCCGCCCACTTCGATTTCAATCCAACCATGTTCACCGATCGGTTGATCGAACTGTGAAATTTGGTATGCTTTAGGATTGTCCGGGTAAAAATAGTTTTTCCGGTCGAATTTCGTAACTTCCGCCACTTCGCAATTCAGGGCAATTGCAGCCTTCATTGCAAAATCAACAGCCTTTTTATTGACGACAGGCAATACACCTGGGTAGCCTAGGTCAATTACAGTCGTGTTACTATTTGGAGCGGCACCAAAATGATTTGGGCTCGCTGAGAAAATTTTAGAATCCGTTTTTAATTCTACGTGTACTTCTAGACCAATCACCGTTTCAAAGTCCATTATTTTCACCCCTTACAGCTTAGGAAATTGTTTATGAAAATCTGTTGCTTGCTCAAATGCGTGAGCCGCGCGGTAAATCGTGCTTTCATCAAAATGCTTCCCAATCATTTGCAGTCCAAGCGGAAGACCATTCGCTGCGAATCCACATGGCACGGATATACCCGGTACGCCAGCAAGATTGACTGGAATCGTCAAGATATCATTCGCATACATCGTTAATGGATCGTCGACTTTTTCACCAATTTTAAATGCAGGCGTAGGTGTAGTCGGCCCAACGATGACATCATATTTTTCAAAGACATCTTCAAAGTCTTTTTTGATTAATGTACGTACTTTTTGAGCCTTTTTATAATAAGCATCATAATAACCGGAACTTAAGGAGAACGTTCCAAGCATGATACGGCGTTTCACTTCGTCACCGAATCCTTCTGCACGGGTTTGCTTATACATTTCTATAAGAGTTTCTGCATTATCTGTCCGATGTCCGTAACGAACACCGTCAAAACGTGAAAGGTTAGCCGAGGCTTCCGATGAAGATAGAAGATAATAGGCAGCTAAAGCATATTTGGAATGCGGCAAGGAAACCTCTTCCCATTGAGCTCCAAGACCCTCTAGTACTTTTAACGCTTCAAGTACGGAATTACGTGCTTCTTCACCAACGCCTTCGCCAAGATATTCTTTAGGCACGGCTATTTTCAATCCTCTAACATCGCCTGTTAATGAATTCACAAAATTCGGCACGTCAACATTAGCAGAGGTCGAATCCATTGGATCTACTCCTGAGATCGCTTCAAGCAAATAAGCGTTATCTTCAACAGTTCTTGTAACCGGTCCGATTTGGTCCAATGAAGACGCAAATGCTACAAGGCCGAATCGGGAAACCCGTCCATATGTAGGTTTTAAGCCGACGACTCCACAATATGCCGCTGGTTGGCGGATCGATCCACCCGTATCGGAACCTAAAGAGAATAGGACTTCACCGGAAGCGACAGATGCAGCCGAACCACCCGAAGAACCGCCTGGCACATATTCCGTATTCCAAGGGTTGCGTGTTGCTTGAAATGCTGAGTTCTCATTGGAAGACCCCATCGCAAACTCATCCATATTCAATTTCCCGATCGTAACCGTTTCTGCCTTCTGTAGCTTTTGAACAACGGTTGCATCATAGATTGGATCAAAGTTCTCCAAAATTTTGCTCGCGCAAGTCGTACGCAAATTTTTAGTGACAATATTATCCTTCACTCCGATTGGCATACCAAATAAAGCGCCTTCGTTCTCGCCTTTTACCAATTGATCATCCAATCGTTTTGCTTGATTGCGGGCGTTTTCTTCATCAAGTGTCAAAAATGCCTTCACCTTGTCCTCTACCTGTCCGATTCGCTTGTACGATTCGTCAACAAGATCAGTGACACTTATCTCTTTCTTATGTAAGCGTTCATGAAGCTCAGAAACCTTTTGTTCGAACAACGACATCATTGTCCCTCCTTATTCAATTATTGATGGTACACGGATATATCCTTCTTTGCTATCCGGTGCATTTTTAACTACTTCTTCTACTGGCAATCCCGGTTTTGCGACATCTTCGCGCATAACATTCTTCATATCCAAAACGTGAGAAGTCGGGTTTACTTGATCCGTATCAAGCTCATTCAACTGCTCCGCGAATGAAATCATTTGGTCAAGCTGATGCTGAAACTGTTTTGCTTCTTCCTCCGTAATGGCCAAACGGGCCAAATGGGCAACGTGTTTAACTTGTTCCATAGAAATACGTGACATTCTCTTCACCTCCGAAAAAATATCCAAATCGACTGAATTTCGTCGCTTTTCTCCATATAATCATCGTTTAAATCATATCAAACTATTGCACAGTAAAGCAACAAGAGATACAATGTCGAAATTCAATTATTTCTTAAGGAAAAAGAGATATTTTCCGGGAAATATGAGAAAGTTGCCGGAATTTCCGGGGAAATGACAATTAGACTATTAAAATTCGACAAATGTTACCTTTTTTAAAGAACTTGTTCCCTAAGATGGAAGGGTTTACTTTCTATTATATATCTTTGTTCATTGTTAAAGATTAATTTGACATTCACAAGAAATACATTCCAGTCGAAAAAAAGGATGAAGCCGCTAAGCTTCATCCTTTTTTCATTCGTATATATGAACGGTTGGTTCGTCCTGATTCGCTTCACGGACTATGAGCGCTTCAGGTCCATTTACAGATGTAATGGATACCTGTACGGCAATATAGTTCGGGAAACGTTCCATTATGAGCCCAGCAACATATTGGGTAAAGCCTATCGCTTCCGAGTTCCCATAAAATTGAATGGGGATATCGATGTTCAGGCTTTGCAATTGATCATCCATATAGAACGCCCTGCCGATGACTCCATTAAAGTTAGGGAAGTATTCTTCGACATCTTCTTTAAAGTTCGTGAAAGTATTGACGTCATCACGGTATTTCTTTTCAGCAGCAGCAGAAGGAAATAGGAAATACTCTTCGTCCAAGTTCGTCCATTTCCCAATATTGTTCGAGTTTTTATCGATATTTGTATAGGAAATGAAATTCCCAGGGACTACTGAAGATTTTTCATTTTGCTCGAATAAGGCAATCGTAATCGGAACATTTTTCAGCTTATCCATATTACGCAGCCTTTTTAGGACTACTGCAGCAATTTTTTCCCCTTCTTGCTTTAGCTTTTTACTATCGATTTTATTTTCATAGGTGGCACCGAATGCCTCTTTTTGATAGTAATGCACTGAATTCAACGCAAGACCTATTACTACTCCGCCAAGGCTCACCGAATTATCTTTTGTTTTGACCAAGTAATTATGTTCTAAAATATGAGCAAGATAAATTGGATTTTCTTCATTCCGTTTATCAATGTCTCCTTTACCTGGATCAACCGGATTCAAGCCAAGGTTCTCAGAGGCCTTCATCTTCTTTTCTTTCAACTGACTATCGGTATATTTTCTGTTCAGCCAGGAAGATATCTTGGAACTATCTAGCATTTGCCCCTCTTGAAACAGGTAATCTTCCGGGTCGAATTGGGTTTGGGCCAACCGCATCAATCCATTTTCGAATTCTTCAATGTCATATCGGGTATTTAGATTGGATACGACCAAACCGCGTGCCTTTGATGGTTCAAAAGGTAGGATTGTTTGATAATATTCTTCCGAAATTTTATACTTCGGAATAATTGCCGTTTCTTTTTTGTCTTTGGAGTCTTGAACTACCTCTTGCTTATCCTCGAAACTAGGCGCACATCCAGCAAGAAGCAGTATAAGAATCATCCCCAAAATGGAGTGTTTCCTCATAGCTACACCTCTTATTTATTTAGTTCCTCAATCAGTCTCTCTTCATCCCATACCATGACGCCTAGGCTTTCGGCTTTTTCCAGTTTGGAACCGGCATCTTCACCAGCTACGACCAAATCGGTTTTCTTGCTTACACTTCCAGCAACATTAGCTCCTAGCGCCTCTAATTTCTCTTTAGCTTCGTTACGTGTTAACTGATGCAGTTTTCCCGTTAAAACGACTGTTTTACCGGCAAAAATGGAGTCGATATCTTCTATAGCAACAGCTCTTTGCCCTTTGAAAGTAAGATTCACACCGGCTGCATCCAACTCATTCAATAAAGCATGGACTTCTTCCAATTCAAAATAAGCTACGATGGAATCAGCCATCTTATCGCCTATTTCATTGATGGCCGTTAGTTCTTCACGGCTCGCCTTGCTTAAGGCTTCCATCGTTCCGAATTCCCTCGCAAGCGTCTTGGCAGCTTTTGAACCAACATGGCGAATGCCCAGCCCGAATAGTAATTTTTCCAACGAGTTGGCTTTCGAAGCTTCGATCGCTTGAAGAAGTTTAGTGACGGATTTATCCCCCATCCTTTCCAAAGCAATCAGTTGATCGTATGTAAGCTTATAAATATCAGCCACATCTTGTATGAGTTCTTCTTTAAATAACAAGCTAATCACTTTTTCACCAAGACTATCTATATTCATAGCTGTACGGGAAACAAAGTGAATCAAGCCTTCCCGTATTTGTGCAGGACACTTCGGGTTGATGCAGCGTAAAGCAACCTCCCCGTCCAGCCGGACAAGTTCACTGCTGCACTCAGGGCACTCAGTCGGCATCTGAAACTCGACTTCTTCCCCTGTACGGCGCTCTGCCAGTACATTGACTACCTCTGGAATGATATCACCCGCTTTTTTCACAACCACTTGATCTCCGATTCTGATGTCCTTTTCACGGATTAAGTCTTCATTGTGAAGTGAAGCTCGCTGCACAGTAGTACCTGCTACCCGGACGGGATCCAAAACGGCAGTCGGGGTCAATACACCCGTACGGCCCACATTCAGCTCGATATCCCTTAGGGTTGTAATGACTTCTTCAGCTGGGAATTTATAAGCAATGGCCCATCGCGGACTTTTTGCAGTAAAACCTAATTCATCCTGCTGTTCAAGGGAATCCACCTTTACGACAATTCCATCAATATCATAGGCTAAGTTTGGACGTTGTTCCGTCCATTCTACTATATAGGCCAGTACTTCCTCTATATTCGAGCATGTTTTTCTTTCCCGGTTCGTCTTAAACCCGAGTCGATCCAATAAATCCAGACCCTCGCTATGGGAACGGACCCCCGTTTCCCCCAAATCGGCAATCGCATAAAGGAAAATATCCAAGTTCCGTTTCGCAGCAAGTTTCGGATCAAGCTGCCTTAACGAGCCGGCAGCGGCATTTCGCGGGTTTGCAAATGGTTCCTCATCGCGTTCTTCCTTAGCCTTGTTTAATGATTCGAATGATTTTTTTGGCATGAAGGCCTCACCGCGCACTTCTATGGCGACCGGCTCCCGTAACTTCAATGGGATCGACTTGATCGTTTTCAAATTAGCGGTAATATCTTCACCGATCGTTCCGTCTCCACGGGTTGCCCCTCTTACGAAATATCCATTCTCATATTGAAGTGTGACGGCAAGTCCGTCAATTTTCAATTCACATACATAGGAAAAATTGTCACCTACAGATTGTCTGACCTTTCTGTCGAAATCCCGCAAGTCACTTTCGTTGAAGGCATTGCCTAAACTAAGCATCGGAGTGGTATGCTCCACCTTTTCAAACATATCCAAAATGGCGCCACCGACCCGTTGTGTCGGTGAGTCCGCCGTTTGCAGTTCCGGAAATTTCTCCTCATACCCAATAAGTTCACGTAGCAGCCGATCATATTCAGCATCAGGTACTGATGGCTGGTCCATCACATAATATTCATAGCTGTATTGGTTCAATAACGTTTGCAGTTCCAGAACTTTCTTCTCTGCAGCTTGTAAGTCCATACGTTCAATCCTTTCTAAAGAAGACTCCACCGCACTTCTGATAGAAGAGCGGTGTCTAAAGTCAGATATCCCTATTCTTTACCAGCAGGAGCATATTAATAGCTTATGCTTTTTCAACTGGTGCAAATTTCGCCAATAGGCGTTTGATGCCGATTGGACTTGGAAAGGCAATATCCAATTCCTTTCCTTCGCCTTCCCCTTTTACGCTCACCACGGTTCCTATACCCCATTTTTTATGGGAGGCACGGTCACCGACAGCCCAGCCGATTTCTTCACCGCCCGTTGCGGATGGTGCAGAAACAGCTTTTCCAAAGGCAGGCACTTTTCTTGTTGAAGCCGTTGAAGGAGACCCGGTTCTCGAAGAGCTGAAAGGCGTTTGCCTAGCTCTAGGAGCAGGTTTCGGTTTTAGGTCTTCTAGAAGTTCCTCTGGTATTTCACTGATGAAACGTGAAACGGGATTCATGCTCGTCCGTCCATACAATGTCCGCATTTGGGCATTGCTTATGAATAGTTCATTTTCGGCCCTTGTAATTCCCACATAAGCCAGACGGCGTTCTTCTTCCATCTCCTCTTCATCCATAAGCGAGCGGCTGTGAGGGAAAACCCCTTCTTCAAGGCCCAATAGAAAGACTACCGGATATTCAAGTCCCTTCGCTGAATGCAATGTCATCAACGTTACCGTATTTGTATTTTCTTCGGTATTCTCGTCAAGTTGGTCTATATCGGCAACCAACGCCAGGTCAGTCAAAAAGCCCACCAATGATTTGTCCTCGCTGTTATCTTCGAATGCTTTCGTAACAGATAAAAACTCATCTATATTTTCAAGCCGGCTTTGTGATTCAATCGTTTTTTCTGCCTGCAGCATCTCACGGTAACCAGTTTTCTCGATGACTTCCTCCACAAGTTCCGTCACGGATAAGTACTCCTGCTGATTTGTATAATTAGTGATCAGCGTATGGAATTCCCTTGCCGCTTTGGTGGCCTTCCCGCTTATCCCTGCCATTTCCACAGACTCCAGTGCTTTATATATGGAAACATCATATTGATCTGCATAATCTGCCACTTTGTCCATCGAAGTTGCACCAATTCCGCGTTTTGGCACATTGATTACACGGCGAAGGCTGATGTCATCATCAGGGTTCGCAATAAGTCGAAGATAGGCAAGTAAATCCTTAATCTCTTTACGGTCATAGAACTTAGTGCCCCCGACTATTGCATAATTAATATTGGATTTAAGCAGAACTTCCTCCATGACACGTGATTGTGCATTCGTTCTGTAAAGTATTGCTATATCTGAATACTTCCTGCTGCCGTCCTGAACTAACTCATTTATCTTTCCGGCTACGAATTGCGCTTCCCCTTGTTCATTGTCCGCACGGTAATAGAATATCTTATTGCCATCTGCATTCTCGGTCCAAAGATTTTTCGGCTTACGGTTTTGATTGTTATCGATGACCTTATTCGCTGCTGCAAGGATTTTTTTCGTCGAGCGGTAATTCTGTTCAAGGAAAATCATGTTGGCATTCGGATAATCTTTTTCAAATGAAAGGATATTCGCAATATCCGCACCGCGCCAACGATAAATCGACTGATCGGAATCCCCGACAACACAGAGATTACGGAAGCGTGAAGCCAATAATTTAACAAGCATATATTGAGCCCTGTTCGTATCTTGGTACTCATCAACATGAATGTATTGAAATTTACGCTGATAATATTCAAGCACCTCAGGTACGAGCTGGAACAATTGAATCGTCATCATGATCAAATCATCGAAATCGAGCGCTGAATTTTTGCGCAGCCGTTTTTGATATTCCGTATAAACATCGGCCGTTACTTTAGTGAAGTAATCAGACGCCGTCTTCAGGTACTCTTCCGGCCCGACCAATTCATTTTTCGCTGAACTGATGCTGCCCAAAATGGCACGATAATCATATTTCTTTGTATCCATATTACGGTCTTTCATGATTTGTTTTATGACCGATTGCTGATCCGTCGTATCCAATATCGAGAAGTTCCTATTAAATCCGATACGGTCGATATCTCTTCGTAGAATGCGGACACACATCGAGTGGAAAGTCGAAATCCAGATATCTTCGGATGCACCGCCAAGTATGGCACGGATCCTCTCCTTCATCTCACGTGCCGCTTTGTTGGTGAACGTGATTGCAAGGATGTTCCAAGGCGCTATTTCCTTCTCGACCATCAAGTAAGCTATTCGGTGAGTCAGCACACGCGTCTTTCCACTTCCTGCCCCAGCCATGATTAAAAGTGGACCATCTGTTGCTTTCACTGCTTTTTGTTGCTGTTCATTCAAACCAATTAATAATTTTTCCGCTAAATATTGCATTATCACACCACCTATACGAACATTCGTTTCTGTTTTAGTATACTATATTTCTTACATGTTTTCATTTAACTGCCGTAACTGTTGCAAGGGCCACTTTCAAATCTTCATAAATCACATTGCCGACAACGATGACATCCGCAATCTTGGACATCTCTTTGGCCTGTTCAACCGATTTTATCCCACCGCCATAGAATAGTATGGTATCTTCCAAACTCTCTTTGGCCGCTTCCACCATCTGGACATCGCCATAATCACCGCTGTATTCCAAATAAAAGATCGGCAGGTTGAACATCTTTTCCGCCATCATCGCGTATGCACCCACATCATCCATATCCAAATCAGTATTGGCTTTCGTCAATTGGGCCGCCTTGCACTCAGGGTTCAGGATACAGTACCCTTCAACGAAAATTTCATCCCAATTCAAAAGGTATCCGTATTCCTTGACTGCTTGCTGATGCAATTTCATCATCCAATCCGGGTTGGTGCTATTCAGGACACTCGGAATGAAATATAAATCAAACCCTGGCGTCACCGTTTCAACTGAAGAAATTTCCATCACACATGGGACCGTATATCGCCTGACACGTGCCATTAAATGAAGCACATTCTCAAGCGTGATACCATCCGTTCCCCCGACCATGATTGCATCAGTACCGGATTCACAGACTTTCTCAAGGGCCTCATCACTTATTTCTTTATTTGGATCGAGTTTGAAAACATGTTTCCACTCGCGAAAATCGTACATTATAATCCTCCATTCACACTTCCCATTACACCATTATAGCATTAAGATTTTTCATTAAAAAAGAGAAGTATCGATAAAATGTTATTACCAAATGGAACCTTTTAATCTAAAATCCAATATAACATGGATACGGCTGAAAGACAGCCGGCAATGAGCGTGCTGGACACAAAATAAAAAGCCGGGAAATGAATTCCCCAGCTTTTTATTATAATCGAAAGAATTATGATTCAGTTGTTTCCTCTACGTTATCCTTAATACGGTTCAGAGCCATGGAATAAGCATCATTTCCGTAGTTCAAGCAGCGTTTGACCCTGGAAATCGTAGCCGTGCTTGCACCTGTTTCCGTTTCGATTTTATGATAGGTTTTTCCTTCTTCAAGCATGCGGGCTACTTCAAGACGCTGTGCCAATGATGAAATTTCATTAACTGTGCATAGATCATCAAAAAATCGATAGCATTCGTCCAAATCACGCAAGGAAAGGATCGACTTGAACAGCTGATCCGTTTCTTTTCCTCTTAACTTATCAATTTGCATGTTACTCCCCCTCAATTTCATGGGTATCAAAATGAGACGTCTCCTACTAAACCAGGTTCATCCGGAATAATATTGATCCAAGTTTTCCCTGGAATCAACCCTACCTCTTTATCGTTTTTCACTGGTGTAATACGACCATCCTTATTCACCCATTCTACTTCATTCGCTTTTCCTTTTTGAAGTAAATAACCATTTCCGCCACTTTTCAAGTCGATTTTTCGACGCCCTTTGTCGTCGATCACTTGATGAGCAGCCTCAATGATCAATATATTATCCAGTAAAATAGGTTTATTCGATTTATGCTCGACTGTTTGCTCTCCATTCGAATAACGTTTATATTTCTCTTCCGTGGCCTCGTATTCATACTGTACATCATACTCGTCTGATCCGTAGGAAACCTCGGTTTTCAATGCCGGTTCCCCTTGAAGTCCAGCTGCCTCTTCCTTTGTAAGGAAAGCATAAGGCTCCGGTGCACCATTCAACTCATAACCCTTTTCCTTTGCACCTTTTTCGATATCCTCAAAGGAGGTGTAGGAATTATGCGGTGCTTTTCGATCTGCCGAACGTTGAAACAAAGTACCATCATAATATAATCCGTTCAAGTTATCAATATACCCTCTGTCCAGCATGGTCTTTGCCTCGGGGCTATACCCATGACAGACATAGATGCAATCAAGGCCTTTAGCCAATTCGATATAATAGTCCCTTGCACTCCGAATCGGACCGATTTGACTAGGCATTTCACTTTGGAAGATAGCTAAAAATCTGGTTATGTCACCTTCTGCGAGCATTTCGTAAACCATATCGGCTTCTGAGAGACCCGATTGCGGGCGTGCTTCCGGATGATTATTAATCATCACTGCTGCAGCCCTTCGCTCACTGCCTGCTTCGGTGGCCATACCTGTAAGTGGAAACTCATTGGAAGGTTCATTTTTCACATCTGTATTTTTGATGACAGCTTGGTCTTTCGGCTTACTGTCATCCGATGCAGGATCCTCTTTCGTCGAACAGCCTGCCAGCAGTAAAATAGCAATAACGATGAAAAGAACTCTCTTAAAATTCATCTTTCCACTCCTCTGATTTATTAGCCATTTCTTCTCTTATATTTTAACGCATTATAGTGGGAAAGAGTATAGTTTTATTCATTACATCATATACTCCTCGCTGGGTCAGCCTTATATATGGCAGATGGGTTGTCGAAAAGAATGAAAGGGTATACACAGGATCGGCGAAGCGATAACCTCTCTCGCGCAGCAAATGTTTCAATTCATTTTCTTCTTTTATCAATTCAGGAACCTCCTTGGTCGACATGACTCCCTTTAATTTCAGAGGAAGTTCATGAATCACCTTGCCTTGTTCCGTCAAAATGATTCCACCGCCAATTTCCTTCAGCCGGTTAAATGCCAAATGCATATCCTTTTTCCTTTTACCGATCAGTATGATATCACCTGTATTTGTATAAGAGCCAGCAAAGCCACACAATTTGTCCGCAAACCCTTTTAATATCGTATTGATGCGCCATTTCCCTTCCCGGTCGATTAGCATGAAAAAGCATTCATCATCCTCAAAGTTCAGTTCTTCATGCCCAACATCATTGGCAAGGGAGTACGGTTTCGTAATTACATTATTAACCAACTCTATCCCGAACGGCATGGAAAATTCAAAATCTTCCTTTAAACTTAGATCCCAATCAAGATCGAGCGGTTTAAAATCGTAATCACTCCATTCGATTTCCTGTTTATCCGGAATGATCTCACCATCCCTTTTCACCCATTTCCCTTTCGCCATTACCGAAACCGGTGCGGGTTCCTTTACATCGGTCAGGAAGTTGATGTTCGCCACCCTCCCTGTGGCAATATTGCCATGAAGGTATTCAATGTTATAATATCGTGCGATGTTGATGGTCGCCATATTGTAGGCATCGATGACCGGAACGCCATGCTCTATCGCTATTTTGATCAAGCAGTCTATGAAACCACCTTCATAAAAGGACGGCGGTGATCCATCTGTCGTATAAAAGAATTTGTCATAATGGTCAATGTCCAGTTCATGGATTTCCTGTATCAGTTTTGGTAGATCCGGACGGATCGAAGAATGTCTTAACGATACATAATAGCCCTGCAGCAAGCGTGACATGACTTCATCACCTGTCATTGCCTCATGATCACAATCGGCGCCGAACAAGGTCATTTTTGCTAAAGTCTTCTCTGAAGCACCTGGAAAGTGTCCTTCTATTTTCTTCCTCATTCGCTTGGCCTCCTGAATCCAGTGCAACATCATGTCATCCCCATCGAGAAGCTTCGGCCATCCAGTTAGTTCCCCGCCCTGTAATACGGCATCATGCTCCAGCCATGATTTTACGGCCCCATGGGAAAAGACCATATCTTCATCGATCAATTCCGTTTGTCCGTCAAAACGGCTCCACCAATACATTGTTACAGGAATGTTACGTAATTCTTTCAAAAGAGAAAACGCTTTCTTTTTATCTAACTGCAATAGAAACGGCAAGTTATCATTGATCAATGTCGTTGTGCCAAAATGAGATGCATAACGTGAAAAAGAAAGGGGATTATATAATTGAGAAGGGTGTGAATGCGGCTCAATATAACCCGGGACCAAGTACTGGTTTGTACAGTCGACCATTTCACAGCGGTCTATATTATCAGGAAGCTTATCGCCAACATATATGATGCGATCTTCATATATCCATATATTCGCTTTTACCCATTTTCGTAAAGCCTGATTTAAATAAGTCGTATTTTTTAGCAGAATGTGTGGTGCCCTATTGCCATCCAGCACATCTATATGTTCTCTTAGATGTTTATTTTTCCATCTATAGCGCTGTTCAAGCATAAACATTCCCCCATAAGTTATTAGAAACAGTGTATGAAAAAAACCATTTTCAATCCAATTTTATTTCATAGTAACATACTTGCCCCATTAGAACAGTAATGTTATCCAGATTATTGTTAAATTTTTGTGAAGGGATGGATTTTATATGAAGTTTAAACAAAATATCAGTATAATAAATGCTTTAATGCGAATTACTTGTGGTTTTACATTTCTAACATGGGCTACGGCTAAAATGGTGAAAAAACCATGGAAAAACCAATCTTATATAATCGTGGCCATGCTTTCCGCCATGAAAATAGGCGAAGGAATCCTCCGTTATTGTCCTGTCGTAGATGCGATGGAAAACGGACAAAACTTGATGACAAAAGGACCAAAACAGGAAAATGAATCGAATCAATCTGATTCATATTAAGTCTTATAGAAGAAGCTGACTCCGCTTAGAGTCAGCTTCTTTATATTATGATGAAAAATTGTATTTTATTGCTCGGTAGCCAATATCCGTTCGCCAAAATAAACCGTCTTTCTCAATATGCCCTAACTCTTTATATACTTCAGCTTGCGCAGAGGCCAAATCTTTCCCTTTTGCAGCAACCAGAAGTACACGTCCGCCATTCGAGATGAAGTTCCCTTCATTATTGAGAGCCGTTCCAGCATGATAAACATGGGCTTTCGGATCAATCTTTTCCAAGCCTTTAATGATAGATCCCTTTTTATATTCCCCTGGATATCCATCAGCTGCGACGACCACTCCGAGCACGGCTTCTTCATGCCATTCAAGTTGTAAATCCTCTCCAGAAAGAACCGCTTCAAGCGTATCTACGAAGTCTGTCTTTAGACGAGGTAAAACGACTTGCGTTTCCGGATCGCCAAAACGGGCATTGAACTCAATGACTTTTGTGCCTTTTTCAGTGGCGATCAACCCGGCATATAATATTCCTGTAAAACTCCGATTCTCAGAAATCATCGCATTTACCGTGGGTTTAAGAATCGTTTCGACTGCAGTCTGGATCATTTCATCGGATATTTGCGGCACCGGTGAATATGCACCCATTCCACCTGTGTTCGGACCCTGATCTCCATCAAAAACCCGCTTATGATCTTGAGCAATGACCATCGGATACACTTTTTCCCCATTAACGAATGCCATCAATGAAAATTCCTCGCCATCAAGGAATTCCTCAATAACGACTTTGGCAGATGCTTCCCCGAACTTTGCTCCGACTAGCATATCATGGATGGCGTCTAACGCCTCTTCCATCGTCATAGCAACTACGACACCTTTTCCTGCTGCCAAACCATCCGCTTTTATGACAATGGGGGCACCCATTTTTTCGATATATGCTTTTGCTGAATCATAATCAGAAAATGTTTCATATTCCGCTGTGGGAATGCTGTAGTTCTTCATTAAATCTTTAGCAAAGGATTTACTTCCCTCGATGACTGCGGCACGGCCATTAGGGCCAAATACCTGTAATCCCGCTTCCGTAAAATCATCTGCAAGTCCATTCAACAATGGGGTTTCGGGCCCGATCACCGTTAATGAAACAGCATTCTTCTTTGCAAAGGCAACCAAATCCCCATGATTGTTTTCATCAATTGGTACAAGAGTCGCTACATCGGTCATCCCTGGATTTCCCGGTGCTGCAAAAACGGTCCCAACTCGTTTACTTTCAAATAGTTTGCGGGCTATGGCATGCTCCCTGCCGCCCCGGCCAATTACTAGTACATTCATTATCGCACCTCATTTTTGATTAATGTTTAAAGTGACGAATTCCTGTAAACACCATCGTAATCCCATATTCATCAGCTTTCTTGATTGAATCTTCGTCTTTAACAGATCCACCAGGCTGAATGATTGCCGTGACGCCCGCTTTCGTTGCCGCTTCTACAGTATCATCCATCGGGAAGAAAGCATCTGATGCCAATGCACTTCCTGTTGCTCTTTCCCCAGCTTGTTCCAAAGCAATTTTTGCAGCTCCCACGCGGTTCATTTGTCCTGCGCCAACACCTAATGTCATTTGATCGTTACAAACCACAATTGCATTCGACTTGACATGTTTCACGATTTTCCAGCCAAGTTCCATGGCTTTCCACTCTTCAGGGGTAGGCTCACGTTTCGTTGCCACTTTTACCTCTGCATCCTTTAAGCTATGTGCATCCTGATCTTGAATAAGCAATCCGCCTTCAATGGATGTCAATTTACGTTCAGGCTTTTTAACCGCGTCGAAATCGATCGTTAATAAACGAAGGTTTTTCTTGCTTGTCAATACTTCCACTGCCTCTTGTGTAAACCCAGGTGCAATGATGATTTCAAGGAAGATTTCATGAAGCTTTTCCGCAGTTGCCTTATCAACTTCACGGTTCAAAGCGATGATCCCACCGAAAATGGAAGTGGCATCTGCCTCATATGCTTTTTCATATGCTTCCAAAATGGTCGCACCGACACCGACGCCGCAAGGATTCATATGTTTGACTGCAACTGCAGCCGGCTCATTGAATTCTTTAACGATTTGAAGTGCTGCATCAGCATCATTAATGTTGTTGTAGGAAAGTTCTTTTCCATGTAATTGATTCGCTTCTGCAATTGAGAAAACGGAACCAAGCGGTTTTTTATAGAATGCGGCTTTTTGATGTGGATTTTCCCCATAACGAAGCGACTGTTTCAATTCATAGGTAACAGTCAATGATTCAGGATTTTCTTCATCGGCAAGCTCTGTCATATACTCTGAAATAACGGCATCATATGCTGCTGTATGACGGAAAACTTTTGCTGCCAGGCGGCGATTCGTGGTTTTTGATACCCCGCCGTTTTGTTTCAGCTCAGCCAATACGGTAGGATAATCATTGGAATCAACGATAACAGTCACATATTCGTGGTTTTTAGCAGAAGAACGAAGCATTGTCGGTCCACCGATATCGATGTTTTCAATAGCATCTTCCACAGTGACTTCCGGTTTGGAAATAGTCGCCTGGAATGGATATAGGTTCACGCAGACAAGTTGAATGGGTTCAATATTATGTTCCGCAAGCTGCGCTGCGTGATTTTTGTCATCATGTTTTGCCAACACTGCTCCATGGACATTCGGGTGAAGCGTTTTAACACGTCCATCCAATATTTCAGGGAAACCGGTGACGTCACTGATTCCAATTACCTCAATACCATTATCCTGCAGCGTTTTTTTGGTACCGCCTGTAGAAATGATTTCAAAACCTGCTTCAATTAATCCTTGAGCAAATTCTACGATACCTGTTTTATCCGATACACTAATTAATGCACGTTTCTTCATGTTATGTTGGTCCCTCCATTAAGTAAGTTTCTTGTGGCATAGCTCCTGCAAAACTGACGGATACAGGTCATGCTCCATTTCCTGAATCCTTTTTTGAAGGATGTCTTTCGTATCCCCCTCAAGAATCGGCACTGCTTTTTGGGCAATGACCGGTCCTGTGTCCATTCCATCATCCACATAATGAACCGTTACCCCCGTTTCCTTCACTCCGGCGTCAAAAGCCTGGCCAATTGCATCCTTGCCTGGAAAACTAGGCAGAAGTGAAGGGTGGATATTCACGATCCTCTGTGAATACTTTTGTAATAATGTCGGTCCGATCAAACGCATATAACCAGCCAGAATGATGAATTCTATCTCATATTGGCGAAGTTTTTCCAGGATTTCCGATTCATATTCAGTCTTGTTGGAGTAATTTTTTGCTGAAAAGGAGAAAGAGTCAATATTCTCAAGCTTGGCTCTCTCAAGCACATATGCGTCTTCACGATCGCATACGACAAGGCAGATTTCCGCCTTCAAATTTCCACTTTTTATTGCTTCAGCAATTGATTGAAAATTACTACCGTTACCTGATGCAAAGACAGCAAGGCGTTTCATTATTTGAACGACACTCCATTTCCATCCACAACCGTCCCAATAACTGAGGCTTCTTCACCGCAAGACCGTAGGTGGGCTAGCACATCGGATGCCACTTCTTTTTTCACGATAGCCGTCATTCCAACTCCCATATTGAAGATATTGAACATTTCCTCTTTTACAAGGTTCCCTTTTTCTTCAAGGAATGAGAATATAGTTGGAATTTCCCAGCTTCCAAGCTCGATTTCAACACCGCATCCTTCAGGAAGAATACGCGGAATATTCTCGATGAATCCTCCACCGGTGATATGGGCAAGACCATTAACCTCAAATTTTTCCAACGTCGATAAAACGGACTTCACATAGATTTTTGTCGGCTTTAATAATTCCTCACCCAACTTGCAATCCAGTTCCGGTACGAAGTCATGAAGCCCCATGCCTGAGTCCTCAAGAAGGATTTTACGAACAAGGGAATACCCATTACTGTGGATGCCGCTTGAAGCGAGTCCAATAACGACGTCACCAGCCGAGATGGCTTCACCAGTGATAAGACGTGATTTTTCAACGGCACCTACAGTAAAGCCTGCCACATCGTATTCTTCCGTCTCGTACATGCCTGGCATTTCAGCCGTTTCTCCGCCGATTAAAGCACAGCCCGCCTGCTCACAGCCATCTGCAATTCCTTTGACGATCATTTCAATTCGTTCAGGATCTGCTTTACCACAGGCAATATAATCTAAAAAGTATAAAGGTGCAGCACCTTGAACGACAACATCATTGACGCACATAGCTACACAATCCACTCCAATTGTATCGTGTTTATCCATCATGAACGCTAACAAAAGTTTTGTACCCACTCCATCCGTACCAGAAATGAGCACAGGTTCTTTAAGGTTCAAGGAAGATAAGTCAAACATGCCGCCGAAACCGCCCAGACCATTCATTACTTCCGGACGAAATGTGCGCTTTACATGTTTTTTCATTCGATTTACCGCTTCATAACCAGCCTCAATATCCACACCAGCCTGTTTATATGCATTAGCCATTTGAAATCCTCCTCCGAAAATCAATCATCATTGCCGACTTGATTAACATTTTGTTTTTTCTCGTTCGTATTCAAAAATTTCAGTCGGATAATTTCCGGTGAAACAAGCTAGGCATGAACCGCGCGTTTCTCCAGGAAACGGTCGTCCAATTGCTTCGACCATACCTTCGACACTTAAAAAAGTTAAGGAATCAGCTTCAATGATTTCCCTTATTTCCTCCACCGATTTTGAGCTTGCAATCAGTTCTTCCTTTTTAGACGTGTCTATGCCATAAAAACATGGATTCTTGATCGGTGGTGAGCTGATTACTACATGCACTTCTTTCGCTCCGGCATCTTTTAACATGCGGACAATCCTTCTGCTCGTTGTCCCACGGACGATTGAATCATCAACCATTATGACCCGCTTGCCTTCCACTACCCCTCTAACAGGTGATAGTTTCATCTTTACGCCTTGTTCACGCAGACTTTGTGATGGCTGAATGAAAGTCCGTCCAACATAACGATTCTTTATTAAGCCCATTTCATAAGGAATGCCTGCAGCTTCAGCATAGCCAATCGCTGCCGAGATGCTGGAATCAGGTACACCTGTAACTACGTCTGCTTCAATTTTGGTTTCGAGTGCCATTTGCTTACCAAGGTTTTTCCGTGCCGTATGAACATTGATACCATCAATGTTGCTATCCGGACGGGAAAAATACACGTACTCCATCGTGCACATTGCCTGTTGGCTGGAAAGCGAAAAGTATTCGGATGTGATTCCCTCATCATTAATGACAACGAGTTCACCCGGCTCAATATCGCGGATGAATTCTGCACCTACAATATCAAGTGCACATGTTTCAGATGCAGCGAAATATGCATCGCCTATTTTCCCCAAGGAAAGTGGACGGAAGCCATGCGGATCTCTTGCCATGATCATTTGGGTTTCGGTCATGATGACAAAGGCATAGGCTCCCTTTAGCATACTTAAACTGTTCTTCACGGAATCTCTTACATCCGAGTAGCCGGAGCGTTTAATCAGATGTGCCAGAACTTCCGTATCAGAGGTCGTTTGAAAAATGCTTCCTTGTCCTTCAAGCTGTGCTTTTAATTGATGGGCATTGACGATATTCCCATTATGGGCAAGTGCCAGCCCTCCTGTATGAGAATTGAACAGGAAAGGCTGAACATTTTGATACCCGCCGCCGCCTGCCGTTGTATAACGGACATGGCCTATTGCCGCTTTACCGCTACCGGAAAGTGCCTGCATTTTTTCCGCAGTGAATATCTCTGTGACAAGTCCTTCGCCCTTAGAGATGGACATCTGCTCACCATCCGTCACGACGATGCCCGCTCCCTCTTGACCACGATGTTGCAAGCTATGCAAACCGTAGTAAGCAAGCTGCGCTGCATCGGGATGTCCCCAGACTCCAACAACACCACACTCTTCGTTTAGGCTTCTTATTTCAGCAAGCATGGTATGGCTCCCTTCCAAGCTGTTTGTAAATCTTCAACGTCCGCTTCCAATACTTTGCTATCACTTGTTGCCACGACTAATTTATTATCAGCCGTTACTGAGCCTATGCAAATCGCATCTTCAACAAGAGCTTCAAATGCCGCTTGGTTTTGAGGACTGATGGACAGTAAGAATCGTGATTGCGTTTCACTGAATAATTCAGATACCGGTTCACCGGATATATTCACTTTAGCCCCAAGTTTACTAGCCGAGAATAAAGATTCAGCTAAAGCCACTGCCAAACCGCCTTCCGAAAGATCATGGGCAGATGCAACAAGTCCTTTTTGGATTGCAGTCAGAATTTGCTGCTGACGTTTTTGTTCAAGGTCCAAATCAAGTTCTGGAGCGCGTCCAAAGATTTTACCCTCGAGCATTTTCTGTAATTCACTGCCTCCGAATTCCACTTTCGCTTCACCGACCACGTAAATCAAATCGGATTCATTTTTAAATGTTTGTGTTGTGATGTGCTTAAGGTCATTGACTAGACCAACCATTCCAACCACAGGCGTCGGATAAATCGCTTCACCATTCGTTTCATTATAAAGGGAAACATTTCCGCCGATTACAGGAGTACTTAAGCTTCTGCAAGCTTCACTCATACCGTCTGCCGCTTTTTCCAGTTGCCAGAATATTTCTGGTTTTTCTGGATTCCCAAAATTCAAGCAATCCGTGATCGCTAAAGGTTCCGCACCCGAGCAAATGATGTTACGGGCTGCTTCAGCCACAGCGATTTTGCCGCCTGTTTCAGGATCTAAATAAATAAAGCGGGAGTTGCAATCCGTCGTCATGGCAAGGGCTTTATTCGTACCACGTACACGCACTACCGCTGCATCCGATCCAGGTGAGACGACTGTATTCGTGCGGACCATGTAATCATACTGGTCGTAGACCCATTCCTTACTCGAAATTGTCGGTTGCTTCAATAGGGATACCAATGTTTCTTTATAATCTTCAATGACTGGCACTTCTGCCGTCATGCTTTGGAAGTCACGGAAATATTGCGGCTCTGCAGATGGCTTGTGATAAATAGGAGCTTCTTCAGCCAATGCATCAACCGGAACCTCAGCAACGATTTCACCTTGATGGGAAAGTGTTAGGTTTTTATCATCCGTTACTTCACCAACAGCAACCGCTTCTAGGTCATATTTCGTAAACAAGTCGACGATTTCCTGTTCGCGTCCTTTAGTGACAACGATCAGCATCCGCTCTTGTGATTCAGAAAGCATCATTTCATATGCTGTCATTCCCGTTTCACGCTGCGGTACCAAATCCAGGTTCATTTTTATTCCTGAGCCAGCTTTACTCGCCATCTCGGCAGATGAGCTTGTAAGACCTGCTGCTCCCATATCCTGAATGCCAACAAGGGCATCATTTTGAATCAATTCAAGGCATGCTTCCAAAAGCAGTTTCTCCATGAATGGATCGCCTACTTGTACGGCAGGCCGTTTCTCTTCCGAAGACTCTGATAGCTCTTCAGATGCAAATGTTGCTCCATGAATGCCATCACGTCCAGTTTTGGCACCCACATACATCACTGTGTTGCCCACTCCATGCGCTTGGCCCTTTTTAATGTCCTTATGATCGATCAAACCGACACACATTGCATTGACAAGAGGATTTCCTTCATACGATGGATCAAATTGAATTTCTCCGCCGACAGTTGGAATTCCGATACAATTCCCGTATCCTGCAATCCCTGCAACCACTTCTTTAAATAAATATTTCACGCGATCATTGTCTAGCTCACCGAAGCGAAGTGAGTTCAACATCGCAATCGGACGGGCTCCCATGGAGAAAACATCACGGATAATTCCGCCGACACCGGTAGCAGCACCTTGATAAGGCTCTATTGCCGAAGGGTGGTTATGACTTTCAATTTTAAAAACGACAGCCTGATCGTCACCGATATCAACGATACCTGCTCCTTCACCAGGACCTTGTAGCACTTTCTCCCCTGTAATCGGGAATTTCCTTAAGATGGGTTTTGAATTTTTGTAGGAACAATGCTCTGACCACATAACCGAAAACAAACCAGTTTCCGTATAATTCGGCAGTCTGCCTAAGATTTTCTCCACCATTGCAAATTCATCATCGGATAGTCCCATTGTTGCGTACAATCGATCCGATTTAATTTTTTCCGGACTTGGTTCAAGCTGTAATAACATGTGATTCCCTCCAGTTTTTTACGATGGATTGAAAAATCTTTAAGCCGTCTTTACTGCCAAGCAGCGAATCAACAGCACGTTCGGGATGAGGCATCATTCCGAGGACATTTCCTTGTTCATTTGTAATTCCCGCTATTTGCTCCAAGCTTCCGTTTGGATTTTCACCATCATACGTGAACAAGATGCGGTTATTTTGTTTTAATTCAGCCAATGTTTCATCATCGCAGTAGTAATTCCCTTCACCATGTGCCACAGGGATCGTAATCGTTTCATTTAATTCATATCCTGTCGTGAACATCGATTGGTTATTTTCAACCTTCAGTCCTACATTGCGGCAAATGAATTTCAAGCCTTCATTACGGCGCATCGCTCCAGGTAAAAGTCCTGCTTCAAGTAAAATCTGAAAACCATTGCAGACACCCAAGACAGGCTTTCCTGCTTGTGCCGCTTTTACGACTTCAGCCATTACATTCGAAAAGCGTGCAATTGCTCCAGAGCGTAAATAGTCTCCATAAGAGAAACCTCCAGGAAGGAGAATCCCATCATACTGATCTAGATTGTCTGTAGAGTGCCAAACATACTCCACTTCTTCCCCCAGTGCATCCTTTATCGCATGGTACATATCGACATCACAATTGGAGCCAGGGAAAACTATGACAGCAAATTTCATTGGGTGATAACCTCCTCAACATCATAACGGTAAGCTTCAATTACCGTATTGGCCAATAGTTTTTCACACATTTCCTTCACAAGTTGATCTAAATCACGATCCGTATCCTTAATTGTAAGTTCAATGTATTTCCCCACTCGAACATCACTAACTTCGTTATATGTCAAGCTATGAAGTGATTGTTGCACTGCTGCTCCCTGTGGATCTAATACACTTTCGCGTAGTGTGATATATACCTTAACCTTATACATGTTGAGTGCCCTCCAACTTTGCTAGTATTTTTTCGTAAGCATCTGTTAAACTTCCTAAATCACGGCGGAATACATCTTTGTCTAATTTTTCGTTCGTGTTAATATCCCATAATCGGCAGGTATCAGGTGAAATTTCATCTGCCAGCAGAATGTCTCCATTCGGGGTTTTGCCGAACTCTAATTTAAAATCAATCAATTTAATGTCCAACTCTTTAAAGAAAGACGTTAAGACGATACTGATTTCTTGTGCCTTTTCTTTTAAAATCGCTACATCTTCCTTGCTTGCAAGTTCCAATTCTTCAATATGGTCTTCCGTTAACAGAGGATCGCCGAGCTCGTCGTCTTTATAGTAAAACTCAATCAGCGTTTTCTTGAGCGGCTGGCCTTCTTCAATGCCAGTCCTTTTAGAAAAACTGCCGGCAGCCGTATTTCTGACAACGACTTCTAGCGGAATGATGGATACCCTTTTGACTAGCTGCTCCCGTTCGGAAAGCATTTCAATAAAATGGGACGGGATATTCTCTTGGGCAAGCTTTGAAAATAGTAAGCTAGTAATTTGATTATTCAACTTACCTTTTCCTGCAATCTCTGACTTCTTCTCACCATTGAATGCTGTTGCCGAATCCTTGTATTCCACCCATACTATTTCACTGTTGTCCGTTGCAAAAATCTGTTTCGCTTTTCCTTCATACAACAATTCTCGTTTTTCCATCTGTCCAGACCCCCACATTGTGAATATTATGAATCTTCCTGCCATTGATCAGGCTTGGCAAACATATCACCATTAAAGGTGCCATGTTTGCCGCCTTCACTTTTATAAACCTAAACGATCAAAGATTACATCAACATTTTTCAGGTGATGTGTAGGATCGAAACAATCATCAAGTTCTTCTTTCGTAAGCAAGCTTGTGATTTTATCATCCTTTTCGATCAGGCTTCTGAATGGAACCTGAAGCTCCCATGCTTCCATCGCTTTCGGCTGAACCGTATCATAAGCTTCTTCACGGACAAGTCCTTTATCGATAAGGGATAGCAGCACACGTTGTGAGAAAATCAATCCCAGCGTACGGTCCATATTGCGTTTCATATTTTCTGGATAAACGGTCAAGTTCTTCACTATGTTGCTGAAACGGTTCAGCATATAGTTTAATGCGATCGTTGCATCCGGCAAGATGATGCGCTCAGCAGAAGAATGCGAAATGTCACGTTCATGCCATAATGGCACATTCTCATATGCTGTCATCATGTAACCGCGGATTACACGAGCCATACCCGTCATATTTTCAGAACCGATTGGATTCCGTTTATGAGGCATTGCCGAAGATCCTTTTTGTCCTTTTGCAAAGAATTCTTCCACTTCGCGTGTTTCACTTTTTTGCAAGCCGCGAATTTCCACTGCAAACTTTTCAATAGATGTCGCAATTAAAGCCAATGTACTCATATAATGTGCATGGCGATCTCGTTGTAATGTTTGTGTTGAGATTGGCGCTGCTTCAAGGCCAAGCTTTTCACAAACGAATTTTTCAACGAACGGGTCGATGTTTGCGTAAGTTCCGACAGCCCCAGAGATTTTCCCAACCTCTATGTTCTTTCTTGCTTCTTCAAAACGTTCGACATTGCGTTTCATTTCTTGATACCAAAGTGCCAGTTTCAACCCAAAAGTGGTCGGTTCCGCATGAACTCCATGTGTACGTCCCATTTGAACCGTGTATTTATGTTCTTTCGCTTTATTTTTCAGGATCTCCACGAAGTTATTTAAATCCTTGGCAAGGATCTCATTCGCCTGCTTTATCACATATGAAAGAGCTGTATCCACCACATCAGTGGAAGTCAGTCCGTAATGGACCCATTTCCGTTCTTCACCCAACGTTTCGGAAACCGCACGTGTAAAAGCAACAACATCATGGCGTGTATCTTTTTCGATTTCATTGATACGGTCGACATCGAATGTAGCATTTTCACGAAGAAGCTTCACATCTTCTTTTGGAATGACACCTAGCTCCGACCATGCTTCACAAGCTAAGATTTCAACTTCCAACCACGCATTAAAGCGGTTCTTTTCTGTCCAAATGTTTCCCATCTCTGGGCGGGTATAACGTTCAATCATTTTACTTCCTCCGTTTCAACCTGTTGATTCCATATTTTGCTTCGATCACTTTCCAAAAGAGCTTCCTCAATCGTTGGACGTAAAATATTCACATGACCCATTTTCCGCTTAAGCTTGGCTTCTTTCTTACCGTAAAGGTGAACCTTCCAATCTGAAAGCGTCGGAATTTCATCCATCAAGGGTCCGATATGCTCACCAAGGATGTTTATCATTACCACAGGCTTCAATAACGCCGTATTTCCGAGAGGCCAATTGCAGACAGCCCTTATATGCTGTTCAAACTGTGAAGTCTCACATGCCTCCATTGTATAATGGCCTGAGTTATGAGGTCTTGGCGCTAATTCATTAATGATGATATCATCCTGAGCGGTTAAAAACATCTCGACTGCCAATGTCCCCACCAAATCAAGTTTCTCTGCAAGCTGCAAAGCTTCATCAATAGCTTTCCGTTCAGCTTGGATACTGATACGGGCCGGAACAATGCTTTTATGAAGAATGTTTTCAATATGAATGTTTTCCGCAATCGGAAAATGACTTGTCTCGCCATCAGCCTTACGCGTCACGATGATGGATATTTCTTTTACGAAAGGAATCCAGGCTTCCAGCACACATATACCTGTTTTGAGCAGGGGTTCAGCCTTTTTGATATCGGCTTCTTCCTTAATGACCAACTGCCCTTTTCCATCATAACCGCCCCGCGTCGTTTTTAACACACTAGGGTACCCTAATTTCTCTATATGAAGGTAAATTTCTGAAATATCCTGTATTTCCTGATATGGAGCAACGGAAGCTCCTGCATCGGATATGGCTTTTTTTTCAGTCAATCTATCCTGTGTCAGCTTTAATAATTCTGAGCCCTGTGGAAGAAATGCATGTTGCTTTAACCAATCCAAGGCTTCTGAACTGATATTTTCAAACTCGTATGTTATGACATCACTGACGTCAGCTAACCTTTTCAATGATTCGATATCATCATAAGCACCGATGATTTCAATATCCGCCACTTGGGCACATGGGCCTTCTGCAGTCGGCTCAAGGACCGCTATCTTAAAGCCCGATGCCTTAGCTGACAAGGCCATCATCCTGCCCAATTGCCCACCGCCGATAATTCCAATGGTCTGTCCCGGTAATATGATTGTATTATTTAAGTTGTTCACTGCTCTGTAACACCTTTTCTCTGGTTTCGTCTCGTAAAGCCTCTAGCCTATCAGCAATGTCAGAATCAAAAGCCGCTAACATTTGAGCCGCTAACAAACCGGCATTGACTGCGCCGGCTTTTCCGATCGCAACCGTTGCAACCGGTACGCCACCAGGCATTTGAACAATCGATAATAACGAATCCATCCCATTTAATGCCTTCGACTGTATTGGCACGCCAATCACAGGGACAATCGTTTTAGCGGCGGTCATACCTGGAAGATGTGCAGCCCCGCCTGCTCCGGCAATAATCACTTTAATATCTCTATCTTTTGCACTCTCTGCATATTCAAATAGTAAATCCGGCGTCCGGTGGGCGGAAACGACTCTTTTTTCATAGGGGATCTCAAGCTGTTCCAATGATTCACAAGCGTACTTCATCGTTTCCCAATCCGAGACACTTCCCATAATAACCCCAACTTGCGGTTTCATATCATCTTTCCCTCCAACACTCATATTATGGCGTCCCGAGTATGCAGACAGACGCTTATCATTTATCTATAACATGTAAATTAAAAAACCGGACAGGTTGCTTCCTCATCGAGAAAGCAACCTGTCCGGAACAGAAAGCCCTTTTGGAAAATACAAAAAGACTTGGCTAGGTTTCCGAAATAGTCAGATGCTTTTCTCATAGTCCGATGATTTACGGTCATCAGGTAGAAACTTTTGGGCCATATCCCCATGATTATATGAGACGTATTAATGTAACTTCATCTTACCTTCCGGCCATTTTAATGTCAAGTTAAAATCGAATATTTTTACATGATATTAATTAATCGTTCGTGTTTTACTCGATTAACTTTGCTTCGAATACAATTTTTCGATCAACCGGCTCATAATGGACTTTGCCATTCTCGATTCTCTCGGCAAAGATAGGCTCTTCCGTTCGCCTTACAGGAAAGTAACCTGCCGCTTTAATTCGATCTAAACATGCATCGATCGTCTCGCCCTCGATAACTTCAAACTTTTCCTTACTCTTTTTACTCACAATACCGATCCCTTCATGGTTCTATTTTGTCTGCCTTCTTCCTTACCCATCCAACTTGCATATTATCAATAATAAATTCTTCCTAGTATAATGAAAAGAATAAGCAAAGACAAGAATGCATGTAAATAAAATCAATTACTTTATAATGGAAATTCCAAATACCTCAGAATTTGATCCCCCTTACCTTCCTAAAAGCATCTACTCTCATATACTCTACATCCCCTTCAATATCCTGCCCTTCTCCTCCCTCTGAATTACAATAGCTTCATTCATGAAATTACCTCTGCTCCATGATCGTTACATATTCGTATCTTGCTCCCATGAATTATTTCAATTCAAGTTTAGTCCGAATAAATAAGTCAGCTGATGGAATTAATTAGCCTGCAGGTCGATTTAGCTGTTAATTTACGTCATTCCTCCTGAAAGCTGAAAAATATCGCAATACAAAAAAAGACCAGCCGGATGGCTGATCTTTTTAAATGGCTTGGCGGCGTCCTACTCTCACAGGGGGAAACCCCCAACTACCATCGGCGCTGAAGAGCTTAACTGCCGTGTTCGGAATGGGAACGGGTGTGACCTCTTCGCTATCGCC